>JACQOR010000071.1 GCA_016202435.1 Chloroflexota bacterium
CACCCCGAAGGTGAGGTGCATCGACCGAGTGCCACCAACACGCTTAGACTTCATGCTGAGAGCCTCCTTTTCGGATGGTTGTTCTGACGATTCCCATCCTACTCGGGGGCTCTCGCTCTATTCTCGGGGCGGGCCTTCTCGGTCCACTCGACTGTCACTCGTGTTTCTGAACCCGGACAAGGAGCAAGCGAATAGGAGCGGGCTGTCGGCCCGCTCCTATTCGCTCTTTCCCTGTAATGCGCGCAATCAGGCCGTGGTCTCGACGAGCGCGCCTTCCGTTGCCGGCGTCATCACCAACTCACCATTCTGGATGTCCACCAAGATGGTGTCGCCGCGGCGGAACCGGCCGTCGAGGACGCCTTCCGCCATCGGATCCTCGACGTGGGTCTGGATAGCTCGGCGCAGCGGCCGCGCCCCAAACTCCTGATTGAAACCCTTCTCCACCAAGAAGTCTTTGGCAGCCAGAGTCACGTCCAGCTTGAGCTCCTGCTCGACAAGATCGGTTCGGATCCGGTTGAGCATGATGTCGACGATCGCTCGGATCTGGGTCCTATCCAGTTGATGGAAGATCACAGTCGCGTCGATCCGGTTCAGGAACTCGGGCCGGAACATGTTCTTCAACTCGCCCAGCACCTTGTCTCGCATCCGGTCGTACTGCTGCTCTTGATCCTTCTCTACGTCCTGTGCTGTGCTGAAGCCAAGACGGGTGTCCTTGCGGATCGACTCGGTGCCGACGTTCGACGTCATGATTAGGATTGTGTTGCGGAAGTCGACCTTGCGACCCTTAGCGTCTGTGAGACGGCCGTCATCCAGGATTTGGAGCAAGATGTTGAACACCTCAGGGTGCGCCTTCTCAATCTCATCGAAAAGCACTACCGAGTAGCTCTTGCGCCGAACGGCTTCGGTCAGCTGGCCACCTTCTTCATAGCCGATGTAGCCTGGAGGCGCGCCGACGAGGCGAGCCACCGTGTGCCTCTCCATGAACTCTGACATGTCGATGCGGATTAGGGATTCCTCGCTGCCGAACATGAACTCGGCGAGCGCCCGCGCCAGCTCGGTCTTACCGACACCGGTGGGACCCAGAAAGATGAACGATCCGATGGGACGCCTCGGGTCCTTTAGGCCCGCCCGCGCCCGCCGCACCGCGCGTGAGACGATAGTGATCGCCTCTTCCTGGCCGACCACTCGGCCACGCAGCGCCTCCTCCATGTGCAGGAGCCGCTGGGATTCCTCTTCGGCGATCCGCATTACCGGAATCCCCGTCCACATTGACACGACGTGAGCAATATCCTCTGGGCTTACCAGAGGTCGCTCTTGTTCCTGTTGGCTCTGCCAACCCGCTTCAAGCTTCTCGATCTTCTCCCGGAGGTCAGCTTCACGTCCTCGGAGCTCGGCCGCAAGCTCATACTGCTGAGCCCCGATTGCCGCGTCCTTCTCACTCTGGACTGACTCCAGACCGCGGAGGGCATCCTTCAATGAGGGCGGCGCCGAGGTCTGCTGCAGCCGAACGCGCGACGATGCTTCATCAATCAAGTCGATGGCCTTGTCTGGGAGGAACCGGTCCGGCACGTAGCGGGCGGCCAACTCGGCTGCCGCTTTGATCGCCTCATCGCTGATATCCAGATGGTGATGGGCTTCGTAGCGGTCCTTTATGCCGCGCAGGATGAGGATGGTCTCCTCGATCGTGGGCTCCTCGACCAGCACGGGCTGGAAGCGCCGTTCCAGCGCCGCGTCTTTCTCGATGTATTTCCGGTACTCGTCTAGAGTGGTTGCGCCAATACACTGGAGCTCGCCTCTGGCGAGCGAGGGCTTCAGAATGTTCGCCGCATCTACCGCGCCTTCGGCGGCGCCTGCCCCAACCAGTGTATGTAGCTCGTCGATGAAAAGGACGCAGTTCCCGGAGCCGCGAATCTCTTCGACGACCTTTTTCAGTCGCTCCTCAAACTCACCGCGATATTTCGTGCCGGCGACTAGCGATCCCATATCGAGGGTGACCAAGCGCTTGCCCATGAGGGTTTCAGGAACCTCTCCGGAGGCAATGCGCTGGGCGAGACCCTCGACGATTGCAGTCTTGCCGACGCCGGGCTCACCCACTAGAGCCGGGTTGTTCTTGGTGCGACGGGACAAGATCTGAATGACTCGCTCTAATTCCTTGTCACGTCCAATGCAGGGGTCCAGCTTGTTTGCCCGCGCCGCGGCGGTGAGGTCGATCCCGAGCTGGTCGATAACGGGCGTCTTGGATGAGTGCCTCGCCTCTTGTTGGCCGTACGTGCTCGACTGGTTGAGCACGTAGTTCACCTGCTGACGCACTTTGTCCAGGCTCACGCCCAGGCTTTCCAGCACGCCGGCGGCGATCCCTTCGCCCTCTCGGACCAAGCCGAGCAGCAAATGCTCCGTGCCAATGTAGTTGTGGTTCAGACGTCGAGCCTCTTCCACTGAAAGCTCGATCACCTTCTTGGCTCGCGGCGTCAGACCAATCTCGCCGGTGATCATGCGCTCGCCGCGGCCGATGATGAACTCGACGGCGCTGCGGACCTTGTTGAGGTCGACGCCGAGGTTAGCGAGCACCTTGGCAGCTACGCCTTCCCCTTCCCGAACAAGACCCAGGAGGAGATGCTCAGTCCCAATGTAATTGTGATTGAACCGCTGTGCCTCTTCCTGAGCGAGCTGTAGAACTTTCCGCGCGCGTTCTGTGAACTTGTCAAATCGTTCAGCCATCGACCTTGTCTCCGGAGCGGGCTCTCAGTACAGCCGGTATGCCCCCGTTGATTATACGGCCAGCCTTAGCGTTCCCCGTGAATCACTGAGCCTGGCGCGAGCCCACGGGACGCTTCCACGCTGACAGCCGGGGGGTCGGCACTCTTGCAGCACAGCTGAGATTCGGAGCCCCTCGTCTTCGCCCGAAGTCAGGACGCTCGGTCGCCCTCTTCGGGACTCGGAGGCTCAAAATCTTCCGCGGGCTGACCCCAGTTCAGCGCCGCCGCCTCATCTGGGAACATCTCGCCCACGGTACTGCCGGAAGCGCCGTAGCTGACGGTGGCGCTCTGCCAACTTTCCGCGTCGGACTCTTCCTGTGCCTGCCGAAGGCTCAAACCGAGGCGATGGCGTTCGGGCTCGATTCGCAGGATCTTGGCCTGGATCACGTCGCCCTCGCTCACAACGTTCTTGGGATGGGCAATCCGCTGGTCGGACAGTTCAGAGATGTGAATGAGCCCTTCGACTCCGGGTTCAATCTCTACGAACGCGCCAAACGTCGCGAGTTTCTTCACCCTTGCTTCCACTGTCTGCCCAACGACGTACTTTTCACTGACCTTATCCCAGGGCTGCCCGCGGGCCCGCTTAAGGCTTAGTGAAATCTTTCGCTTCTCTCGGTCCACTCCCAGGACAACCACGTCGACCTCATCCCCAACCTGGACAATCTCGCTGGGGTGACCGACTGGCGCCCACGACAATTCAGAGATATGGATCAAGCCATCGGTCCCACCGAGATCAACGAACGCCCCGAAATCGATGACGTTGCTCACACGTCCCTGGCGGATCTGCCCCTCTTGCAGCTCTTCGAGCAGGCGATCGCGCTCTTTGAGGCGCCGCTCATGCTCGGCAGCTCGCTCAGACAAAATCAAGCGGTTTCGACGACGGTTCAGCTCCAGGACTTTCAGCGTCAGAAGCGTGCCTTTTCGAGCCTCCAAGCGCGTTTCGGTGGGCTCGTCACCCTCGGCAGCGTGCCAGGCGCCGATTAGCTGCGAAAGCGGCACGAAGCCGCGGACGCCTTGGACGCTCACCACCAGTCCGCCGCGGTTGACGTCGACGACCCGCGCCTCAACCGTAGCCCCCTCGGCAAAGGTGGTCTGGAGATCGCGCCAACCACGATCCTCTTGCGCGCGGGCCAGCGACAGCACCGTACGGCCTTCTTCGTCTTCCGATTCAAGGACGCGGGCAACGAGGATGTCGCCGACGTGTACCTGCGGTGTGTCGCCTTCGAAAGCGCCAATCTCTTGAGGGGGGATCACCGCTTCCGCTTTGGTTCCAATGTCGACCACGATGCCGTCACGGCCGACGTAGACGGCCCGTCCCTCTACTAGGTCCCCTCGCCGAGGCCGACGGGAAACCATGGAGGCACTGTCGAGAAACTCGAGCATTTCTCGCTCGTTTGCGGGATCGGTTGCGGCCTCTTCTGTGGGGTTCGGTAGCTGGGGACTATCCATCGGATACCCTCGGCAGCGCCAGCCGACATCGGGGGAGTATAACCCCGCCCGAATGTCCCTCCCAGCGATGGGACTGCCCCTAGAGATCCCGTCGGTTCTCCATCGCCTGGCCCAGTGTCACTTCGTCGGCGTATTCGAGGTCGCCGCCCACCGGAAGCCCACGAGCGATCTGCGTGACGCGGACGTTGTAGGGTTTGAGCCGTTGCATCAAGTACTGTGCCGTAGTGTCCCCTTCGATGTTCGGGTTGGTTGCCAAGATGACCTCTTGGATCGCGCCGCTTCCCAGACGCCCCAACATAGGGCCGATCTTTAGATCGTCAGGTCCGATCCCTTCAACTGGCGAGAGCGCTCCGTGAAGCACGTGGTACAGACCCCGATACCGCCTCGTGCGCTCAAAAGCGAGCACGTCCAGCGGCTCCTCGACCACACAGAGGAGGGACTGGTCACGGCGAGGATCGCGGCAGATCTGACAGGGATCCTCAGCGGTGATGTGAAAACATGTCGAGCAAAACGCAACGGTCTCCCGCATGCTCAAGACTGCCTCAGCCAGTTCCTGGGAAAGCTCCAACGGCTGTCTGAGCAGAAAAAAGGCAAGCCGTTGGGCTGTCTTGGGCCCAATCCCGGGGAGTCGTGCCAGCGCGTGGACGAGCCGGGCGACCGGCTCGATGTTGCCGTACACGTCTACAGACCCGGCAAGCCCAGGCCACCCGCAACTCCCGAGAGCCGCTTCGCCGCCGTGTCACGCGCTTGCGTCAGTGCCTCGTTCATTGCCGCGACGATGAGATCCTGCAACATCTCGACGTCGTCCGGGTCCACGACAGAAGGATCGATTGCCACCGAGACAATCTGCTGCTGTCCATTGGCTACCGCTTTGACTACCCCGCCGCCGACTGAAGCCTCAATCCGCAGCTCGCCAAGCTCCTGATTCATCTTCTCGAGACGGCTCTGCATCTGTCGCATCATGCGTTGGTTGAACATCATTCTCTCCCGCGGATACCCGAATGACCTCAGTTCTCGGCAACGAGGTGGCCTCCAAATAGGCTACTCCCCAACTCAGCCAACGAACTTCCCGTTCTCTCGTCCGTCGCGCGGCCGGGATCTATCGGTGATGCATGAGAACCGGGAGCGTCATCGGTGTTGGGGCCTACAGCCGTCGCCGCATCGGACTGCCTGAACCTGATTCTGAGATGAACGCCGAAAATCTCCTGCAGCGCGCCCTCGATTGCTGAACGAAGCTCCTGGTTATCCAGTCTCTGGACGTCGAGTGGGTCCAGTGGACCCGCGAGTGTCACCAACTGCTGGTCCAACGCGGTAGGAAGGAAGCTCCGCAGCCGCATCTTGCTCAGGAGGCTCGTCTGGAGGGCGTCGACCAGATTCGGCCACGCCGCCTGCAATCCCGCTACCGAGAGCCGAACGGAGGTGGACGCGGCCGGCGAGACCGACAGCGCCGGATTCGCGGCACCCGGGTCGGCCGTCGTGGTGGCCACGTCGCCCGTAGCCACCGGGACTCGTGATGGCCGAACTTCTTCACCAGTTTCCGACGTCTCGACGGCCGTGGGCGGCCGTGGGCCGCGCGCTTCGAGAACCTCAGCACGAACGGGCCCGTGAACGGCGACGGTCGACCCCGTCGCGCGCTCCACCATGCTCGCGGCCCACGCCGTTACCAGCTCGGTCCGCACGATCACGTGGTGCTCATCACGACCCCGGCTTTCGATCTCTCCAAAAGCCCGCAGGATCCCGAGAATTTGTCCGGGTGCCCATCGCTGGGCGATTTCGGAGAGCCAGCCCCGCTCTTCCGGGCCGAAGCTCGTCTCTAACGCGGATGCGGCGCCGGAGCGCGAGAGAAGGGTACCTCGGAGGTAGACGAGCAGCTCATCGAGAAACTGCCTGAGGTCGGCTCCCTCATCTGCCAGATCCTCAACCAGCTGCAGGGCCCGAGGGGCATCACCGACGGACAGGGCGTCCAGGTACGAGCGGAGTGCATCACCCCGAGCCAGGCCAAGCACAGTGCGTGCTTCCTCCATTGTCACGCTGGAGCCCGCAAACGCGGCCACCTGCTCCAGCATGCTTTCGCCGTCGCGCAGACTCCCGCGGGCCAGACGTGCCAGCCTTTCGGCGACGCCAGCTTCGAGGGCAATCCCTTCTCCAGCCGCAACTTTCTCGAGCTGCTCGGCAAGGCGTCCCTGCGGGATACGGCGAAGATCGAACCTCTGGCACCGGGAGATGATCGTCGCTGGCACCCGATGCGCCTCGGTGGTGGCAAGTACGAATACGGTTCGCGGAGGCGGTTCTTCAAGCGTCTTAAGAAACGCATCCCAGGCCCTCGTCGTCAACTGGTGGGCCTCGTCGACGATGTACACCTTGCTCTTGGCGTCCACTGGCGCGAAGTACACGCGCTCACGGAGGTCACGCACGTCGTCAATGCCCCCATGGGACGCGGCGTCCATCTCGATGAGGTCGATGGCCCGGCCCTCGTCGACCGCCCGGCAGGACGCGCACGATCCGCACGGCTCCCCATCAGTAGGGTTGAGACAGTTGAGTGCCCGGTACAGAATCCGGGCGATGCTGGTCTTGCCGGTACCTCGGGGCCCACAGAGAAGGTAGGCGTGTGCCACCGTGCCGCGCGCGACCGCGTTTCGCAGGGTTCGCGTGATCGGCTCCTGGGCGACCACTTCGCCGAATTTCCGTGGACGCCAGCGCAGATACAGGGAACGATTCGCGTCCACGCTATCCGCTCCGCATCAACCGGCTGCCGGCATCGCTTCCGTTGCTTGGCGGACAAAATCAGAGGCTTGCAGTCTACGCTCCAGGGCAAACTCGAGGTGCCGCCGCATGACACGCTCCGCCTCGCGCAGCACCGCTTCGCTTACCGCGACTGGACGCAACCGGTCATTGGGTGTGCGTTGCAGGTGACGCAGCAACTTCAAGACGTCCGAGCTGATTGGACCGGCGTCGGGCGCCGTCAGCGCGCACTGGGGACAGACCGTGCCACCGAGACTCACGCTGTAGCTGTTTGCTCCGGGCTCGATCCTCGATTGGCAGCGCAGGCAGGTGGTGAGATCGGGGCGATAGCCGACCTCCCGCAACAGATGCAGCTCGAACGCGCGCGCCGCGAAAGATGCGCGGTAGTCATCGCCCGCGAGCCGATGCAGGGTGGAGAGGAGCAGCCCGAACACTGCGGGGTGAGGATCCGCGTCCTGTAGGAAGCCGTCGCAGAGCTCAGCGAGGTGAAAGGCATGGGCCACCTTCACCATGTTCTCACGAAGGGTACGGAACGGCTCGATCGTTGAGGCCTGGGTCACTATATCGAGATCGCGGCCGCGAGCGAGCTGGAGGTGCGTATGTGCAAACAACTCCACGTGGCCGGCCATGTGGCTGCTTGGACGACGCACCCCTTTCGCCAGGACGCGCAGCTTGCCCAGGGAGGGACTGAGCACCGTTAGGAGGCGGTCCGCTTCACCAAAATCCACGCGCCGGAGGGGGATCGCCTCGGTGGAATAGACCCGGGATCTCAGAGCAGACCTTCTATCAACTCGACGGTCATGATGCCGTCATCCACTTCGATGGACTTGACAACTTCTTTCGTGGCGGGGATGAGGACTTCTCCCCGATCCCCCTGCACGACATACACATCATTACTCCCGGTCTCCAGGATATTGACGACGTTTCCAAGATCCTGGCCGTCAGCCGTTCTCACCGCCATCCCAATCACTTGATGCCAGAAGTATGAACCGGCGGGGAGGCGAACCGCCTCGCTCTCGGGAATGTATACGGTTCGCCCCACCAGCCTGATCGCCTCGGTGCGGTTTTCTACGCCACTGAACCTGAGCAGCAGCCGGTTGCCATTGAGACGCGAGTGCTGAATCTCAATGGGCTGATGTTCTTCACCCAGAAAGACTCGTTTCGTTCGGCTGAAACGCTCCGGGAAGTCGGTCAATAGCTGACAGCTCACCTCGCCACTGACTCCGTGGGCGCTTCCGACCCGAGCGATCGCCAGGTACCGCTGCGGAGGACTACTGCTCACGGCTTTGAGATAGCCATTCCGAGCCGAAGCGACGAGTCTCCGGTCCGGCACGGTAGCCAGGGAGGACTAGGCGCCCGGGCGAGGCTCCCTTTCGTTCAGGATGACGATTCCGCCCGGTTGCCTCTCGAGTCACCTGAACTGGCTAGTGAACCTGCAGGGACACTCGGAGACCCTGGCGGGCACCGGCAGCGCGGACGAGACCTCGGATGGAGCGAATGATTCGACCCTCGCGGCCGATGATACGCCCCACGTCTTCCGCTGCGACCGAAAGCTCATACGTGACTGTCGAGCCATCGATCGTCTCAGTTACTGCTACCTGGTCAGGCTCCTGGGCGAGAAGGCGAGCCGCATACTCGATGAAATCCTTCATGACGGCTCAGATTCCCGACTGGTCTTGGGTACGTCGACTCCTGCGGCGCGGAGCAGCCGCGCCACTGTGTTCGAAGGCTGGGCTCCCTGCGCCAGCCACCCCTGCGCCTTCGCGGAATCTATGTGAATGGTCGCCGGCTCAGTCAGCGGATCGTAGAAACCGAGGTTCTCAACAAAGGGGCCATCGCGGCGAGTCCTCGCCTCAGCCACCACGACGCGATACCGCGGCTTCTTTGTGGCACCGGTCCGCCGCAGCCGAATTCGGAGCATTACCCCCCCACAGGTCGGCGGCATTTTCCGCCATACGTGAGCGGGTATTATAGCCTCAGTTCAGCCAGGCTTACGCCTCGGGGGCGACTCGTGCCGCGCGTCTTCACCCTTGGAACCGTCGGCGGAGTCGTGATCCATGCGCGAACGTCCGCCGTCATCGCATTCATCATGCTCGTGTGGTTCCTGGCGATGCTCGCACTGCCAGGCTACCCCGCCTTGCGCGACGAGCGACCCCTCACGCTATGGTCGGTCGCTTTTGTTTCGGCATTGGCACTGTACGCCTCGACCGTCCTTCACGAGATGGCCCACTGCGTCGTGGCCCGCAGGCGAGGCGTCCCAGCCAACACCATCACCGTGAGCTTCTTTGGTGGCCACTCAGACATCCCTCAGGAATATCCCCGGCCAGGCGACGAGGCCCTCATCTCGATCGCGGGGCCCCTCGTAAGTCTGGCTGTCTCCGGCTCCGCGTTTGCGCTCGGCGAACTGCTACCGAACCCCAGCGAGCCCCTCAAGCTCCTTCTCGACGGCATCTTTGTCTTGAATGGCTGGTTGGCAATCTACAACCTGCTCCCGGTACTACCACTCGATGGCGGCCGCGCGCTTCGAGGCGTGATCTGGCGCCTTCGCGGGAACTTCATTGAGGCAACCAACATCTCGGTGACCGTCGGGCGGCTGCTGGCGGGCGCCCTGGCCGCGGCGTCGCTCGCACTGCTCGTATTCTCTGGAGACGGTGGCCCAACCCCGCTGCCGAGTTGGCTTAAGGTCGACCGGGGCTTTGCCGTTATCGGCCTTCTGCTGGCCTATCTTCTCAACAACGGCGCCCGAAACGTGCAGCGCAGCGCCGAGCTACAGGAGCGCCTGTCAGGTCTCACGGTAGCCAAAGTAATGATCAGCGACCCTCCTACTGTTCCTCCCGGGACCACGCTGGCGGAAATCGCTTCTCAGTACTTTGTCAGCGACCGGGGTCGCGCCGTGGCTGTGGTCCGCGACGATCAGACGCTCGTCGGGCTAGTAGCCTACAGCGATGTCATGAAGCTGCCCGAGGATCAGCGAGCCACCCGCACGGCCGGCCAGATCATGACCCCCGCGGCCGACCTGGTGACGGTTACCCCTGAGGACCCCGTAGAGACTGCGATTCGGCACATGGCCCACCGCCACCTGAACCAGTTACCCGTTGTCGAGGAGGGCCGCCTGGTGGGAATGATCGATAGAGTCAACGTCCTCGATCTGACCCAGCCTGCCAATGGCCGCGGAGGCCGTCGGCGAGCCAGGTAGGAATACCCCGGACCCCCTGGACGGGAACCCAAGTCCACGACAATCTGCAATCAAAAAAGGGGTGACCCGAAACGCCGCCCCTTCCTAATAAGCGCGAACTCGGAGCGAAGTCTCTGTCACTCGAGGTATTCCTTCAAATGCATGCGGAGCTCAGGATTGCGGAGCTTCTGTAGCGCCTCGGCTTCAATCTGGCGGACGCGCTCCCGGCTGACCCCGAGTTCCTCGCCGATTTCACCGAGGGTTCGCTCGCGTCCGTCATCCAGGCCAAAGCGCATCCGTAGGACTACGCGCTCCCGCTCGGTGAGCTGTGCGAACACCTCTTCGACATGGTCTCGGAGCATCTCTTGCGCTGCGACATCCGCAGGCGCGTAGGCGGTCTTGTCGGCGATGAAGTCGGAGAGGGTGCTCTCCTCCTCCTCACCCACGGGCGTTTCAAGCGAAATCGGCTGCCGGGCCGCACGAATGATTTGACGCACTCGTTCAGGAGTGGTCTGCATTGCGTCGGCGATTTCGTCGGCGTTTGGCTCACGACCGATGATCTGCTGGAGTTCGCGCGACTGCCGGTAAACATCGCCGATCAACTCGATCATGTGGACGGGCACGCGGATGGTCCGGGCCTGGTCGGCGATCGCGCGGGTCACTGCCTGTCGGATCCACCAGTAAGCATAGGTGCTGAAGCGGAAGCCTTTCGTGTAGTCGTATTTCTCGACCGCTCGCGACAAGCCGATGTTGCCCTCCTGGATGAGATCCTGCAGCGGCAGGCCGCGACCCATGTATTTGCGCGCGACACTGACCACGAGCCGGAGATTCGCCTCAGTCAGTTTGCGTTTGGCGTCGTTGCCCTCCCACACGAGGCGGTCGAGTCGATTCTGATCGGCTCCGGAATCGACTTCGCCCTCTTCAAGAGCCTCACTTGCGATTCGTCCCTGCTCAATGGCCTTCGCATACTCAATTTCCTGGTCGGCAGTTAGCAGCTTTACCCGGCTGATGTCCCGCAGGTAGATCGCCGCAGGCGCCTCGCCCGCGACATAGTCGTCCTCAACCGCAACCTCCCCCACGGCCAGCGTACTGGCGTCGGGGATCGCCTCGTCCGAATCATCCAGAAGCGCGCGGTCACGAAATGTCCCCAACTCCTCCCAACGGAGGAGCGGCTCATCCAACGTTTCATCTCTAGGTACTAGAGCCATGTCCTTTTAGAACTCCCTGCAAAACACCGCCTTCCCGACGCACCGCGCAGCGATTCCACGGCACTCTACAACTGGAAGCGCGGCGGGAGGCTGATGGTCTAGCGTCCGCTAAACACCGTTCCGTGTGAATTGTATCACGAATAACTGTCTAGTGGAATAGCTTTGTGAGATCAATATTCCGCTTTGCCGAGTTTGCCGGTATTGACCGCCGCATCAACTGTTGAATCTGCCGAAACTGGCTCAAGACCCGGTTTACGTCGGCTGCGCTGGTACCGCTGCCCTTCGCAATGCGGCGTCTTCTGCTGCCACCGATGAGCTCGGGATTGCGTCGCTCGTGCGGCGTCATCGAAAGGATGACCGCTTCCGTGAGTCGGAGCTCCGCCCGCGCCGCCTCATTCTCGTTCGCCTTTCCCAGCTGACGGCCGAGGCCAGGAATCATTGAGAGCACTTGATCGATCGGCCCCATGCGCTGGACCTGCCGCAGTTGCTCCAGGAAGTCCTCGAGATCAAACGTGCCCGACCTCAGTTTCCGCTGGACTGCTTGGACCCGCTCGGCGTCCACCGTTTCCTGGGCCCGCTCGATGAGCGTGAGGATGTCGCCCATGCCCAGAATGCGCGAGGCCATGCGCTCCGGGTGGAAGGACTCCATCGCGTCGAGCGTCTCACCGATTCCGATGAACTTGAGAGGCACTCCGGTCACCTCACGGACCGACAGTGCCGCCCCCCCGCGCGCGTCACCGTCCAGCTTGGTGAGGATCAGGCCGGTGAGGCCCACACGGGAGTGGAACTCTTGCGCGACCTTCAAAGCCTCCTGGCCAATGGTGCTATCCGCCACCAAGAGGACTTCCGACGGCTTGACGTCGTCGCGGATCCGGACCAGCTCACCCATCAGATCGTCGTTGGTCTGGAGCCGTCCCGCCGTGTCGAGGATAAGCGGCGTCAAATGCTTGGTCCGGGCCGCTTGCAGCGCGGCACGACAGAGGGCCTCGGCCTGGCGCTCGGGACCCAGGTACACCGGCACATCGACCTGCTTTCCGAGCTGGCTGAGCTGTTCGATGGCGGACGGACGGTACGGATCGGCGGGCCCCAGCAGCGGGTGCTGTCCCTGCTTCTTGAAGTGCACTGCCAGCTTCGCGGCGGTGGTGGTCTTTCCCGATCCTTGCAGCCCCACGAGCATGATGACGGTGGGCGGGGTCGATGCCGTTGCCAGACGGCCGGGCTCCCCGAGCAGCTGTGTCAACTCCTCGTGGACGATCTTGACGACCTGCTGCGCGGGCAGCAGACTCTGAAGCACGTCGGTACCCACCGCTCTTTCACGCACCCGCTCGATGAGTGCGCGGACCACGCGGAAGTGGACGTCAGCCTCAAGGAGCGCAAGTCGCACCTCGCGAAGCGCCTCGTCGACGTCCTTCTCGCTGACGCGACCCTTTCTCCCGAGCCGATCGAACACAGCCTGCAGCTTGTCGGAAAGCGCGTCAAACATTGTTTAGTTCCGGGCTGAGAATGGTTTCAACAAACACCTCCGGGTCGAACCCGGCGAGATCGTCGGCGCCCTCTCCGGTGCCGACGAACCTGACCGCTGCTCCGAATTCGCTGGCAATCGCAAAGAGGGCGCCCCCTTTTGCGGATCCATCGAGCTTCGTGACAACAATGCCATCTAGGCCGACCGCCTCTCGGAAGGCTCGCGCCTGCGAAATGCCGTTCTGGCCCGTGGTCGCGTCAAGCACCAGCAACGTCCGAATGTGGACGTCTTGACGCTCGGCTACGCGTCGGAGCTTTCGAAGTTCTTCCATCAGATTCGTCTTGGTGTGGATGCGCCCCGCCGTGTCCATGAGGATCAGATCGTAACCGCGCGCCCGGGAAGAGGAAACGGCGTCGAACGCGAGCGCCGCCGCATCGCCTCCCCGCTGACCAACGATACACGGGAGCAGGAGCCGATCAGCCCAGACGCTCAGTTGATCGCTTCCCGCCGCCCGGAACGTGTCGCCCGCGACGAGCAACACGTCTCGGCCGGCTCGCTGCCAGTGCCGGCCAAGCTTGGCAACCGTCGTGGTCTTGCCCACGCCGTTGAAGCCCACAACCAGGACGAGCGTGAGTCCCTCGGGAAGAAAAGCCTCCGGCTCACGGGCTCCGTCCAGCAGGCTCAGCAGCTCTCCTGCCAGCGCCCGCCGCAAGTCCTCCAGGGTCCGGACGTCTCCTCGGCGCTGCCTGCCGCGCAGGCGTTCCAACAGGAGGTCGGTCATGTTCGCGCCGACGTCGGCGGTAATCAGGGCCTCCTCCAAATTGTCCCAGGCACTCCCGTCCAGTTCGGTCCGGCCGAACACCGCGCTGACATGACCCGCGAGGGCCGAGCGCGTCCGAGCCGCCGCTTCGCGCAGCGACGCAAATCCACCGCTAGCGGGCACCCCACCCTCCGGCTCCGTCCCCCTCCGGCCACAGCACGAGAACGCGTTGGGCCGCCTCCTGCTCGGCGGCCTGTTTGGTCCGCCCTGAGCCCCGAGCCACTAGGCCGGGCAGCGCTTCCACCTCGACAGTGAAGCGCGGCTCATGTTCTCGACCTTCTATCGCCACGACCCGGTAGGTCGGAAGCGTGCCGTTCGCCGACTGTAACCGGCGCTGCAGTTCGGACTTCGCATCCTCGGATTGAGAAGACGCCGCCAGATTTCGCAGCGAGCTTTTCACGAACGGTTCCAACAGGGCCAGGACCGCGCGCTGGCCACGATCCAGGAAGATCGCACCGATCAACGCTTCGAAACACGCGGCCAACACGCTGTCCCGATCGCTGCCGCCGGCGCGAGCCTCACCTCGGCCAAGGACAAGATAGTCGCCCAGTCCCAGCTCTCGGGCCCAGCCGGCAAGATTAGACCCACGAACCAGCCTGGCTCGGGTGACGGTAAGCGCCCCCTCTGAGGCCTCGGGGAACGCCCGGTAGAGAGTCGCGGCGACCACCGCTCCCAGGATTGCATCCCCAAGAAACTCCAACCGCTCGTTGTCGACTACTGGTGCTGCCGCTTCGTTGGCCACGGACTTGTGTGTGAGCGCCAGTCGGAGGAGGTCGCGGCGGCGAAACTTCGTCCTGAGCCGGCCTTCCAGCAGATCCAGATCCCGGTCCGGCGTGTGCGCCGGCTGAGCGCCGGGAATCAAGAACGCCGGCGCGTCGCCGCGCTGCCTAGAACTGCGTCGCACTTGAGAAACGGAAGTGCCCGATTCTTACCGCCGGCACGCAGGCCCCCCCCGCCTCATCCTGAACCAGCAGCCTCGAGTTTCCGACAGCCTCTACTGACGACAAAGCCTCGAGAACACTCTGGGTAAACCGAAGGTTCTTTATCGGGCGGGTCACCGCGCCGTCCTCAACGAGGAAGGTTCCATCGCGAGTCATGCCGGTGATGATGGTGCGCTTGGGGTGGACTGGGTTTACGTAGTGGAACCGGGTCACCCAGATTCCGCGCTTGATGCCACTTGCCAGACCAGCCTCATCGGCATCTCCGGCCTCGACGAACAGGTGGCCCGGGTAGGGCCCACCGGGATTCGGCGCGGGCAACGCATGCCCGGTGGATTTCCTCCCTTCCTTCCCCGCGGTATAGGAATCGTAGACGACGGCCGTGGCCACGCCGTGATCGATGCAATCCACCCGCTGCTTGGGCACGCCCTCGAAGTCAAAGCTAGCAGGGATACCATTGGGATCGAGGCCGTCGTCCCAGAGCGACACGCTCGGCGCGGCGACCCGCTCGCCGAAAAACTCACTCATGAAGCTGCGTCCCTCCTGCACCGCGGTAGCGCTCAATCCCATGTAGGCCAGGTAACCGACCATGGTCCCGACCGCGTAGGGCTCCAGCACCACCGGATACTCACCAGGCGCCAGCGCTTCGGGATTGCGGCTCCGGAGCGCTTTGGCAACCGCTTCCTGAGCAGCCCCGGGGACGTCAATGGCTTTGACGTCAAACGCGTTTCGTTCTGCATAGCCGGAGCTGTTCTCACCCAGCATGACGGTCTTGAAGGAGCCCTGGGTCCCGACTCGGTAGGCGAGCACCCCTTTTGAGTTCGCGACGAGGACTTCCCGCTCACGAGTGCTCCAGAAACCTGAGGCTTCCAGACCATTGGAAGCAGCCAGGTCGCAGGCAGCCTTCACGTCCCAGGCGCGCTGCTGGGCCGTGTAGGCTGCCGTCTCCGTCGAGTGCGCCGTGACCTTTGGCACTGGCTCAGGATGGGGAACGCCCCGGAACTCGGGATCCTCGGGGGCCAGTCGAGCACTCGTCAGGGCTTGCGCCACCACCTGGCGCAGCGAGGGGTCGTCGCTCCGATTGCTGACTGCTACTCCGACCCGCGATCCAGAAACTGCCCGTACTCGGACTTCGAGGTCCACCTCGTGTACGTTCTGGTGAATCGCGGAGTTGGCGAAGCGCGTGAGGGAACTCTCGCCGGACAAGACGACGACTTCGGTCTCATCGGCCCGGGAAGCTTCCAAAGCACGAAGCGCGAGGGTCTGAAGCGCAGCTTCACCGTGCATCCCTCGCTCTTACCGCCCGCGCCCTTGCCGTGGAGCTGGTCTCAAGCCATTCCGCCCCTTGCCACCGGCCACGCCCGCTACACGATCCCCACGCGAACGTTGCGGAACCGCGCCGCGGCAGCTCCATGGCCCACGTGCATCGTCTGACCGGGCTGGCCTTTCCCGCAGTTGATGGTGCCCCACATCTGCCACTCTCGGGCCACACCGTCGCAGGAGCCCCAGAACTCCGGAGTGATCCCGCTATACGTCGGGTTCTTCAGCATGCGGCCGAGCTTGCCACCGGCCACTTCCCAGGCGATCTCGGTGCCGAACTGGAAATTGAGCCGCCTGTCGTCAATGCTCCAGCTGCGGTTGGTCTGGAGATAGAGCCCGCGATCGGTATCGGCGATGAGGCCTTCGAGTGTCCATTCGCCCGGGAGGAGATTGACGTTGGTCATGCGGACGATCGGGATCCGATTCCAGCTCGACGCCCGGGCGGCGCCAGAGCTGGCCTGGTCCAGCTGCGCGGCGGTCTCGCGCGAGCTCAGATAGCCAACGAAGATGCCATTCTCAATGAGGGGGATCACGGAGCCCGGCACGCCCTCGTCATCCCAGCCGTAAGTCCCGAGACCGGTCGCGGAGCTGCCGTCGGCGACGATGTTCACGTGCTCTGATCCGTACGGCGTCCCGAGCTGGTCCGGCGTGAGAAAGCTCGTTCCTGCGTAGCTCGCCTCCCACCCCAGCACCCGATCCAACTCGGTCGCGTGACCGCAGGACTCGTGAACCTGCAATGCCATCTGGGTCGGATCGATGATGACGGTGGTCACGTCCGCAGGGCAGTGCGGGGCGGAGAGGAGTGCCACCGCCTCCTCGGCGATGCGCGGCGCATTCTCGACCAGCTGCATGTCCTGGATGAGCTCCCAACCGCCCGTGCCCTGATGCCGTCCAAAGCTGTTGGGAAAAGAACGCTGCTGCAGCTCTTCTTCCTCGATAGCGGTCGCCACGATGCCTCCGCCGGTTTCCAGCAGGTGCTGTTCCACGTACGTGCCCTCGGTGTTCGCATACGTCTTCGAGATCCGGATGCAGGCCACGGTGCTTTCGGCGATGGACACTCCCGGCACGGATCGCATCCCGGCGTCGGCAGCCAAGAGCAGGTCAATCTTCTGCTCGAGCGGGACGGTGAACGGGTCCATCGTGAACGGCGTCCGATAAAGGCCTCGCTGTGTGACCGGGGGACCGAGGTTCACGTCCTGCCGCTTGGTGAGGGCGCTGGCCCGGGCAATTGAGGCCGCGAGACTCGCGATCCGGTCCACCTCTGGCCCGCTCAGGGTCGGGCTGGAAGCGAACCCCCAGGCGCCGTCCGCGATGACCCGAACTCCAAAACCCTGGCTCGCCCTTGTGACCAGGGAGTTCACTACCCCGTTCTTCACCGAAACGGACTGAACTTCTCGATCATCGAAACGGATTTCGGCAAAGCTGGCCCCGGCCACCTCCGCTGAGTCCAGAGCCCGTTTCGCCAGGTCCCGCATGCGGCCAGTATGCCATGGCCGCTATACCTTGCCGTGCAAATTCGGGCAGGCAGCGCCCGCGGGCAAGGGCGGATGAACTTCCGATTCCCCACAACGTCTTGAGCGCTGGTCATGGGGCGGGCAGCGCCCGCGGGCAAGGGCGGATGAACTTCTCATTCCCCTTCAACGCTTTGAGCGCTGGTCATTTGGCGGCCGTCCGCCCGCTGACGACTTTGCGTGTGCAAATCGCGGGCTGGCTGAGCCCGGGGGCCTTTTGGGACCTGGGCCTCAGCGTCGGCCTGGCGCTGCTGCCGTGGCTCTATTTCTGGAGGCTCTTCGCCCCGAACCGAGCCGATCAGATGACGGTCGCGGAGGGAGACTTCACCGGGGGTCAATTCCCCCTCCTCCTCACCGTGGCTCGATCGCTGCACGATGGCGTCGCCCCCCTGTGGAACTCCTACTCCAGTGGCGGGACTCCCCTTCTCGCTCACCCTCAGGCCGGCGCGCTGTACCCCCTGAACCCGTTGACTTTTGCCGCCATGCGAGGATGGGGCGCGGACTCGTTCCTGGCGCTCGAACAGCAGATTCCCCTCCACATCGCGCTCGCCGCGGTCTTCACCTATGCGCTGGGTCGAGTGCTCATCGGGTCCCGGGTGGGATCGGTGGTCGCCGCCATCACCTTTGCCTACTCCGGCTTCTTGACCTCGTACCCGATCCCCCAACTGCCCATCCTGCGATCGGCCACGTGGTTCCCCCTCGAGATCCTGGCGTGGTGGCTGGCCCTGCAACGAGTCAGTCCCGCGTGGGCCGCCGTGACCGGCCTCGCGGTGGGAATCGCTTTCCTCGGCGGGCATCCCCAGACGGTGTTTCAACAGGGTGTGGGTCTGGCGGTGATCGCCGGAGCCTGGAGCTGTCTGCAGATGACCACCGGAAGATGCTTCCGGGTCATCAACGTCTTGACGCTGGGAACTCTCGCTTGCGCGATAGCCGCTGGAATCACCGCGGCCCAGTGGCTGCCCACCCGCGAGCTGGAGCAGCTCTCCAGTCGAGCCGAGGAGGGCTACAACTTCCGCGCCACCGGGTTCAGCCTGTGGGAGATTCCCATGGACCTCCTGGCCCCCAGCGTGCTCGGCGGCTTCCCGCCGTACGTCGGAACGTTCTCGCCGGTGCTGGCCGCCCTGGGCTTCGCGCTGAACAGGTCCTGGCTTCACGCCGTCATGACCCCCCTCGCCATCGCGGGCCTGCTCCTCGCGCTGGGTGGACAGACTTTTCTCTACCCGGCCCTCTACACGCTCCTCCCGGGCTTCGACCTGTTTCGGAACCAGGAGCGGGCCATTTTCCTCTTCACCATGGCCGTGGCACTGCTCGCCGGCGCCGGGGCCGCGGCCGTTCTGGACCAGCTCGGCTGGCGCGGTCGCGCCGGACTGCGGCGATTCACGCGCGCCATCGGGATGCTCCTGCTCCTGGCCATCGCCACCGGCGCCGCGCTTTACGTCGGCCACATCAGCGCGGAGGTGGCGAACCGGGGGTTCCAGCGCTGGCGCGACGTGATCCATGCTTTCTTCTTTTTTGTCTTCGTGCTGGGGTGCGCCTGGGCTCTCCTCCTGGCGCGGCTCAGAATGCCGTCGCTGGGACCCGCCCTCCCGGCGCTCGTCGTGACCCTGGTCATCTTCGATCTGTTCAGCGTCACCGCGGACCGCCAGTTCGTGCGGCGACCCGTGGACTCCGCGACCCACGAGCCCCAGGTGGTGCAGCGGCTGCTGGGCGACATCGGCCCGGGGAAGGCCCTGGAGCGGGACATCCTCAGCGGCAACCACGGGCTGATGTACGGGATACCGGCCGTGAACAGCACCTTCCCGCTGCGGCTGGCCCGGGTGGACAGCGCGCGGGCGCGTCTGCCGGAGCCGCGCTTCCTTGACCTCCTGAACGTCACCCACCTCATCGTGCAGCGAGAGGACCCGATATTGCGTGAGTCTGGCACCGCAGAGACGCTGACCGACGCGGGATACGTGCTGTTTCGCCGCGCCGGCTCACCGGGACCCGCCTACATCGTTCCCGACGCTCGGCGGGCGGCATCGGCCGACGAGGCCCTCGAGACGGTAG
>JACQOR010000004.1 GCA_016202435.1 Chloroflexota bacterium
GTCCAGGGCCACGCCAGTCTCGCAAATAACCAGGGTGTTCGTGTGATCAGTGGAGCGCCGGCCGGGGCCCCAAGTGGCGGCAGCCGCGGCTAGGCAGGCATGGCCTGGAGCAGAGGGGCGGAATCAGGGTGGTCCACCCGGGGCCAAAGGCGCGGAGCGTAGGGGGTAGACGATGAATCCCATTGACATTGCGCTACGGCGCCCGATCGCCGTCGTCATGCTATTCCTGGTCCCGATCACGCTCGGGATCATCGCCTTCCCTCGGCTTCCGGTGGAGCGCTTTCCTCGGACCAACTTCCCGTTCGTGTCCGTCAACGTCTCCTATCCCGGGGCCTCTCCCGAGGACGTCGAGACACAGATCACGGAGCGGATCGAGAACGCGGTCGTGGGCGTCAGTGGCATCGACCACGTCACCTCGAACTCCAACCAGGGCAGCTCGAACGTCTCGATCTCGTTTACCGAGGACACCGATCAGAACGTGGCGCTGACGGAGATCACGCGACGCATCAACTCGGTGCGGCGACAGCTGCCCGCCGGGGCCGGCGAGCCCGGCATCAACGCCGCCGGGGGCGGCGAGTTCCCAATCATGAACATCTCGATCTCGTCCGAGAAGCTCAGCCAGGAGGAGCTCTACAGAGTCGCCAACGACGAGATCGCTCCGGAACTGCAGTCCGTCAACGGGGTAGCAAACGTCGACGTGTCCGGTGGGCGCCAGGACCAGATCCAGGTGCGGGTCGACCCGGTCCGGATGCAGACGCAGGGCGTGACGCTCACGCAGGTTCAAAATGCGATCCGCAACTGGAACCTCAGCAGCCCGGGTGGCGTCACGCGTACGGACACCCGGATCTTCAACACCAGGACGCTGGCCCAGGCGCAGACCATCGCGGATCTCGAGCAAATCGTGATCGTTTCGCCGGGCGGCGGGGCGAATCCTATCCCGCAGCCGGTTTATCTCAAAGACGTGGCGACGATCGTGGAAGGTCCGCGTCTCCAGACCTCGTACCAGCGCATGGATGGGAAAGACTCGGTGGGTCTGCGGATTACTCAAGTCAGTGGGGCCAACTCTCTCGCCGTTTCGGCGAAGCTGCGCGAGAGCCTGGACCGGCTGATGCTCGGGTACGGTCAGAGCGCCGAGCTCACGGCGGTGATCACCAGTGAGCAGGCGAGGTTCACGCGAGCGGCGGTGAACGACACCACGCGGAGCCTCTACCTCGCGGCGCTGCTCGCTGGTCTGGTCCTGGTGCTCTTCCTCCACAACCTCCGGAATACGTTCATCGTCTTGATTGCCATTCCGGTGTCACTGGTCCCGACCTTTTTCGTCATGTACCTGATGGGCCTGAGTCTGAACACGGTTTCGCTCATGGGTCTGGCTCTGGTCATCGGCATCCTGGTCGATGACTCTATCGTCGTGATCGAAAACATCAACCGGCATCTCCATCTCGGCAGGTCGCCCTGGGACGCGGCGCGCCACGGCATCGGAGAGATCGGCCTGGCGACCGTGGCCATCACTCTTACCAGCATCGCCGTGTTCGCCCCGCTGGCGTTCATGACCGGCAACGTCGGCCGGCTCTTCCGAGAGCTGGGGATAGTGATGTCGGTAGCCATCTTCTTCTCGCTGCTCGTATCGCTGATCCTGACTCCGATGCTGGCGTCGCGTCTGCTCCGCGAGGGTTCCGACGAGAACTCTGGGAGCGGCCCCTGGGCCGCGTTCTCCCGAGCGTGGGAGTGGGGATTCGGTCGGATCAGGGCCGGGTATCGCAGATTGCTGGCGGGAGCGCTGCGGGTGCGCTGGCTGCCAGTGGCGGTCGGGTTTGGGATGCTGGGCATGGTGGGGGCGTTCATTCCGCTGCGTCTCGTCGGAACTGAGTACGTACCCCGCGAGGACAACAACCAGTTCTCGGTGAACATCAGCATGCCGCCCGGCACCGCGGTCGGCGTGACCGATGCCGCGGCGCGACAGGTCGAGGCCCGCCTGGAGCGGATCCCGGAAGTCGAGGCGCTGACCACTTCGGTACGCGAGGGGAGCGCATCAATCGACGTCGACGTCGTGGAGAAGTCACAACGGACGCGGTCGGTCTTCGACATCCTGAACGACGTTCGCGCGATTGGAAATGACATACCGGCGGCGCAGGTCCGCACCTCGGTCCCGTCAGCCCTCGGAGGTGGGGGAGGAGGTGGAGGGATCAACATCATTGCCCGCGGGCCGGATCCGGAGCAGCTGCAAAAGGTCGCCACGGAGGTACTGGGCGTGGTGCGGTCGGTTCGCGGCACGACCGAGGGACGGACGAGCGCGCTGGTGCCGGTGCCGGAATTCCGCGCCGTCGTGGACAACCAGAAAGCCGCCGATCTCGGGGTCACGCCTCAGAACGTCGGCGCAACACTGAATGCGGCCGTTACCGGCTCAGTAATCTCGCAGTTCCGTCCCACGGGTCAGACCCAAACCGATATCGTGGTTCAGCTGCAGGGTGGCGAGAGGCTCACGCCCAGCCAGCTGGGCGCCCTGCCCATTCAGACCAGCCGGAACACCACCGTAAGGCTGGACCAGGTGGCGCAGATCGTGCCGGGGACGGGACCGGCCCAGATCAGTCGTTACGACCGACAGCGTCAGCTGCAGATCTCGGCCGGTCTGACGGACCGCCCGCTGGGTGACGTGCTGCATGATCTGGAGATCGGGCTCCAGCAGCTGCGGCTGCCGGTCGGCTACAGCGTGCAGGTTTCCGGGCAGGGCAGCCAGATGAACACCGCCATGGCGGCCTTGATGGGCGCTTTCGTCCTCTCCGTCATTTTCATGTTCATGCTCCTCTCGGCTCTGTACGAATCGATGATCTACCCATGGGCGGTGGTGCTCAGCCTGCCGGTCGCGCTCGTCGGCGCATTCCTGGGCCTGACGGTTACGGGAAACACCATCAATATCTTCTCGATGATGGGCGTGATCCTGCTGGTGGGCCTGGTAGCGAAGAACGCCATCCTGCTGATCGACTACACCAATACGCTGCGGCGGCGGGGGATGTCCCGCACCGAAGCGATTCTCGAGGCCGGTCCGACCCGACTGAGGCCCATCGTCATGACCACGCTCAGCGTGGTGTTTGCGTTGCTCCCACTCGCCATCAAGATGGGCGAGGGCGCGGAGAGCCGGTCCCCTCTGGCGGTGGCGGTGATCGGCGGCGTGCTCACGTCGACCCTGCTGACACTGGTGCTGGTGCCCTGCGCCTACACGTACCTGGACGACGTCCAAGCTTTGCTGCTTCGGCTGGGAGCGCGCTTCCGCGGCGCTCGTCGGCAGGAGTTCGCGATGGCGGCCTCCGCCGCTGGGGCGTCCGAGTCTTTCCTGGCGGTACCTACGAGCGAAGCGAAGGTGCCGGCCCGCGCCGAGGGAGCTGCGGGGATCGCTCCTGCAGGTGGCGGGCTGCCAGAGAAGGCAGTGGTGGCACGCACTCTCGGGAACGGCCAGGGACGCGGGAATAGGCGCAGTCGTGGCGAGGATGGCGCCGAGGCAGTCGCTCCCGGCGGCCGCGATCCGCTGCAGGCCAGAGGGTCCAGCGGCGGGAACGGCAGCGACGGATCGAGCCACCCGGAGGGCGCGGAGCAGCGAGAAGGCCAATCTTCAGAGTCTGAAGCCGCTCGCACCTAGCCAGCCTGAAGCTTGCGACCCGTGAGGGTTTCCGCGCGGGGCATCTTCGTGACGCTGTGTCCGCGGTTTAGCGGACGGCGGCGAGCTCCGGGAGGAGCCATTTCGTGCCGTAGATGCGGAGCGCTTCCACGACCTGTAGGGCATCCCGCCCTTTATCGGTGAGGTCGTACTGGACGCGCGGCGGAATCTCGTTGTAGCTGGTGCGGATGATGATCCCGCGCGCCTCGAGCTCCCGGAGGCGGGACGATAGGACGCTCGGGCTGACGCCCTCGCCGCACCGCTCCAGTTCAGTGAACCGGCTCGTGCCGTCAGCCAGGTTTCGGAGGACGATTAGGGTCCACTTGTCCCCGAGCAGCTTGGCAGCTTCCGCGATGGGACAAGGAGAAGCACTGGTAGGCATCGATCGAAGTATAGCAACCAAGTTGGAAAACGCTAGTGTCAGGGGTTGACACTCTGGACATTTCCTACTATGATCCTAGGAATAAGCACTCGCTTTTGGGAAGTGGCTTCGCGAAAGCGAGGGGGGTGGGGAGACGGATTTTACGAATGTTTCATGGTGAGTCGGTGGGAAAGGCGCGGAGTGCTTCTATGCTTGACAGTCCACGGCGGTCGGCGCCGCGTGGGGAGGAAACCGTGACAACCGCGGAGCGAAGTCGCAGCGCTCAGAATGCCCGGGTCGCCGTCCAATTGTCTCTCACGTGCGCGTGGTGTGCTCGTGAGATCGAGGACGTCCAGGCGGAGCGGGATGTGGCCAGCGGCCGCATCCTGCTGGCTCATGAGTCCGAAAGGTTCCGCCTGCTCGGTGGCCGCCCGACCTGCAGCGGGTGCGGAGGCCCGCTGTTCGTCGAGGATTGGCGTCCCAGTCGTCGTCCGACACCGATCAATCCGGAGATTTTCTCGGGCGAGACGAGCGAAACCAAAACCGAGGAAGCCGCCTAGGGGCTCCTCACGTGAGCCGTGCCGTTCCAGCAGAATCGCCCCCGAGGTTGACTCGGGGGCGATTCTTGTCGGTTATGTGGCATGCAGGGGGCGCAGCACGTCGCGGGGCTAAAGGCGTCCCAGGAAGCGGCCCAATTCCTCGATCACCCGTTGCACTGGAATGCTCTCCATGCACAGGTGGATCGGGAGCAGGCAATCCGCGTTAACGAAGCGGTGCTCTTCGCAGAGGGTGCAGGGGCTGGCAGGCTCCAGCACCGTGACCGCAGGGACCGGCGGCGCCCAGATGCGCCGAGCGCTGGCTCCGAACAGGGCGACCGTGGGCGCGCCGACCGCAGCGGCGACATGCAGCAGGCCGTTGTCGATGGTGACGAACGCGCGGGCGCGCGCGAGTGCGCCCGCTACCTGGGGGAGGGTGAGCGCGGGAGCGCGCAGGTCGGCGACGCCACGGCTCGTCAGAGCCGCGTCGAGGTCGCCGGTGTGGTAGGAGCTGGTTTGCCTCTGCGGTGACGCGCCCAGCAGTCCGACGGTGAGTCCGCGCGCCAGGCACCAGCCGACAAGCTCGAGCCAGTAGCTTTCGATCCAGAGCTTGGCGCTGCGACTGCCGCCGGTCGCAAGCAGCACGTCCGGGATCCATCGGCCAGGCTCCTCGACCGGAACTTCGCACCGGGCGTACTCGGTCTGTACTCGGGCCAGACGGCAAAAAATTTCCGAGATGAACTGGCTCTTGAGGTCGGGATAGTCACGTAGCAGGTCCGGGCGATTCCAGGTATCGTGCCAAAGGCGATCGATGCCCTCGGGTGGTGGCAGGTGAGCCCTTCCCTGGTCATCCAATACAGGGCCGACCACATATCGGGCGCCGGTGAGCGCCGCGGCCTGGGCTGCCAAAGGGTGCGCATCCAAGTTGACGACCAGGTCATAGGCACCGGCGGCGACGGTGCGCTGCCCGAGGAACGCCGGAAGCGACTCCACCCCGTTCTCTGATCCGAAGAGCGAGTGCCGGGCGTCGACCAGCCGGCTGGCCTCTTCGAGCTGCCTGGTGCCCTCACCGCCGAGGTAGTCGAGTTGGAGATCGGGGTCGCGCTCGCGCAGACCGCGCATGAGCGGAGTGGCCAGCACGAAGTCGCCGATCTGCTCCTGGCCGAAGATGAGGGCAGCGTGGGGGCGCGGCCCGAGATCCTGCCCGTCATAGGGGACGAGAACCTCAGGCACGAACGCTAGCCCGCTCCCAGAGGGAGGGGGATCTAGGCGAAGAGCGAGCCGTACTGCCTCGTCACGTCGGCCAGGACCTGGATGAGCTGGGGATTCTCGCTCTCGGAGATGGTCATCACGGCATCGGGGATACGGATGTTCTGAAGTTTGCCGTCGGCCAACCGAACGTTGCGCACCATGGAGGTGAGGATAAGCTGGCCCATTGGCTCGCGGTGCATGTCGCTGGTCGGATCATTGGTGAACAGCTTGAACGAGGAATATTCACCGTTCAGGTCCTGGAAAATCCATTGGACGGATTTTCGGCTGGGGGTTGCGTCCTCGACGTACTCGCCGCCGCCCTCGCGCTGGTAGAGGCGGAACTTGCGTCGTTCGCTCGCCGCCCAGCTCTGCACGAGCGGGACCACGAACTGCGTCCAGGTGCGGCGGGTCACCGGGTCGTTCGCGATGATAAACCGAATTTTGGTGATGCTAGGATTGGTCAGTGCAGGCTGGAGGTGGGTGGCGAACCCCTCCGGATAGCAGATCTCCCCGAGAGTCGCCCGTCCCCAGTACATGAAGCCGGTGCCGTTTTCCGCGAATCGGCGGGACTCCTGGGCGGCGGCTTCCGTGGGCGTGGCGACTCGGAGCGGGCGCACGGTGGTGGCCTGCGAGGGCGTATCGCCACGGGGCGCTTGACCGAGCTGAAGCTCCATCCGCTCGCCGTGGATCTCCGTGAGCGGCTGGACCAGGTTCGCGTTGTAAGGTTCAAATAGCTCGAGGGGCGGCTCACCCGGCTTGATACGGTAGGCGCCCTGTTCCTTCCAGGCGACCTGGGCCTTGGTGATCCAGCTAAAAGCGTCGGTGTACACGGGTTTGGTCACCAGGATATGGCCGCCATCGCCCATGGCCTCCACCCGCGCGGACCAATCTGCATGGCGTCCGAAAACGTCTTTGACCCGGTCGCCCTCCCACTCCACCTGGACCTCGCCCACGTCGAGCCCGATGCGGATGCTGATCTGGCCCCCGCGGAGTCTTTCCTGGATCTCCAGGGAGCGCTCCACGGCAGTGGCGGGTGACAGGAACACGGCCATAAAGCCGTCGCCGGTGCCCTTCACGATCTGCCCGGCCTGATCGCGCGTGATGACTTCGGTGATCAGGTCGTCGTGTGACTGCCGAAGATTGTGGTAGGCAGCTTCGTTCTGGGTGTTGGCGAGGCTCTCTTTCAGTGCCGTGGAGCCTTTGATGTCCGAGAAGAAAATGACCAGGACATCCGTGGGTCCAGCATGACGGGGCGCCCATCCCGTTGGTGCAGCAGGTGCCAGGGGCTCGGGTGCTCTTGGTTTGCCAAACAGGTCACGCAGCAATGTAGGACAAACCTCCGGTGCCCTTCTTCGAGAGAAGCTCTCGGTCCTGGGA
>JACQOR010000072.1 GCA_016202435.1 Chloroflexota bacterium
CCAACGAACAGCCCGACGGAGCCAGCCGTGACGAGGTAGGCGAGCGCGATCCAGGTCGCCTCGCGAATGGGCAGCGAGCGAACCTCTCCGGCGGCTGCCGAAAGCATGATCAGCAGCAGAGCTCCGGGGACCATGGCCACGGCATTGATCGCAAGAGGGTGCAGCCGAGGCAGCCGCTTGGCCAAGACCGTCGATTCGGCGATGCAGAGCGTGCCGGCCAGCAGGACGAGCACGGAGACGAGTGACACCGCGGTGATGATCTGGTCGGCGAAGACCACGGCGACGCCGGCGGCGGCGATGAGGGCGGCGATAGCGCGCCGCCAGGACAGGGCCTCGAGCCCGTAGGCTCTCGCCAAGAGCAGCGTAAGCAGCGGGGTCAAAGCTACCAGCACCGCCGCCAGCGCGGCGGGAGCCTCGACGAGCCCCCAGTAGATGAAGGCATAGCTGGCTCCGAAGTTCAGCGTGCCGTACAGCAGGGTGGCCAGCAGCGCAGTCCCGCGAGGCAACGCCAGGCCCTTCACGGCGGTGAGAGCGAACAGCAGCAGCGCAGCCGCGGCGAAACGAATCCCGGCGCCCCAAAACGGGGCCAACTCCTGGTTGCTGAACCGCACGGCGACGAAATTGGAGCCGCCGATCAGGACCACCACCAGGAACACAGACAATGCCAGCGGATCGGCACGGGAGGGGCGCAGCGTGTCGGGACGTCGTTCCGTGGCGGCTCTCCTCGGGTACGCCGGGCCACCTTAACCACTCCGACAGCAGGGCCACAAGGCGGCTAGCGTGAATTCCATCACATAGCTGGTGCTTCATCACCCACCGGATTGTTGCTTGAGGCATCCCTGGGGGTCAGTCCAGCACGGCCCGCCGCCCGTCTCCCCGGTGGGGCTGTTGCAGCTCCGAGCCCGCTCCGATGCCGAACTGCTCGTGCCACAGGAGTTGCCCGGTAGTGAGGCCGTGGCACCCGGCCCTGCAGAGGCGGGTAGCCTCTAGCCCACGTTCTCCGGCCGGACGGCGAAAATAAGAGCACCGCACCGTGCGCTGTCCCGAAAAAGGAGCCTGCTCATGGACCACGCCGCGATTCGCCTTTTTGTCGAGGAGATCTGGGACCGCTCGATCCTGCCCACACTCCGGGACTACATCTCCATCCCGAACAGGTCGCCTGGGTTCGACCGCGAGTGGCAGGAGCACGGGCACATGGAACGCGCCGTCAGGCTGATCAGCGATTGGTGCCTCTGGGAGGCCATCTCCGGCGCCAACCTGTCGATCGAGCGGCTTCCGGGGCGAACGCCGCTGCTCTTCCTGGAGGTCCCCGGAACCTCAGATGCGAGCTCGGAAGAATGCGTCCTCCTCTACGGACACTACGACAAGCAGCCGGAGTCGACGGGCTGGCGTGATGGACTCGGACCGTGGACCCCCGTCCTCGAAGGTGATCGGCTGTACGGCCGGGGCGGCGCGGACGACGGCTACGCCACGTTCACCGCGGTTACCGCGCTCCGGGTGCTCCAGGAAGAAGGCGCGGAGCACGCGCGGTGCGTCGTCCTGATCGAGGGTTGTGAAGAAAGCGGGAGCCTGGATCTCCCCTTCTACCTGAACGCGCTTTCGGAGCGGATCGGGAGCCCCAGCCTGGTGGTGTGCCTCGACTCGGGCTGCGGCAACTACGAGCAGCTGTGGGGCACGACGTCGCTCCGGGGTCTCGTCTCCGGCAACCTGTACGTGGAGCTCTTGCGCGAGGGCGTTCACTCCGGCGCGGGCTCCGGGGTCATCGCCTCCAGCTTTCGCGTCCTGCGGCAGCTGCTGAGCCGGCTGGAGGACGAGACGACCGGCGCCGTCCTACCCGAGGAGTTCCACGCCGAGATACCCACGGAGCGCGCCGAGCAGTCCCAGCGGCTCGCGGCCACGCTGGGCGACGAGGTCTATCGCAGTTTCCCCCTTCTGCCCGGAGTGCAGCCTACGAGCGCCGACCTGAAAGAACTGATCTTGAATCGCACCTGGCGCCCCGCGCTCTCGATCACCGGCGCCGACGGCCTTCCGCCACTCGATACCGCGGGAAATGTCTTGCGGCCCATGACCGCGGTCAAGGTCTCCCTGCGGATCCCGCCCGGCTGCGATCCCGGTACGGCTTCGGCGCGGCTCAAAGAAATCCTCGAAGAAGACCCACCCTACGGGGCCCGGGTCCGCTTCGAGCCGGAACAGGCGGCGGCGGGCTGGAATGCACCGGCCGGCGAGCCCTGGCTGAGGGAATCCATCGACCGGGCCTCGCGCGATTTCTTCGGCAAGGAAGCGGCCTACCAGGGGGAGGGGGGCACGATCCCGTTCATGGCCATGCTGGGCGAGAAATTCCCGGGGGCGCAGTTCTTTATCACCGGGCTGCTCGGGCCGGAGTCCAACGCCCACGGCCCGAACGAGTTCCTCCACGTGCCGACCGCCAAGAACCTGACCTGCGCCGTGGCCCAGATCATCGCGGACCACTTCCAGGGGCCCAGGGAGCCCTGAGCAGGCGGCGGTCACTTCAGAACCGAAGAGCGGCCCGGCGCGCGTGTGGTATCATCGCCGTGGTCTCAGGCGCTGTGATGCCCGACCAGATGTATCCGGATCGCTGATAGGTCGGGCGGAGCGAACTGCGAAACCGACTGAGTCCTTGGACTCGGTCGGTTTTCTTTTCCGGCGGCGCGCGAAGATGGAAGGAAGGACCCTATGAGCAACCTACCGCCTGCCAATTCCGCGGGGGAGCCGCCCCAGGCTGCTCAGAGCGCGGGTTCAGTCGACTACACGAAATACGCGGAGCGGATGCAGCATCCGACATCAAAAGAGACTCCGGCCATGAAAATCGCCATATTGGTGACTGTCGGGTCGGTGCTCGTGGTTGCTTTCGCGGTCTTTTTTGGGCTCGGAGGCATGAGGCTTTTCGCGGGTCCGCCGGCGCCCCTCGTGCCGACAGCCACGGTCGTTCCCGCGCAGGATCCCGAGCGGAATATTCTCCAGCCGGGCGGCGTCACTCGGTAGTTGTCGTCCAACGCTCGAAGAGGCCCGCGCTCTGGGGGAGCCCGGCGCGAGTCCGCCTCTGAAAGATCGTCGTGGGGAAACGCGCCGCCTCTATACTCGGCGGCATGAACAGAGACGCCCCGTCAGCGTCAACGCGATGAACGAGCGGCAATCGGTCGAATGCGCCCCCCGGCATCTGGCGCGTGTCGTTCCCGTTTGGCGGCCGCCTGAGCGGCGTCAACGCCTACGTCATCGAGGATGAGCACGGAATCACCCTCGTCGACTGTGGCTACGGGATCGACGAGCACTGGCACATCCTGCTCGAAGCTCTCGAGGCGCGGCGCGTCCCCATTGAGCACGTCAGCCGGGTCGTTCTGACCCACGTCCACGTGGACCATTCCGGCCTGGCCGGCCGCATTGTGGCCGCGAGTCGGGCGACCATCTGGGCCCACGAGCAAGACCTGGAATTCCTGGCCCGGCGGCAGTCCGACCAGTACCCGCGGGCCGTCCGCGACTGGCTGACCGCGCACGGCACGCCCGAGGCCGAGGCGTTTGAGCTGGCCGGCGGGGCCCAGCCCGGCGGCGGTATGCCGCGCCAGCTGCCGCGCCTGGAGACCTACCGCCGGGGAGAGAAGGTCCGCGTCGGCCGCTACGATTTCGAGGTGACCTGGACGCCCGGCCACACGCCCGGGCACGTGTGCTTCCAGGAAGACGCCCATGGGCTGCTCTTCTGTGGCGACCACATTCTTCCGGATATAGCTCCCAACGTCGGGATGCAGCCGGACTCTGACATGAACCCGATGCCCGGCTATCTGGCCTCGCTGGAGGCGCTGTCGGAGTCGGACATCAAGTCGGCATTTCCGGGCCACGGCGACGCGTTCTCCATTCAGGAGCGGGCTCGGGAGCTGTTGGGCCGCCAACTCAGTCGCCAGCAGCAACTGGTGGAGCTGGTAGCCGAGGGTCCGACCACCGCCTACGAGCTGGGACCCAGGGTGTGGCCGGACACGGGAGGATCGAGCTGGATCACTTTCGGCCGACTGCGGCGGAACGCCATCAATACCCTGGTCGCCCACCTCGAAGCGCTGCGCGACCAGGGGCAGGTGAAGCGCTCAGACGAGCGCCCCTACCGTTACGAGTTGGCCTGAGACTTAGACACGCTGTGCGGCTCGCACATGGGTACACGTCGCCTCTCCCCGCTCGGTGATCGCGAGAATGTCCTTGATCTCCTCGAGCGATAGCCCCAGGCGTTTCGCCTTCTTGACGAAATCCAGCCGCTCGAGGTCTCGGTCGTCGAATACCCGGTAGCCCGCCTCCGTCCGCGATCGGTGGAGCAGCGGCCCCGCGTCCTCGTAGAAGCGAAGCGTCCCGATCGGAAGACCCGCTGCCTCCGACGCTTGTCCAATTTTCATCTCCGATCTCCTTCCCGGAGGCAGCATTAACCCTCCAGTTGAGTGGAGGGGCAAGGGGGAATTTCCGAGCGGTCCAGCTGATCGATCTTGCGCCGCCCGCGTGCCTCTCATCGGTGACCGAGGTCACAGATTCGGGCCGTGCTGGGTCTGACAGACCCGGGCGGCGCATCGCGGCCCTCGTCTCGTATCATCGGAACGCTGGCAAGGAGGCGCACGCATGACCGCCCGGTCCAACAAGGAAACAGTTCGAAGTTCTTTGATTCACTCAATCAAGGCGACGTAGACGGGGCTGCGAGCATCCTCGCTCCAGAATACGTCGAACATGGAGGGCCGCCTGGACCTCCTTTCCGGTGTCCGGGGCTTCAGGGCGCTGATTGACATGGCGACAAGCGCGTTCCCCGATCTCCACGTGGAAGTTCATGACGTTTTGGGGGAGGGCGACCGCGTGGCTGCGCGGCTGACCATAAGCGGAACGCATCGCGGCGTGTTTATGGGAACCATCCAACCAACAGGCACGCGCGCGGTTTGGGAGGGTATTGACATCTTCCGCCTCATGGATGGACGGATCTTTGAACGGTGGAACAGCCGAGACCTCCTGGGTCTCATGACGCAGCTGGGAGTCGTTGGGTGGCTAGGCTGGTTAATCCCTAGCCGCAAATAGGGGACAATGGCAGAAGTCACACCCACGTGGGTTCCTCCAGAACAAGACGCCATCCGGATGGCCGACCTGCTGGGCGCGTTCTCCTTCGCGACCAGCCTGGGACGGGGCGCCCCACCGGAACACGGTGCCCGCTGCTGCTATATCGGCGTGCGTATCGGCCAGGAGCTGGAGCTGTCAGCGGAGGAACAGACCAACCTCTACTACGCTGAGCTGCTCAAGGACGCCGGCTGCACCGCCTGGACCAGCAAGCTAGCGGCGTTCTGGCTGACCGACGAGATTGCCGCCCGGCGCGCCTTCGTTTCTCTCAATCCCCAGAACCCCTGGAGGAACCCGGGCAATCCCCTCAGCCTGACCTCGTGGCTCCTGGAGTACGTTGGCCCGGGCATGCCGCTGGCCACCCGGGCGCGCCGGATGATGGACCATTTGCTCCACGGGCGGGCGTTTCTCCGCGAGGGGTTCGAGAACGCCTGTCACGCCGCCGCGACCATCGCCCGGCGGTTGGGCATGCCGCAGCCGGTCCAGGACGCCTTACTGCACACCTTTGAGCAGTGGGACGGCAACGGGCTCCTCTATGGGACCACTGGAGAGGCCATCCCGCTCATCTCGCGGATCATCTGGGTGACCAGCTTCGTCGAGGGCTCTCACCGGATGGGCGGTCGGGAGGCGGCGAAGCAGGCGGTCCTCGATCGAAGGGGGAAAGCGCTCGACCCCACGGTGGTCGACGCGTTCCTATCGGTCGCCAGCGACGAGCGCTTCTGGGAGGGACTGGAGCAAGAGCCCGTGTGGCCTCGGGTGCGAGAGATGGAGCCGGAGGAATCCCCGTACCGATACCTCGGCGAGGATAGGGCCTGGGACGTCACGCTGGCATTGGCTGACTTCGCGGACCTGCACCTCTCCTCCACCGCCCCTCACTCGCGACGGGTGTCCGAGACGGCCACGCGGATCGCGCGCAGGATGGCCCTTCCCGAGCGCGAGACGGCCAGGATCCGCCAGGCGGCCCTGCTGCACGACGTCGGTATCGTGACGGTGTCCTCTTTCGTGCTGAGCAAGCCCGAGGATCAGCTCACTGACGCCGAACGGGAGCAGGTGAACCTCCACCCCTACTACTCGGAGCGCATCCTGTCCAGGGTCCCCGCCTTCGAGGCCCTTGGCCCCCTGGTGGCGGCCCATCACGAGCGGATGGATGGGCATGGCTACCGTCAACGGCCTGGCTCCCAGGTTCCCCTGGGCGCCCGCATCATCGCCGTGGCGGACCGCTTCGATGAGCTGACCCATACGCCGCCCGATCAGGCCGCCGTCGACGAGGAGCAGGCGGTCGAGGCCATGCGCCAGGAGATCGGTCAGCGCCTGTGGGGCGAGCCTTTCCAGGCCTTGGTGGAGGATCTGGAGGGAGCGGCTCCGTTGCCGAGGACCCGCCGCAAGGACTGGCCGGCTGGGCTTACCGACCGTGAAGTGGAAGTCCTCCAGCTGGTCGGCGGAGTCCTCAGCAGGCGGCAGATGGCGGACGCACTGGTGGTGAGCGAGAGCACGGTGCGCCACCACCTGGAGCACATCTACAGCAAGATCGGCGTCTCGACCCGGGCTGCGGCCATGCTGTTCGCCATGGAGCATGGGCTGCTCAATTGAGCTCGCTCCGGAGCGGAAAAATGGGACAGACGTCCCATGCGCAGGACCGGCTCCGTGCTGCAAGTTGTGTCCAGGCCGGTTGACTCGGAGGAAGGCGGATGGACAGCGCCGTACAGCAGGATGCGTTGAAGGAGTGCGTGACTTCGATGGTCGCGCTAGAGACCCGACTCGAAGGAATGCTCGCCTGGCCTCCAGAACAGCTGGAGGGATACCTGGAAACTCCGACGCTGGTGGGTCGCCTGCGCTCCCTGGCCGCCGAGCAGCGGGAGGCAATCCAGGCCCGGCTCGAACAGCTTGGCGAGAGCGATCTCCCTCCTCTCCGGCCCACGATCGCAGCGGGTTTTGAGCTTCCCACAGCGCCTGAGGGAAGAGCGCAGGCCTCGGGAGCGATTGCCGCGTTGCGAGCCATCGCGTTGGCCCTCAATGAGACCGCCGTGAGCTATGCAGTGCTACACGGGCTGGCGCACCGGTCGGCCGATTTTGCAACGGCTGAGCTGGCCGACGAGCACCGGCGGAGCTACCTCGACGCCGTGCGATCTGTCCATTGGGCGATCGGAGACGTGGTGCTGCAGGAGCTCAAGCAGGCCGGCTACGCCTGTCACTGTCAGTGTCCCCTGTGCGGGCCTGGGATCTGCAATTGCTCGCACATTCACACCGAGTCGGAGGTGATCGCTCCTGAGCCGCCCCTGGGTGGGATCGTGCTGCGGCAGCCGCGAGCGGGCAGCAATGCCGAACAAGCCGGTCTGCACGAGGGCGATGTCGTCACGGCCGTCGATGGCGAGCCGGTGCGATCATACGAAGCCATGCTGGCGCGGATGCGAGCCCATCAGCCGGGCGAGGAGGTTTCGCTTCGAGTGCGCCGCCGCGCCGGCCACAGCGAGGACGTCATGATCACCAGGTAGGTCGAGATTCGGCTCATCCGAGGCTAAACTGAGCCTCGCGACGAACAACGAGGAGGAAGTTGATGAGCGTAGAGGTTTTGAAAAAGCCGAGGCCTAGCCAAAAGCGAACTCAAGCGGTGTCCTCATTCGCAGTAAAAGGAGGTTCCAATGGCGCATCTGGTCTTCGCGGGTACCCATGGTTCGGAGGACCCGACCAGGGCGGCTTTCCCGTTCCTGCAGGCGGTGGCGAACAAGGAGCGGGGAGATGAGGTCGAGATCGTCCTGGCTGGCGACGCCGTCGTGCTCATGAAGGATGCTGTCGTCAACGCGGTGGTGCCGATCGGCTGGCCGCCGCTCAAAGAGACGTTCCCTAAAGTGGTGGAGTACGCGATCCCGATCCATGTCTGAGGGGGCTGCTCGAGCGCCCGTGGGGTGACAGAGCAGGATCTGGCCGGGAAGAACGCACGGTTCATCAGCTTTAAGGAGTCGGCCGAGCTGATCGCCACTAGCGACAAGTACTTGATGTACTGATCCTGCCCGACTTAGGAGTCCGGTCCATCGCTACCCCAGATCAGCCTGGAGGTGTTCCCGTGTCCACTGGCAACGACCCTCGATATCAAGGCGATCTTACCGGCGCGATCGAACACACCACTGGCATTCGATTGAATCGACGAACATTTTTGAAAGGGGCCGGGCTTGGTTCCCTGGCTCTGGCTTCATTACCTACGCTCGGTACCGCCCTGGCCGGCAAGGCCATTGCCGGCGACTTACTCGGCTTCCACCTGGTCACTTTGGGCAGCCGGGGCGGTGTGCCGATTGGACCTGGCGTGCAGCTCCTCGTGGTCGCAGGGGCTGGCCAGGTCCACGGCGACTCTATCTCAGGGGGCGGTCGCTTCGCTCGATTGCGGGTACCGGACCCAGCCGCGCCTCCATTCAATCTCGTCGACCACGGGCCCTGGCGCGCCAAGCGGATCATCGGGTGGGCGCCAATCGGAGAGGCGGGCGGCCTCGTGGCAGGCGTGCTCGACATGCTGGTAGACCTCACTCTGCAGAGCGGGGAGGTGGTGGAGGATTCGGCGAAGATCGTGTGCAACCTGGGCTTTGCGGGACTGGAGACTGAGCTCCGCGAGGGCCTCTACACCGGGACCAACTTCGAGCCGCTGCATCCGGAGGTGGGGCTCACGGCCTTCGTCCAGCTCTAGAGAGGAACTCCGATGTAAAGGAGGGATAACTTTAGGCCGCTTTCGCCCGGCTTCTAGCGAGACAAGGCTTGCGTCTGGAGGCGGAAATGCAGACGACCGCGACCTTTCGCGCTCATCCGCCGTCTCTCGACGAAGCCTTCTCAAGCTCCCCGGCTGGCTGGCAGCGGCCTCGCATCCTTTGGCCCCTCGTTGCCCAAGGCAAATGCAGCAGCGCCTGCTGCCCAGGGGCAGGTGCCTATACTGCTCGCGGTCGATCCTCATCGCAGACAGGAGGTCAAGCATGGAGTCTTCGAACGAGGTGCGGG
>JACQOR010000075.1 GCA_016202435.1 Chloroflexota bacterium
GAGAGCGTCTGGGGCCCCACCCTTCTGAAACGGGGACACACTAGTTCGGCCAGGGTGTCCCCGTTTTCTAGGCGTCAATGGAGCTCAGCAGGCTGCTGTAGAGAGACCCTCCGCGTCCGCCGACTGGAGCACGCCAGCGATCGATCTCAGATCGGCGGCTCGGATCAGGCGGACCCGTTTCCGTCCAACCTCTACGAGCCCGTTGGCTGCAAGGGCTCGGAGCTCCTGGCTGACCGTTTGGCGTGAGGCACCCACCGCCTCTCCTATCTGCTCGTGGGAGAAGCCAGCGACCTGACATCCGCCCGGGGCCGGACGCGCCTGGTTCAGCAGGAAGCCCGCCAACCGCTGGCGCACACTCCAGTACGCCATGTGCTCGAAGCGCTCCTCCAACCGCTGTAGCCGGCTCCCCACCACCTGGAGGAGTCGCCGGTTGACGGCCGGAAACCGCTCCAGGATCCGCTCCATCGCCGGTCGCGCGATGCTGCATACCAACGCATCTTCATGAGCCTCGGCGAAGCACTGTCGCATCGACTGCCCCGCGATCGCCATCTCGCCGAAGATCGTCCCGGCTTCCACAATGCCCACCACGAGCTTTCGGCCGCCAGGGGTCAAGCGGTACAGCGTTACCCTCCCCCTCTTCAGCAAGAAGAGCTGTTCACCTGGATCACCAGGTCCGTAAAACACCGAGCCACGATCGTGCCACCGCATGCGAGTCATCTCGTGGATGGTTTTCAGGTCATCGGCACTCAGGTCCCTGAAGAGGTCCTGGGCTCGAAGGAAAACGACTCCCGCCTGGGGACCACGGTCAGGTTCCGCCGGGCGGTAGGGCAAACGAGTGAGCTGGGACATTTTTCGAAGATCCTCCGCGAATGTCGGATAGCTGACAGAAATCCGGCCGACCGGGCCGCAGACTGGAAGCATACCACTAGCAAAACGAAAGCGGGGGAAGTGCAGACATGCCGAAACTGAAGCCTGGAGACTTGGCGCCGGACGTTACGTTGCTGTCGTCGGAGGGCAGCGAGACGAGCCTGGGAGACCTCTGGGGACGGGGGATCACGGCCGTACTCTTCTATCGGGGTGACTTTTGCCCCGCGTGCAACCGCTACCTCCACAGCGTCCAGGAGCGGGAGGACGATCTTCGCGAAACCGGACTCCAGATTGTGGCCGTGAGCGCGGACCGCCCTGAGGCGGAGCGCCAGACGGTTGAGCGCCACGCACTGTGGTTCCCGGTCCTGTCCGATCCAACTCGCGAGGCAATCAACGCCTACGACGTGGTCTACAACGAGCACGAGGGCCACGCCGAGCCGGCAGTGTTCCTGGTCAGCCCCGACGGAGTGATCCGCTACGAGGCCATCACGAGCGGTCCCCTGGGGCGCCCATCAGTGGACGACCTTCTCCGGATCGCCCAGGGGATCAGGCGGGAAGCCGCCGCTGCCTAGGCCTTTGCGGGCGCCTTCGCGCGCCCTCGGCGTCCAAGACCCACGGAGCTCGATCCGCGTCCACGTTCGCACGTCTGCATCTGTCCAGATTGTGTGCCAGCGTACATTCCTATCGGCCCTGACGCCGGAATACTGAAGGCGGATCACGAAAGGAACGGAGGTATGTCCACCGAATGGCAACTCAAACCCACAAGCCGCTCGAACTCAAGCGAAGCGATTTCGATGAGCAAGTCATCAAGTCAGACAAGCCCGTGCTGGTCGATTTCTACGCGGAATGGTGCGGACCCTGCCGCGTCGTCGGGCCGATGATCGAGGAGCTGGCCGCCGAATACGACGGGGAAGTCCGGTTCGCGAAAGTCAACATCGATGACCACCCGGATCTGGCCGTTGCGTACGGGGTCCAGAGCATCCCGACCCTGCTGTTCTTCAAGCAAGGCACGCCGGTAAGACGGGCGGTCGGGGCCCTTCCCAAGCAGGAGCTCCGGAAGCTCCTCGACGCAACGCTGCGGCTCTAGCCGATAGAACGGCAGACGGGAGTCCAATGAGATGAGCTGGCGTTTACACGGATGCCCTGCCTGCGGTGGCGCCCTCTACCTCGACGTCGAGGACCTCAACTCGTTCACATGTCTCATGTGCGCGCGCAGCTATCGCGTCGCTGACCCCGTCCTGGAACTTCACCGAGACTCGCGGCAAGGCGCTCGGAGTGCACCAGTCGATCCATGTAAGGAACGACCCTGGCTGGAGGGGTGTGGGGAGGCAGCGTAAGTGACGGAATTGGACCACTACGACGCGATCGTCATCGGAGCCGGGCAGGCGGGAGGACCGCTCTCCACGGCGCTCGCCGGGTCTGGACGGCGCACTGCTCTGATCGAAGCGCTTTATGTCGGCGGGAGCTGTATCAACTACGGCTGTGCCCCCACGAAGACCATGGTTGCCAGCGCGCGAGTGGCCTACCTCGCCCGCCGAGCCGCGGAATACGGCGTCCGCATCGGCTCGGTGTCCGTCGATATGGCGCGCGTGCGGGAGCGCAAGCAGGCCATCGTCGAGAGCTGGCGCAACGGCAGCCAGCGGCGCATCGAGGGGACCGAGGGAGTCGACCTCATCTTCGGAGAGGGGCGGTTCGTCGGACCCAAGACGATTGGGATCCAGCTGAAGGACGGAGGCGTTCGAACCATCGACGCCCAGTCGATCTTCATCAATGCGGGAGCGCGCCCGGAGCGGCCGCCCATCCCAGGACTCGATTCGATCCCCGCTTTGGACTCAACCTCAATCATGGAGCTCGACACCGTCCCGGAGCACCTGGTGGTCCTGGGAGGTGGTTACGTGGGGCTGGAGTTCGGACAGATGTTCCGCCGATTCGGCAGCGAGGTGACCATCGTACAGCGCGCCTCCCGGCTGGCAGAGCGCGAGGACCCGGACGTGGCGGAGGAGCTGGCCAAGATCCTGCGGGAAGACGGTATCGAGATCCTCCTACAGGCCCAGACGCAGCGGGTCGAGCCCGGCCAGAACGGGTCCGTTCGAGTTTTCCTCCGCACTTTCGAGGGGGAACGCACCGTCGAAGGGTCCCGGCTGCTGGTCTCGACCGGGCGGGTCTCGAACACCGATCGCCTGAACCTGGAGGCCGCGGGCATCGAAACGGAGGAGCGCGGCCTCATCAAAGTCAACGAGCGCCTCGAGACGAACGTCCCAGGCGTCTATGCCCTCGGAGACTCAAAGCCCGGGCCCTGGTTCACGCATATCTCCTACGACGACTTCCGGATCATCCGGACTAACCTGATCGAAGGCGGGGACGCGAGTACGGACGGCCGCATGGTGCCTTACACCATCTTTACCGATCCCCAGCTCGGTCGCATCGGCCTGACCGAGACAGAGGCGCGCGCCCAGGGGCGCAACATCCGCGTTGCAAAAATGCCCATGGCCTGGGTGGCCCGGGCGCTGGAGACCGACGAGCCGCGCGGCCTGATGAAGGCGGTGGTGGCCGCCGACACGGACCAGATCCTGGGCGCGGCCATCCTGGGCCTCGAGGGCGGCGAGCTGATGGCCATGCTGCAGATCGCCATGATGGGACGGGTCCCCTGGACCACTCTTCGGAACGCGATCTTCGCGCATCCGACCCTGGCCGAGTCGCTCAACAACCTGTTCGGCAACTGGCAACAGTAAACGGTCAGGGGCTGGGGGTTGGGGGCTGGGGGCCGAGGTTGCACCTGCCCAAAACCAGCCCTTGACTCTCCATCTTACTGGAGGCTTTATGCTCTCGTGGAAGGAGACAGCATATGAAAATTGGACAGGTCGCCGAGACAACCGGGCTCCCCGTCAAGACGCTTCGCTTCTACGAGGACACCGGCCTGCTGCCTCAGCGGCCACGGACCGAAAGTGGATACCGGATCTTCGACGAGCGTGACCTGGAGCGGCTCGACTTCGTCAAGAGGGCCAAACGTCTGGGGCTCTCGCTCACTGATATCAAGGACGTTCTCGCCATCACCGACCAGGGAGAGGCCACGTGCATCCACGTACGTGAGTTGCTCGCAGCCAAGGTGGAGGCGGTGGAGCAGGCGATGCGGGAGTTGGCCGAGTTTCGCGCGGCCCTGGTGGAGCTCCTCGAACAGGCGGGGCCCGTCCAGGACTGCCGCCCGACCGGAGGACGCGTCTGCGGCATCATCGAGCACGCTCCACCGGTCGTCCAACCCGCGGTACTCCAGCAAATGGTGCGGGGAAGCGCCAAGGGGGTGAGATGACTGACTTCAACCTGGTGATCGTCGGTGGCGGGGCAGCGGCCTTCGCCGCGGCGACGAAGGCCGCCGACCTCGGGAAGACCGCCCTCCTGATCAATGCCGGGCTCCCGCTGGGCGGTACCTGTGTCAACGTCGGCTGCATGCCCAGCAAGCACCTCCTGACCGTCGGGGACGAGTACTTCTATCCCCAGCACCCACGATTCAGGGCGCTCCAGAATGGACACCAGGCCGCGTTCGACTTCGCGACCGCGATCCGGGAGAAGAACGAGATCGTCGCCAGCACGCGCCAGCGCAACTACCAGGACGTGCTCGAGTCGTTAGAGGGCGTCGAGTTCCTGGAGGGGCGAGCCCAATTCGTAACCGGGACCACGGTCGCGGTCAACGGGAGCGTCTACCGCGGCGAGAAGGTCCTCCTCGCGACCGGTTCCTCCACCAAGCCGCTGCCGATTCCCGGCTTGGACGAGGCGGGCTGGCTCAACAACGTGACGGCCCTGGAGCTGGAGCGGCTGCCGAAATCGCTGGTGGTCATCGGCGGTGGTCCGCTTGGGCTGGAGTTCGCGCAGATGTTCGCCCACTTCGGCACCGAGGTCACGGTCCTGGAGGCGATGGACCAGATCCTGCCCAGGCATGAGCCAGAAGTGGCCCTGGAGGTCCAGCGGGTGCTGGAGGACGAGGGCATCCGGTTCCGGGTGGGAGTGAGCATCGACCGCGTGGACGTTCCTGGCGAGGCCAGGGTCGTTACCGTCCGGGGCGGTCGCGGCGCCCAGCGTCGCCGCTCCCTTGCCGCCGACACCGAGGAGATCCAGGCCGAGCACATCCTGCTGGCGGCGGGCATCCAGGCCAACACGGCGGACCTCAACCTGGACGCGGCGGGGGTGCGGGCGGGCCCCAACGGCTTTATCGCGGTGAACGAGTACTACCAGACTGACAACCCGGACGTGTTCGCGGCGGGGGACTGCGTCGGCAAGATGGCGCTGGAGACGGTGGCCGCCCGGGAAGGCGCGCTGGCGGCCGAGAACGCGCTCCTGGGCGTGACGCGGACGATGAACTACGACCACGTGCCCCACGCGGTGTTCACGAACCCCCAGGTGGCGTCGGTGGGGCTTACCGAGCAGGAGGAGATGCGCCGCTTCGGGGCTTGCTCCTGTCGGACGATTTACATGGACGCGGTGCCCAAGGCAGCGGCCATCAAGGAGACCCGGGGCGTGTTCAAGATGGTCATCCAGCCCCAGACCACTCAGGTTTTGGGCGTCCATATCGTGGCGCCGAACGCGGCGGACCTGATCCATGAGGCGGCGCTGGCCATCAAGTTCGGGCTCACGGTGGACGACATCATCGACACCGTCCACGTGTTCCCCACGCTCAGCGAGGGGATCAAACGAGCGGCGCAGGCCTTCCGGCGCGACGTGTCCCGCATGAGCTGCTGCGTGGAATAGCAGCGAGTACGAGGAAGAGAGGAGACCCAATGGATACACCGGCCACCCATCAGATCGTCTTTCAGGTGCCTTCGCTGGCCGAGCAGGCGGACCCCGAGGACACTTGCTGTACCCCCTCACCGGCCGAGGCCATCACCCACGGATTGCGCCGAATTCCTGGCGTGCGGAGGATCGAGGTGGACGCCTGCTGCCAGCGGGTTGGGGTGGAGTACGACCCAGCCAAAACGGGTCCGGCTGCTTTGGCCCAGGTGCTCGAACATCTCGGTTATCTGGGAGGAGGGACCCGTGACTGAAGCGTGCTGCTTTGTGCCACAGGGCGGGCCGGGCCCGGCCTGTCCAGAGAACCAGAGGGCGACCAAGCCCGTGATGGTGTTCACCGTGCAGCACCATGCCCTCGCAGCGCTGGTAGGCAGGGTCCGGGACGACGCCTACGGATTTTGTGACGATCCGGTCTGCGAAGTGGTCTACGTGGGAACCGGAGGCCACCTTCTGCGTAAGGGCGATCTCCGTACGAAGGTGGGCGTGAAGGCGACGGAGCCGCCCATCCAGGTGTGCTACTGCTGGTCGTTCACCACGGCGGACGTCGACGCCGACCTCCATGCCCACGGGGAAAGCACCCTCATCCCGTACATCACCGAGCAAGTGAAGCAGGACCTGTGCGCCTGCCACATCAACAACCCGTCTGGCCGCTGCTGCCTCGGCGAGGTGACCAAGGCAGTGCTCAAGGCCAAGAAGCTGGCTCGCGACCTCGGACCGTGCCCGGCCTGCGACGCGCCCCTGGAGACGGTGACCGCAGCGGAGTCGCAGCCGTGACTCACCTCGAAGCTGGATGGCCGTTCCAGCACCGGCACAAGAAAGGAGTCCCACGATGAACGAGACCAGGCTGGTATTGAAGATCGAGGGGATGGACTGCGATGGTTGCGCGCAGGCGATTGGACGCTCCCTGAAACGCATCCATGGCGTGCGCGATGTCCAGATCGATTGGCAGTCTGGTGGGGGAGAAGTTTCTTTCGACCCCGCGCTCACCAGCGAGGAGGCCATCCTGGAGAGCCCGGTGTTCGGATCCGGGTACCAGGCCTCGGTGGCTTAGGGCTATTTCATGGACATAAGTGCCGCCATCGCCCTGATCCCCGCCCTCTGCTGTGGGATTCCCGTGGCCGCCGCTCTGATTGCGTCCAGGAAGAGCCGACCAAAGACACAGCGTCCGGCCGCCCCGGCGCCTAAGTTGCCCGTTCAGGAGAAGCATGACAGCCGCCCGGCTGCCTGAGGGACGGCCGGACGTGGCCCGGCGGGAGAGTGAAACCGCTGGCCGCGAGAACCGGACCGAGAAGCTCCAGGTGAAGATCGGAGGCATGTCCTGCTCGTTCTGTGTGGCCAGCATCACGAAGGCGCTCGGCCGTATGGACGGGGTTCAGGCGGCCAGCGTCAACCTGGCCCACGAGGAGGCCCAGGTCGAGTTCGACCCGACCCGGATCACCTCGACGCAGTTGAAGGAGACGCTGCTCGATCTCGGTTACACGGTGCGCGACGCGAGCAAGGTGCGCACGTTCGAAGAGGAAGCGGCCGAGCTGCGGGGCGAGCGGAACAACCTGCTCTTTGCGGCCGCCCTCACGGCCGTCAGTCTGAGCACCATGGTGCTGATGTGGCTGGAGCTCCTCCCGATGGCGCAGTTGCGCCCCCTGCTGCTCTGGCTCATGCCCACCATCGCGCTGTCCGCGATCTTCGGTCCCGGCTGGCACGTTCTGACCATGGCCTGGGCCAGCCTGCGCCGCGGCATCCTCAACCAGCACGTGCTCCTGGAGTTCGGGGCCTTCGCCGGACTCATCGGCGGTTCCCTCGGGTACCTCTTTCCCGCGTTCTCCGGGCCGGACTTCTTCGCGGTGGCGGTGTTCATCACCACCTACCATCTGCTCTCCGGCTACACGTCCCTGCGGGTCCGCACCCGGGCCTCCCAGGCCGTTCGCCAACTGCTGGCCCTGGTTCCGCCCACCGCCCGCATCGTCCGCGACGGACGCGAGGAAGAGCTGCCGATCGAGCAGGTGCAGGTCGAGGACCTGGTCCGCGTCCGTCCCGGCGAGTCGATTCCGGTGGACGGCCAGGTGGTGGAGGGCGCTTCGGGGGTCGACGAAAGTCTGGTGACCGGGGAGTCGATTCCCGAGGAAAAGACGGCCGGCGACCAGGTGATCGGCGGCTCGGTGAACCAGACCGGTACCCTGCTGATCCGGGTGAGCAGGATCGGAGAGGAAAGCTTCCTCCAGCAGGTCGCGCGCCACGTGGAGGAGGCGCGGGCGCTCAAGCCCGGCATCCTCGCCCTCGCCGACCGGGTGCTGGCGATCTACGTGCCAACCGTGCTGGCGTTCGCCAGCGCAGCCATCCTCACCTGGACGGTCGGCACCTGGCTGGTGGTCGGCTCGCCCGACTTCACGCGGGCGGTCTTCGCGGCCTTGGCGGTCCTGGTCATGGGGTATCCCTGCGCCCTCGGGATGGCCACGCCGCTGGCGATGATCCGAGGCGGCGGGGCGGCTGCTGAGCGCGGCATCCTCATGCGCTCGGCAGAGGCCTTTCAGGTGCTCAAGGACGTGCGGAAGGTGGTGCTGGACAAGACCGGCACTATCACCCGGGGAAAGCCGGCCGTGGTCGGCGTCGAGGGGCTGTTTGGGCATAGTCAAGGGGAGGCCCTGCGTCTGGCGGCAGCCGCCGAAAGCGCTTCTGAGCATCCGCTCGGCCGGGCGATCGTAGCGGCGGCAGAGTCCAGGCGCCTGGCCGTTCCTGCGGCGACCGGCTTCCAGGCGATGCCCGGGCGGGGCGTCGGTGCCACGGTGGAGGGCCACCGGGTCGCGGTGGGAAAGCCCGATTTCATAGCGAGCCTGGGCATCAGTCTTGCTACGGTCCGGGAACAAATCGAGGCCATGCAAGCGGCCGCGAACACAGTGGTGGCGGTGGCCGTCGATGGGGAGCCGGTCGCGCTCATCGCCATTGCCGACCAGGTGAAGGCCGACGCCTTCGAGGCGATCCAGCGTCTCCGCGCCACCGGGCTCGAGCCAGTGATGCTGACCGGCGACAACGAACGGACTGCCCGAGCCGTGGCCGCGCGGGTGGGTATCACTGAGTACCGCGCCGAAGTCCTTCCTCGGGACAAAGCAGCCGCGATCCGGGAGCTCCAGCGGCAGGGCCACCGAGTGGTCATGGTAGGGGATGGCATCAACGATGCGCCGGCGCTGATGCAAGCCGACGTTGGGGTCGCCATCGGGGCGGGCAGTGACATCGCCATCGAGTCAGCCGACGTGGTGTTGATCGGGGAGCGCCTGGGGGCGGTGGTCGATGCGTTCCAGATCGGGCGCGCTTCCTACGCCAAGACCGTCCAGAACCTGACCCTGGCCTTCGTGTTCAACGGTATCGGCGTCCCTCTGGGCGCCACCGGGCTGGTACACCCGATTTGGGCGATGGTGGCCATGGTTGCTAGTGTGAGCGCGGTGCTCACGAACTCCTTTGCCGGTCGGGTGCTCCCCAGGCCCCGACGGGAGACCGCGCGCAGCTGTAGCAGGCGCCCATGACGCGAAACCTCGTTGTTACCGCCCTCGTCGCCACGCTCATGGCCGGCTTCGTCCTGGCCTACGTGTCCCTGGTGCCAATCCAGGCGCAAATTGACATGCCAGGGATGCCGCTGTCGGGGCAGGACAATGGGATGGCAGCGATGACGGCCACCGGACCCACCGTGCCGCCAGTCAAAGGCTACACCGAGGGGGAGGAGATTCGGTTCATTCATACCGAAGCCTCGGATCCCCAGGTGGCGCAGATGTTGACCGACATGATGGGCTCCCCGGTGCTGCTGGTGCCATCGCTTGCCCAGGCCCCGGACGCGATTCTGGCGAACGTCTACGTCTTCACCAACGGCATCCGTGGTGAGGGGCCGTTTGGGTTCCAGTCGGACGTTTTCGACCACCCGCCTGGAGCCGAGGGATACAGCCCCCTGCGGGCGGTCTACCTGGTGACCTGGACCAATGATGGGGTCGCGGGGGAGCTGAAATCCGCGGCCGAGGTGAAGCATACCGAGGCATCCGGCGCGGTGACGATCCAGCGGCCCGGCGCCGTGGTCAACATGCCGTTCCTCACATGGCCGGGTGGCCAGCGCTAAAGGCTGCGTCGTACTTCGGGAAAGAGGGAGCGGCCATGGCATCCAGTTCGGGTGGCCTTCGGAATCAGGAGGCTAACAGGCGGCGGCGGATGCCGGCTCCTGGGAGAGCAAGTGCAGGATCTTTCTTCAACCCGAACCGCTAGTAACGGCCGCTATGGGCGTGCCGCTCCCGATCTTAATCAAGGTGGGCCTGGGAGTTCTGCTGGGCCAGAGCGAGGGCGCGCTCAGCCTCCGCCAGTCGCAGCTGAGCCTCTCGGAATCGCCCCAGCGCCTCGGCTCCGGGGGATTCCACGGCGTACTGGTCGGCCGCGTCGCGCAGGTCACGGCTTTGCCGCACCAGCAGCCGCAGATCCTCGACTGTCTGGTTGGCGGTGAGCCGCACCGCGGCCAACTCGAGCACTTCCTGCGAATGCCCGTCGTCTCGAGCCGTGATCGGCCTCGCCGGGCGTCGGTAGTGCTGCCGTCTCTTGGGCATGCCGTCTCCTCTGAAGTTCGCTCGATGAATGAGTCGCGCGGGCGGCGCCCGGCGGGCGTGCTAGCTGCCGGACTTTGCCCGGCTTCGAACGGCCCAGCCCCCTGAAGAGGTTCCTTCCAGGGACCATTTGAGCTGAAGCAGGTCATCGAGCAACTGTTTCTGGGAGGCCGCGCCGGAGATCGAGCCGCCGGTTACCTCAACCGCCACGGTGTAGCGGGTCGAGCCGCCGTCGCGAGCGAAAGAATGCAGTTCCTGCACCTGGGTGGGGGCCCGCCGCGCCACGATCCCGAGTACACAATCTAGCTCGTACTCGGTGATCTCCAGTTCCCATACCTGAGTCGAGTCTTCCGGGCCGCTCCGGAGCTCCGTATATCGCGTGCCTACCTGGACTGGACCCGGCTCGTCCAGAGTCGTCGAGAGAACGGCTCTCCGCCACTCGTGGCTATTGGTAAGCTGGCTGCGGAAGGCGAAGACCGCGGCGCACGGGCGATCGATGATGACGGTCTGAGCCACCTTTACCACCTTCGCCGCTGGGTCCGGCGGCGGAACGAGGGGGCCGGGCTCCGGAGCAATATCCGCCGGAATCATGACGGACGGGTTTTCAACGCCTCGCGCTCCCGGATCTCATGAGGCCGGTTGCCGACTTTGGCGGTCTTCGGTTTCTTGGCGTTGGCCTTGCCCGAGTCGTGTCCCTTGTCTTTGCTTGGCACGCCGGCCACCTTTCTCGTCCGCCTGAGGCGGGCGGCGGCCGCTAGCGGCGGCTACGCGTATCGGGTGCAATTCCCACCAGGGACCAGATAGATGATAGCAGTTACATGTTTTTCCTATTATCAGTCGCGGCCCATTGACCTCTGGAAGTACCACGTTGCGGTCCTGGAGCCTTCTCACAAACCATGCGCTGGTGCTGGTCTACGTGGGTCGGCACCCTGAGAGCACCGGCCTCGAAATCGCGCAGGCGGCCGGAATAACGGAGCGCGCGACTCGGGCGATCCTCAGCGATCTCGAGAAATCCGGCTGCATCCAGCGGGAGAGAATCGGCCGGCGCAACCGTTACCACATCGACGTCGATCGCCCGGTGACTCGGATCGAGCAACGCGACCTCACGGTGGGGCAGATCCTGGAGATCCTCGAGCGCGAGGACGCCACCATGGGGACTTCATCGCGGAGCTAGGCTGGCGTCGCCAGATTCGGCGCGCCCTTCATGCTCCCGCCTCCGGGCCCTCCAGCTTCGCCTCAAGCCGACCCCACCACCGGCGTAAACGAACCCCCTCCCTCACGTCCCGGCCGGCATGGACCGGATCGAGAATCTGCTGCTCTGGCCGTCTGGCGTACGGAGTGAAAACCCCGCGAGGCTGCGAAGGTCGATGTCGAAACTGGTGGTAACCCGCGTAGACCGTTCAGCGATCCCCCGATACACTGGTCGTGAGCCGCTGAAGGCATCCCCCAGAAAGTCGGTCATGACCCACCGCGCCGAGTTGACGGCCTTCGCTCCAGGGCCCGCCCCGCGCTGGCACCCGGCCGGGAATCCTCGCGCCCAAGGATGCTTTTAGACGGCTCGGGGTTTGCAGGAGGCCAACCACAAATGCCAACCACGCCCGCCGTTTTGATCGTGGAGGACGACGCCGCCAACCGGCGGCTACTCGTTGAACACGTCAAACTGACCGGACATCGGGCGATCGCGCGGGCCGGCCCGCTCGAGGCCCTGTCCGCCCTGGAACGCGATCCGTCGATAGGCCTGGTTCTGACCGACGTTCGCATGCCCTCGGCACAGGACGGCATCGCTTTCATCCGCACCATTCGGGCCCGCCGCCCCGACCTGCCGCTCGCGGCGGTAACCGGCTATCCGGACGACCTCGTCGAGCTTTTCGGGACTTCCTCCTGCCCCGTGCTGGTGCTCACCAAGCCGGTCCGACGCGAGCAGGTGGCCGAAGTAGTCCGCCTCGCAATGCCGGGATCTCAGCCTGGCACCAAGCACCCCACGACTCTGGCACGAGTATCGCTCGCCTCGGCCAGCAGATCCGGGAGCGCTGAGGAGACGAGGGCGCCTCACTGAGGACCGGCGAGCCAATGACAAGGGAAGCGGAGATTCCCAGCAACAGGTTGGGGGTAGAACCGAGAGCCCACACGCAGCCCCTCGAGCTGGTGAGCTTTCGGCTCGACCAGCAGCGCTACGCGATTGATCTGGCCGCCGCGGAGCGCGTGCTGCCCATGGCTGCAATCTCGCCAGTGCCCGAGGCTCCTCCGATTGCCCTCGGGGTGATCAATCTCCACGGCCAGGTGATCCCGGTGGTGGACGTCCGGGCTCGGTTCGGCCTGCCGGCCACCGGCGTCGGTCTGGCCGGCCAGCTCCTCGTCGCCCACTCGGCGCGCCGCAGAATCGCTTTTCCCGTGGACGAGGTCCTGGGCCCGATGAGCGTGGCTCGGGAAGCCGTAGTCCCAGCGGACGAGGTGCTCCCCGGAATCGGCCAGGTCGCCGGGATGGCCGCGCTCACGGACGGAACGCTCTTCATCCACGATCTGGACACCTTCCTCAGCCTGGATGAGGATCGCGAGTTGAGCGCGGCCCTCGGGGAGGAGCGCAAGTGAAGCTCTCAGAGGAGCTGCACACTCAGGCGCGCACCCTCGTGGCAAGCCGGCTCGGCCTCGATTTCTCGGAGCGGAGGCGCGCCGACCTGGAACGTGGGCTCGTTCACGCCGCGGGGACCAGCTCCGAACCGGCGCTGCGAGCGTACCTGACCCGCCTGGTAGACCTGCCGGAGAGCAGCCCGGAACTCATGCACCTGGCCCAGGGCCTCACGGTCGGAGAGACCTACTTCTTCCGGGACCGGCGGTGCTTCGAGGTGCTGGAGCAGGAAATCTTCCCCGCGCTCATCTCAGCGCGGCGAAAGGAAGGCACGCGGCGGCTCCGGATCTGGAGCGCGGCGTGCGCGACGGGCGAGGAGCCCTATTCCGTCGCGATCCTGCTGGACCGGCTGCTGCCGGACCGCGCGGAGTGGGCGATCACCATCCTGGCCACCGACATCAACCCGCATTCTCTCCAGATAGCAGAGCGAGCGCTGTACCGGGACTGGTCTTTCCGCGGCAGTCCGGAATGGCTGGTCGGCCGGTATTTTCGCTCCCGTCCGAACGGCATTTTCGAGCTGGATTCCCGCATCCGGGGCATGGTGACGTTCGCGCCACTCAATCTCGCCGCGAGCGGTTACCCCAGCGCCCTGACGAACACCGCGGCGATGGACCTGATCCTCTGTCGCAACGCCCTCATGTATTTCACCGAGGTGGCTCGGCGGGCGGCCGCGGCTCGCCTCCAGCGGGCGCTGGTAGCCAATGGGTGGTTGGCGCTCAGCGCGATAGAGGCGTCGCCGGAACTCTTCGGGCGGCTCGTCCCGGCCACCTTCGAGGGCGCGGCCTTCTTTCGGAAAAGCGTGGAATCGGCGAGTCAGGAATCCGCAGCCACTCGCTCGGCTAGCTCCGGCGGCGTCGTCAGCCCACTGCTTGCGGCTCCCTGGGAAGGCGCGGCTCTTGAGCCAACGGCGCGCGCGCTGCCCCCACCGGTTCAGGCTCCCCCAGACGCGCCGGCGCCCGGGATGCCCCCCGTGCTGGACAGGCCCCAAGACCAGGCGGCTGAGGACGCTGGTGCGCCAGCGGAAACCGCCGAGCTTGGGAGGCGGCGCGGTTGGCTGACGAGGGGCGCCTGGACGAGGCCCGCCACCTGTGCGACGCCGCCCGGACGAGAGACCCATTGAATCCTGAGGCGCATCTCCTGCTCGCCATGATCTGCCAGGAACAAGGCGACACTCCGGCGGCGATCGCTGCGCTCCGCCGAGCCATCTACCTGGATCAAGATTCTGCCCCGGCCCACTTCCTTCTGGGGAGTCTCCTGATCCGGCAGGAAGACCGGAGGCGTGGCCTCCGTTGTATGGAGACCGTGGTCAGCCTCTGTGGCGCCCGCCCTCGCGATGAGGTGCTGCCCGGAAGCAATGGCGTGACCGCCGGGCGGCTGCGGGAAACGGCCTGGGCCTATCTGGAGGCCGGACGTGCGTAGGGACCGAGCCGCGATTGATTGGGACGAGGCCCGAGCCCGGCTCGACCGGGCCCGGCGTGCCATCGAGTTGGCCGACGACCCCGCGCCGGCTGAAGTCGCACGGATCTTGAGCGAGAGGGCGGTCCAACTCGCGGTGCCAGTGGAGGAGGCGTCGGTCTGGGAGGAGTCGCTCGACATCCTGGTGTTCGCACTCGGGGAAGAGCGATATGCCATCGAGACGGCTCACGTGCTGGAGGTGGTCCCTCTCGGCGTGCTGACGCCGGTTCCCGGCACGCCCGCCTTCGTACTCGGCGTCGTCAACCACCGGGGCCACGTCCTCTCCGTGCTGCACCTGGGACGCATTCTTGAACTATCCGGCCCGGAGGACTCCCACGCCGAGCGCGTCGTCGCCGTGGAAGCCGGCGAGATGACCTTCGGGCTCGCTGCCGACGCGGTGGAGGGCACACTCCGCCTGGATGCCCGGGAGCTGGGCCCGGCCCTGGCCGCCGGAGAGCGGCCCACGTTCCTGCGGGGCGTGACGGACGACATGGTCGCCGTTCTTGACCTGGAAGCGTTCGCCCGCGACGCCCGGATCCTGGTCAATGCAGAACCCTAGCCGCGCAGCGGCGCGCATGGGAAAGGGAGGCGACTGATGTCCTGGTTTCTCAACCTGAGCACGCGCGCGAAGCTCTTCTTCAGCTTCGGGCTCATGATCGTCTTCGTCGGCGCGGTGATCCTCGCCGGGTACGTCGGCGTGACGAGCATTCGCGAGGCGCAGCGGTCCCTCTACGAACGGGAGTTCCAGAACGCCGTCGATCTGAAGGACGTCCGCAGCAACCAGAACGCGGAGCGGGCAGCGCTCCTGACCATGGCGGCAACTACGAGCCGGGCCGGTCAGGACACCCTCAGAAAAGAAGTCAGCGACCGCTCGACCGAGAACACCACGACCCTCGGACACCTGCTCGAGCGGAACCGCAACGACCCGCTCCTGCTTGCCAGGCTCGAAGAGTTCAACACCGTGCGTACGGTGTTCACCCAGGCGCGAGACGCAGAGATCATCCCGCTCATCTCCGCGGGGAGAATCGACGAGGCCTACGGGCTGATGTTCGGGGTCCAGGCAGAACGCAATGAGCGGCTGCGCTCGATCGCAAACGAGCTGGTGGACCAGGCGGAGGCGAGCGCGCTGGCGGCCCTGGCGCGGAGAGACGAGCGCGCGGCCACGATCACGCTCGTCTTTGTGCTCGTTGGGCTGCTCGCGGTCCTGCTCGCTGTTGCCATGACGCTGATATTGAACCGGGCCATCGCCAACCCGCTCAAGGCGATGGCGGGCGTCGCCGAGCGCGTCGCTGCCGCCGACCTGACCGCCAGCGTCGCGAGCGACCATCGGAGCGATGAAGTCGGAGCCCTCGCGCAGTCGTTCCAGCTGATGGTGAGTAACCTGCGCCAGGTCACGGGAGAGATTCGAGATGGGGTCAACGTGCTCGGATCGTCGGCGAGTGAGATCCTGGCGGCGACCACCCAGGTGGCGGCGTCGGCCGCTGAGACCGCCACGGCCGTGGCGGAGACCACCGCCACGGTGGAGGAGGTGCGGCAGACGAGTCAGTTGGCCAGTCAGAAGGCTGCCTACCTGTCCGAGACTGCCCAGCGCTCAACCCAGGTCGCCCAGGGCGGGACGAAGGCGGTGGAGGACGCCGCGGAGGGGATGCGGCGCATTCAGCAGCAGATGGAGTCTCTGGCCGCGAGCATCCTCACCCTGAGCGAGCAAGGCCAGGCCATCGGGGAGATCATTGCGACGGTCAATGCCCTCGCCGAGCAGTCGAACCTTCTCGCCGTCAACGCCGCCATCGAGGCAGCCAAGGCCGGTGAGTCAGGGCGAGGCTTCGCGGTCGTCGCCAGCGAGGTGAAGGCGCTGGCCGAGCAGTCGAAGCAGGCCACGGCGGGGGTAAGGGCGATCCTCGGGGACATCCAGCGGGCCACGAGCGCCGCGGTCCTGGCCACGGAACAGGGGAGCAAAGCCGTCGACGCGGGGCTGAAGCAGTCCACGGAGGCCGCCGAATCGATTCGGCTGCTGGGCGAGAGTATCGGGGAAGCCTCCCAGGCGGCGCTCCAGATTGCCGCGACGAGCCAGCAGCAGCTCGTGGGCATGGACCAGGTTGCCCTCGCGATCGAGAACATCAACCAGGCCAGCACTCAGAATGCCGCCAGCACCAAGCAGGGGGAGGCCGCCGCTCAGAACCTCCACGACCTGGGACTGCGGCTGCGGGAGCTGGTCGCCCGGTACCAGGTGTGAGCATGCCAGCTCACCTGCGGCCAGCGAGATAGACAGTGGCGCGCGAGGACGAGGACATCAAATCGCGGCTGCTCCGGACGTTCCAGGGGGAGGCCCAGGAGCATCTGGGGGCGATTTCCGCGAATCTCGCGTCCCTCGAACGCGGGCTTTCTGTCGCCGAGTCTACGGAGGTCGTGGAGGCGACGTTCCGAGCGATCCACACCCTGAAAGGGGCCGCCCGGTCGGTCAGCCTGCTGGAGGTGGAGGGCCTGTGTCAGGCTTGTGAGTCCGTCTTCAGCCGGGTGAGGCGCGGAGAGCTGGCGCTGACCGGGGGGGCCATTCACGCGGTCCAGCACGCCATGGATGCCGCGGCGCGCCTCATCGAGGGTGGTGAAGTCCCCGAGCGGCAGAGCCTCATCGATCGTCTCGATGCGGTGGCGGGAGCTTCGTCGGTCGTCGCGGACACTCGGGAACCCGCCGCTGCACCACCGGTGGCGCCCCTGGCAGCGGACGTCCGCCGGATCGAGTCGATTCGGCTCGCCACCGCCGAGCTGGATGCCCTGTTCGTTCGGGCCGAAGATCTCCTGGTCCCGAAGCTCGC
>JACQOR010000073.1 GCA_016202435.1 Chloroflexota bacterium
GCAAACATCCCCGCCGCGGCCACGAAGACGTGGAGGATTCGGAGCCAGATGAAGGACTGATCCACCGAGAGCAGGCTCAGGAGCAGGAGGTGGAGTGGATGCGCAAGCCCCTTCTCACCGTCGGCGAAGATCGGATACCCCGCAAAGATCTGGGGATTCCAGAGCGGGAAGCTGCCGTTCTTGAAATGCTCTGCGAACCACCGCTCCAGTGGGTAGTAGAACCGCACTGTGTCGGTCTCGAAGGCAATCACCCCCTGGGTCACCGCGTCGCGGAAAGAAACGAGGACCAGCGCCGCCAGCATCCCCAGCGACACAAAGTCCCCTATCCACGGTTTGCGAATGGACCCGAGGATTGCGTGACCCGTTCCGCTCCGAAAGAGCGCTCTTGACTGACGCCCGGCCGCGGGAGCATCCGCGAACGCGGGTTCGTCGCGGGTGGCCGCCATATCGAGGGCCGCCGCTTCGGGGCCGCCCGGCGCCACGCTACCCGAGATCGGCGAGAAACCGCAGCGCAGCCCGGCGCTCGGCCTGCGTCTCACCGTGACCAACGCCGGGAAAAGCGTGCGCCTCCGCCCAACCCCCGGCACCGCGCACCCAACCGGCGAAGCGCTCGGCTCGTTCGAGGCGGCTCCCACCGAGGTACCGATCCCATTGCCGCGGCGTCTCGGCGGGATCGGCGTCCTCTTCACCGACTCCGACCCAGATCCGCACCGCGCTGAATGCCTCGCGATCAAACGAGACTCCGACGACCTGCGAAAGATCAGCCACTCCAAAAGGGAACGGGAGGGCTTCACCCGACTCTGCGGCGGGACCCTGCTCCGCGGGTACCGTGTACGTGCCCGCGGAGACGATCGCCACCCCCGCAACTCGATCCGGAAAAGCCAGGGCAAACCGATTCGCCGTCTGCCCGCCCCGGGAATATCCATAGAGGAGCGCGCGCGGCTGAATGGCCAGGCCGATGGCCTCGGGAAGCTCATCCAAGAACCGAGCAATCCGGGGCAGGTGCTCCCTCGCCTCGATGGTGAGCTGGGCGGGATCCCACCAGTTGCCATAGGAAAAAGTTGGTGCCACCACGACCCAACCGTACTGCTGCGCGTCTGCCTCGAGGCTCTCGCGCAAATCGGCGCCGCTGCCGCCCATACCGTGGAGCGCCACCAACACCTGAGCCGCGCCGGTCAGACCGCCCGGAACGTAGACCCAATAATCGCCCACCTGCAGCCGCTGTGCCGGCGGCACCGGGCTGGCGTTCTCAGGCGAGGGAGCAGCCTCGGCCAGCTGGCCTTCGGCTGCAGAGGTGGCGGCTCGTGCCCAATTGGTAACATCCGACCCGGGGGCGAAAGCGCTGCCGGACGCGCCGGCCCCGAACGCCACCACGGCGAGGAGGCCGCCGGTCAGAGCGGAACGCGCTGCGCGGAGATGCGTGCGCACAGCCGCCAGTCTAACATAAGAAAACTCTTAAGAAGTGCGTTCGGGGGCTTAGAACGAGGTGTCGCGTCTCATGGCAGCAACCCCTTCCGTCCAGCGGGATGATTCCGAGACCCCTCCCGCGGTAGCCGAGGGGCGTGATCTCCGCATCGACCTACTGCGCGGCTTCTGCGTTTTCGCCATGGTCGTCGACCACATCGGCGGCTTCTCCCCGCTCTACGCGCTGACCGGCGGCAACCGCTTCTACACGTCGGCGGCGGAGGCGTTCATCTTCATCTCGGGTCTGGTCATGGGACTCGCCTACCGCCGCCTCGTCGCTCGCGACGGGTTGGGCCCCGCGCTGCTCCGAGCGATGGCGCGCGCCGTGACCCTCTACCTGGTCACGATCACGCTGACGTTCGTCTTTCTCCCGCTTTCGGAAGCGCTGGCGCTGCCGTGGGCCCAGGGGGTCGATTTCAGCGATCCGGTCGCCTTCGTCGTGTCCGTCCTGACTCTCCACCGGACCTACTACCTGGTCGATATCCCGCTGCTCTACACCCTGGTGATCTTCCTAGCGCCGCTGGCGATCGCGATGCTGTCTCAGGGCCGTTCCAAGGTCGTACTGGCGCTGGCCTGGCTCTGGTGGGGGGCCTACCAGTTCTTCCCCGAATATGCGGATGCGCCGTGGCCGATCGCCGGCAACTACCTGTTCTACCTCTCAGCCTGGCAGGTGTTCTTCGTGACCGGCCTCGTCCTGGGATGGCACCACAGCACGCTCGCGCGCCGCCTGGCGCATTTCCCCCAACGAGCCGCGCTCTTCGTCACCGGACTCGGGTTCGTTGTCTTGATCGTCCTGGATCGCATCACCAGCCAGCTATCAGTGCTCTGGCCCGACGACCCCGAGCGCGCCCTGGAGACTCAACTGTTCCTCGTAGAAATGGTATTCGGAAAGGGAGACGTGCGACCGGGGCGGATCGTTGCATCCATCGTCATCTTCGGTTTCTTCTACTTGCTGGTGACGGTGCTCTGGCAGCCAGTTCGTCGATGCCTGGGCTGGCTCTTGCTCCCGCTGGGCGAAAGCGCGTTATATGCCTACGCGGCCCACGTGATCCTCGCCATTCCGGTCACGATGCTGGTCCAGCTCTTGCACGAGATCATCGATCCCTCCTGGCTGCTGCACGCGGCCGCGCAGCTCGGGATCTTGCTCCTGATCCGGCAGCTCATTGCGTGGCGGGTGCTCTTTGTCAACCCTAACCGCGGCTGGTCGCGCTACGCGTTGCCGGCGTCGGCGACCGCGGCCTGCTTGCTGCTGCTTCCGCTGGACCCGTCGCCTCGGTATCCGGGTATCGCGAGCGCGGCGACGATTACCGACCCCTACGCCTCCCGTGTGGCCCGGGCGTTTGGCACGCCGGTCCCCGGAACTCCGCCGAGAGGCGAGGGGACCCCGATTCCCCTTCCACGACCGAGCCTCCGCCAGGCCCTGGGCGGACCCCAGGCCGCGCCGCCGGTCAACCCGTACGTCGGCCGGATCCAGGGCAGCCTGCTGAGCGTCCAGTTCTTCAGCCCGGCACTCCAGATCGAGATGCCGTACTTTATTTATCTTCCGCCCGGATATCGCAGCGAGGGGAGGCTCTATCCGGTCCTGTTCCTGTTGCACGGGAACAGTGGCTCGTACGAGGAATGGCTGGCTTACGGCTTCGTGGACGGCGTCGATCGCATGATCGTCCGCAAGGAAATCAGCCCGGTCGTCGTGGTTTTTCCGCAGGGGGACTTCAGCTACTGGGTCAATAGTCCCTGGGAGGAAGGCCTGCGCTGGGGCGACTACCTGTCCGTTGACCTGGTCCGTCATATCGGCGCCACGTATCGGGTCTTCGCGGACCCGGAGCGGCGCGCGGTTGGGGGCCTCTCCATGGGTGGCACCGGAGCGCTCGTCAACGCCTTTTGGAGGCCGGACGTATTCGGCGCGGTCGGGGCTCACAGTCCGTCGCTACCGCCCGAAGGCACGCGCGATTTTCTCGGCCTCGACCGAGACTATCAGCAGCGCGACCCGATTTCCATTGCAAACATGCGCCCCCAGCGAGTCTCTCGGTTGAACATCTGGATCGACGTGGGGGAGCAGGACTCCTGGCTAGCGCGTACCGAAGAACTGCATGACACCCTCGATGCCAAGGGCATCGCTCACGAATGGCGCGTTTTCCCCGGCGATCACGACGGTGAGTACTGGGCGAGCCACGTCATTGACTATCTTCGCTACTACGACTCAGTGCTGAATCCGCTGGGAGCCCTCGCCGAATGAGCAATTCCAACCTCGGCGGGGCTGGACCGGAGGAGCCAGGCGGAGGCGTGCGCTTTCTTGCGCAACTGGTTCGGCGGACCGCACGCGAGTTCCAGGACGACGACTGCATGCACATGGCGGCCGGAGTCGCCTACTACGCGCTTTTCTCCCTCTTTCCCTTGGCCCTCGGACTCATTGCCGTGTTGGGGCTAGTCGTCGACTCCGCCGTCGTTCAGGCTCGCATCATCGCCGGCTTGGCCGACTATCTACCGGGGTCGAGCGACTTCATCAAAGGTGCACTTGTCGGGCTGGTCGAGAGCCGGGGCACGCTCGGCGGCCTTGCGGTTCTGGGGCTGTTCTGGTCAGCCAACGCTATCTTTGCGGCGCTTCGCCGCTCGATCAATCGCGCGTGGGACGTTCCCCGGGAGCGGCCGCTCCTGCAGCAGAAGCTGATCGAGCTCGGCATGATGTCTTGTGTCGGGCTCTTGCTTCTTGCTTCGCTCGGAAGCGCCGTGGGGCTTCGGTTCCTCGACAACGCCTTTGATGGAACGCTTCCAGCAAGCCCATTGGCCCGCGTGCTGCTGAGCGGAATTGGCGCTGTCGCGGTGTTCCTGGTGGTACTACTGACTTACAAAGTGTTGCCCAACACACGAGTGGCCTGGTCCGACATCTGGCCGTCGGCGCTACTCGTGACACTCTCCTTCGAGGCCGGCAAGCGTGTGTTTCTCTGGTATGTCGAGACCCAGGCTCTGCGCAGTTTCAGCCTCACCTACGGTCCGCTCACGGCCGTCATGGTGCTGCTCCTCTGGACGTACCTATCCGCCATCGTTCTGCTGGCGGGTGCCGAGCTCGCCTCTGAGCTGGGCCGGATTCGTGCCGGTCGTTCCAGGGGTACGACGGTTGACCGGTCAGGGGACCAAACAGACTCCCTTACGTTTGTCCCAAAATGAGGGGGCAAAAGAAGCAGCCCTGATTCGGGGAGGATTCCAGCGTGACAGCCTCCATAATGGTCGTCGACGATGACGCTTCCGTCCTGAGCGCGTTGCGGCGTGCCCTCGTGCTGGAGGGCTACCAGGTCACCACTGCGGCTGACGGCGAAGCCGCGCTCGAAATGATCGGAACGAGCCAGCCCGATCTCCTGATCCTCGACGTCATGCTCCCCGGAATCGACGGGTTCACCGTCTGTTCCCGCGCCCGAGAGATGAGCCACGTTCCCATCCTCATGCTCACCGCGAAAGACACCGTTCCGGACCGCGTGTCCGGTCTCGATCACGGTGCGGACGACTACCTGGTGAAGCCATTCGCCATAGACGAGCTGATGGCCAGAGTACGGGCGCTACTGCGGCGCCAGGCCGGCCATTCGAGAACCCTGCAGTACGAGGATCTCGTCCTCGACCTAGACACTCATGAGGCCTTTCGAGGCGACGAGCCACTGAACCTCTCTCCGCTCGACTTTCAACTCCTTAGCGTTTTCCTCAAGCACCCCCGGCAGGTGCTGAGCCGCGAGCAGCTCTGTCAACAGGTCTGGGGCTTCGACTTTGAGGGCGAATCGAACTTCGTCAACGTCGCGGTCATGGAGCTCAGGCGGAAGATCGAGAGCGAAGGCCAACCGCGCCTGATCCAGACGGTCCGCGGGTTTGGCTATGCCCTGCGGGTGGAGTGACTGGTGTCGCTGCGACTCCGTCTCACGCTGACCTACGGGCTGCTGCTGGCCGTGATCGTGGCAGTGTTTGGCACGGTGCTGTTTGCGTCGATGGAGCAGGCACTGAGAGTCGAGATGGATCGCCGGTTGCAGGTCCGCGCCAGCCAGGTGGAGCTCACGATCTGGCCAGGGGCTCATTCGCTGACGGTGGAAGACATCTCTGCCGCCAGCCTCGATCTCTCGCCACTCGACGCGCTGAATGCGCCCTCACTGTATGTCCAGGTACTCGGCCGGGACGGATCGATCGTCGCGCACTCGGCGAACCTCGAACAGGACCGGCTGCCAGTCGATACGGCCGGGCTGCATCGGGCGCTCGACGGCGAACGCGCGCTGGGCGACGTGTATGCCGACAACGGCCTCCAGGTGCGCATCTTGAGCGTTCCGATCTCGGTGCGCGGCGGTGTCGTAGGCGTCCTCCAGGTCGGCCAGTCTCGCCAGCCCCTGCGCGACACGATGCAGGGTTTAGGTGTGCTGCTGCTGTTTATCGGCGGGGTTGCGATCCTGGTTGCCGCCGCCGTGTCCTGGCTTGTCGCTCATGGCGCTCTGGGCCCACTCCGGACCATGTCCCAGCGGGCTGCTGCCATAGCGACCGAGGGGAACTTCCACCGCCGGGTCGGACCCGTGGCCCAAAAAGACGAGATCGGCGGCCTGGCCGCGACCGTCGACAACCTGCTCGAAACCGTCGAGGCCACCTTGCTGAAACATCGCGAGTTCGTGGCTGATACCTCGCACGAGTTGCGCAACCCCTTGCTGGCTATCCAGGCGAATCTCGAGCTACTGGAGCGAGTTGAAGACCCAGAGGCGCGGGCCGAATGCGCAACCGAGGCGGCGGAACAAGTACAGCGCATGAGCCGGCTGGTGCGTGATCTACTGCTGCTCGCCCACACCGAAGCCGGCCAGGTAATTGAACGCCGACCACTGGCACTTGGGTCTGTGGTCGAACGGGCCGCTCAGGAGGCGCGCCACCGTGCGGATGGCAGACGGGTGGAAATCGGCCCCTGTGAGCCCGTGCACCTCCAGGCCGACGAGGGCCGCCTGTCCCAGATGCTGACGAACCTCGTCGACAACGCGGTACAGCATACGGGTCCTGACGGCCGCATTAGCCTCAGCCTGGCGCGCGAAGACGGCTGGGCCCGAATTCGCGTCACCGACGACGGTGAGGGCATCGCGCCACAGCACCTGGCGCACGTGTTCGAGCGCTTTTATCGCGCGTCCGGCACCCCCAGCGGCGCCGGTGGGACCGGCCTCGGTCTCGCGATTGTGAAGCACCTGGCAGAGGCGCACGGCGGGAAGGTGACGGTCGAAAGCGAGCCTGGAGGCGGGACGACTTTCACCGTGTGGCTGCCCCTGGATGGGAGGACGGGGACCTCACCGGCACCGCGCGCTGCCGGCGCTAGCGAGTCGCGCTGAGCGCGCGACCGGAGCGCCCTTATGCGAAACTCACTTCTGGCTCACGTCGCCCTCACGCCCGGAACGTATGCTTGAGGAAGGGTGCCCACCCGAGCGTAGTCCCAGATTCCCTTGGCAAGATCCCCGAATAGGAACGGTTTGACGGGAGGTCCAACGTCGAATGGCCTTGACTGCGAGCCGCGAAGGCCAGGAACCACTCGCGGCACCCCTCGTGATCGTGTCCAATCGGGGGCCGAAAGACTTTGTGTGGCGAGACGACCAGTGGCTGGCGATGCCGGCCACCGGCGGGTTGGTCAGCATGCTGGCTCCACTGGCCGAACGGCCGGACGTCAGATGGTTCTGCTGCGTCTCCGAGCCGCCTGACGCGGACGCGGCCGGGCTCTTCACGACCGCTGCCGACCAGACCGGTGGTCCGCTCCCGGTCACACCCGTGCCACTCCCAGCTAGCGTCTACCACGCGTACTACGGGCAAATCAGTAACGAGGTGCTGTGGATGCTTCAGCACCTCATTCTGGGCACGAGGGGTTTCGAAGCTGTCGATGCACAACGACACCATGCCTGGACGAACGGCTACCTCGCCGCGAATCAACAGCTCGCCGAGACGATTCGCTCGTCCTGTAGCGACGTCCGGGCCTTCCTGATTCAGGACTACCATCTCTACCCACTCCCAGCGCTCCTACGGCAACGTTTCCCCGACACCCCGATCCTGCATTTCACCCACATCCCTTTTCCGGTTCCTCCGCGCATGAGGCTCTTGCCCGGGGCGTGGCGCGAGGTGATCCTGCGTGGCCTGCTAGGCGCGGACGTCGTTGGCATGCAGACCCGTGGCGACGCCGATGCCTTTCTCGACTGTTGCCGAGAGCTCCTGGGATGCTCCGTCGATCGTGAGAAGCTGGCGGTCGAAACCGACGATGGGCGCCTCGTGCGGGTGCGGGTCTATCCAGCCAGCGCCGACCCCGCGGAGCTGGGTCACGCCATGCAGTCGCCGGCCGTGGCCGAAGCGCGGGCGCGCATGAAAGATCGGATGGGGCGATTCAACGTCATTCGCGTGGATCGCGTGGACCCCAGCAAGAATCAAGTGCTCGGATTCCGGGCGTTTGGCCGCCTGCTCGAGATGAGACCGGACCTCCGCGCCACGTTGCGCTTTTCCGCCTTTCTCGTGCCCTCCCGCACCGACCTGAGCGTCTACCAGACGTACACCGACGCCATCCGCGCCACGATCCGTGAGGTCAACGACCGCTTCGAAACCGACTGCGGGGCTCCCCCGATCGAGATTTACTACACGAATGATCGAGAACAGGCCCTCGCCGCGATGGAGTCCTGCGACGTATTGCTCGTTAATTCCCTCCAGGACGGCATGAATCTGGTTGCCAAGGAGTGGGCGGTCGTGTCGAAGCGTCCCGGAGTGCTCGTGTTGTCCGAGACGGCCGGCGTGGCCGGCGAAGCGGAGCAAGCAGCGCTTCTAGTCTCCCCCCTCGACGTCGAGGGCACCGCCAGGGCGATGAGCTGTGCCCTGGACATGCCGGATGCGGAGCGAGCCGCGCGGCTCGAGCGCCTGCGTAACCGGGTTTGCCGCTGGACGGCCGCGGACTGGCTCAGCGCACAGCTCTCGGATCTCGGTATCGAGTAAGCCGCCGCTGGCGCGGCGATCCGGTCACGTCCTCTTGCTATACTTCGTCTCTCACGAAATCAGGAGGATGATGTGCCTCGAACTCCGAGCGCCGTCAAAGCGCTACGCGTGTCGGAGCGCCGACGGCTTCGAAATCGATCGGTGCGATCGGCGTTGCGGACCTACGTCAAGAAGGCCCGGACCAGCGTTGCAGCCGGCGAGATCGAGGAGGCAACCGACTTCGCGAAGACCGCGGTCAGCCAGCTTGACAAGGCGGCCGGCAAAGGGGTCATACACTCCAACCAGGCCGCGCGGCGGAAGAGTCGCCTCATGCACCAGTTGGCTCTCGCCCGCAGTGCCGCGCAGAAGGCCGCGGCGGCCGAAGAGCCGAAAGCAGTTCCGGCTCGAGGCCGGACTCGCGCCGCCACACGCGCAGCCGTCGCCTCGGAGGTCGCTGACCAGCCCCGTCGAGGGCGCGCCGCGGCAGCGACTACAACGGGCACCCGCGCCACGGCAACAAGTACGACGCGGACCCGCGCCACTCCGGTCCGAGCTACCACGGCTCGAAAGACAGCCCCTGCCCAGGAAGACGCCCAGCCCAAACCGCGGCAGACCCGGACGCGCAAAACCTCCACGGACTGACCGCCCGCAAAGCAGACGCGGCGTCCCTGCTCGTCGCCGCGGCCTCGTCTGCCTTCTATTTCTGGGCTCTTCATCTTCGGCACACCCAGTTCGACACCTACACGTTTGACCTCGGCCTGCTCCTACAGGTCGCGTGGAACAGTGCGCACGGCCGCTGGTTTGACACCACGATCCTTCCCTTCAACTACCTTGCCGAGCACCTGACCCCCTCACTCGTACTCGCCGGACCCCTCCTGCTCATCTGGCCGGACGCCCACGCCTTCTTCGCCCTGCAATCGATCGCTATCGGCGCCTCGGGCCTCGGAATCTACGCGGTCGCGCGCCGGCATGGTGACGATCCGGTCGTGGCGTTGCTCTTGCAGGCTGGGTTCGCGGTCGCCCCCAGCACCGGATACGTGGCTCGGGACGAATTCCATCCCATCGCCCTAGCCATGCCGCTCATCACGCTGGCGACCGCTCTGGCGTGGCGGCGGCGGTTCACTCTGGCGACCCTGGTTGGCGGTTCGGCACTCTTCGTGAACGAAGACGCGGCGCTGGTTACCGGCCCCCTGGGACTGCTGATCGCTTTCCTGGGATGGAGAAGCACCCCAGGCCCCGCGCCGGTGTCCCAGGGGGGACCGCGAATGAGTCCGCCCCTTGCTCCAGGCCACGCCTGGCTGTTCCCGCGCCTCGCACGACGAGGGGAGACTGAAGTTCGTCCGCCCTCTGCCCCAGGCCACGCCTGGCTGTTCCCGCGCCTCGCACGACGAGGGGAGACTGAAGTTCGTCCGCCCTCTGCCCCAGGCCACGCCTGGCCGCTCTTTGCTCCAGGCCATGCCTGCTGGGGGATTGGACTCGCGGTCATCTCGGTGGCCTGGCTCGCTGCCTATTTCCTGCTTGTGGTGCCCATCGTCCGCCCTCAAGAGCTGGGCGAACAGCTGCCGCACCCCGATCTGCGCCAGTTCATTCAATGCGGAACGAGCGTGACCGACGTGGTCCGCTGCCTCCTTGATCCCAGCATCACCCTGGCAAGGGCCACAAGTGAAGGGGATCGCCAAGCCGTGGTGAATTTGCTGGGACCCACACTCGGCCTGGGCCTGCTGGGGGCGTCATTCCTGGTGGCCATCCCGCGGTGGCTCATCATGCTGCTGGGTCTGGATCCGCCGCTATTCCAGGCGCACTACGTGGCGCTGTTGGTCACCGCGGCGTATCTGGCGGCGGGCGAGGCGCTTGGTCTCCTGCGCCGGGTGCATCCGTTCCTACCGCGCGTTGCCGCTCTCGGCGTGGCTGCCGCTTCCCTTTACGCCTTTGTTCAGAACTCGCCGTTGCCGGGCGGAGGGGCCGCGCCAACCCTCAGCGAAACGCGGCAGATCCGCATCGCGGCGATGGAGCAGGCAGTCGCGCTGGTGCCGCCGGATCCAGACCTCGCCGTCGCCGCTACCAGTTCAATCTTGCCGCACGTCGCCTTGCGCTCGAGAGTGGCCCTACCCGTCAGTAAGACCTGCTACGAGCCGGACCTCCTGATTGCCGACCTCCGCGACGCATACCCGTACTCCGGCGAAGCCCTTCGAGCGTACGTCGCCCACGAATCCGCGGACCCAGGGTACCGGTTGCTGTTTGCGCAGTCAGACGTGGTCGTGCTCCGCAAGGTAGCCGGCAGGGCTGCAGTTTCCAGGGCGGACCTTTTCGGCGGCGCCCTGCGTCTCGACGGGTACACCGTAGGCGCCGCCGGAGAGCGCCTGGGCGTGCAGCTTTTCTGGAGCAAGGAAGGAGCGCTGGCCGAGAACTACCACTACTTCATTCACCTCGTAGACCCAGCTGGAGCGACGTTCTCCCAGGCGGATGGTCAGCTCAAGAACGGAATCGTGCCGACGCGTGAGTGGGACCTCGGCTGCCCCGTGCGCGAAGGGATCACGCTGTCGGCGCCGCCGTTGTCCGAATGGCCTCGCTACCGCCTGGCGGTCGGGTGGTATGACCTCCGCACCGGCGAGCGGCTGCGCCTCCCCGACGGGTCGGACCACGTGGCCCTCCCCCTGACGCTACCACCGTCCTTTGTAGCCAGCGAAGGATCCGTCCCCCACATGGCTACTGATGCTCTCGCTGGTTCCGAATGACAGGGGGTCCGTGTCCGGGTTCAGAAACGTGAGTGACAGTCGAGTGGACCGAGAAGGCCCGCCCCGAGAATAGAGCGAGAGCCCCCGAGTAGGATGGGAATCGTCAGAA
>JACQOR010000074.1 GCA_016202435.1 Chloroflexota bacterium
AACAAGGCCATACCGGATGAGGTGCTGGCTGACCTTCGCAAGTGCCACGCGGTGCTCAAGGGCCCGACGACCACGCCGCAGCGCGGCGACCCCTGGCCCAACATTGAGTCCGCGAACGTGGCCATGCGCCGCGAACTCGATCTGTTCGGGAACATGCGCCCCGTCCGGGTCCCTTCTCAGGGCATTGACTGGACCTTCTTCCGCGAGAACACGGAAGGCGCCTACATTCTCGGCAGCCAGGGCATCCGTCTCACCGACGACCTCATCTTCGATTTCACGGTGGCCACGCTTCAGGGAAGTGAGCGCCTGCTACGCCTGGCTTTCGACTTTGCCCGTAAGACCGGCAAGAACAAGGTCACGGTGGTCCACAAAGCCAACGTCATCAAGCTGACCGACGGCCTGTTCCTCGACGTCGCGCGCGAGGTGGCGAAGGACTTCCCCGAGGTGCAGTGGGACGACTGGATCGTTGACGCCATGTCCGCGAAGCTAATCGACCCCGAGCGGCGCACCGGTTTCAAGGTCATCGCCCTACCCAATCTCTACGGCGATATCCTGACAGATGAAGCCGCGGAGTTTCAGGGCGGCGTCGGCACGGCTGGCAGCGCGAACATCGGGAAGCAGAATGCCATGTTCGAGGCCATTCACGGCACCGCGCCGCGCATGGTCACCGAGGGTCGGGCGCAGTACGCGAACCCAACCAGCGTTATTGTCGCGGGCAAAATGATGCTGGAGCACATGGGGTACGCCGACCGTAGCGAGAAGCTGGGCATGGCCCTGGACATCTGCGGTCAGTATGAGAAAAAGCTGGTGATGACGGGCCGCCCGACCGGTGCGGACGGAACAGCCTACGCCGACTACGTTGTGGAGACGCTGAACGACCCCAAGCTCGAAGAGCGCTGGCAGCGGTACGCGTCGGCAGCGTAGCGCGGTTTTTCCAGGCGAGCGAGGCCCGAGCCGACTACGGTCCGGGCCTCGCTTCTTTCTCCCGCGTCCGTTGACGGCGAAACACTTCGTAGAGAGCAATCGAGCCAGCCACGGCGGCGTTCAGCGATTCCGTGGGTCCGGCCATGGGGAGATGGATCAACTGGTCGCAGCGCTCCGCCAGGAGGCGCCCCAGTCCTGCCCCTTCCGAGCCGACCGCTATGGCGAGGGGCCCGCTGAGATCCGCGTCGTCGATGGGCACTCCAACCTGCGCCTCCAGCCCCACCACCCAGACCCCGAGTTCCTTCAACTCTCCCAGGGCACGGCCGAGGTTTGGCACCTGACAGATCGTCAAGTGCTCGACCGCGCCCGCCGATGATCGGGAAACAGCCGGGCTGACTCCCGCGCCCCGACGCGCGGGTAACAACACAGCGGTCACGTTCACCGCGAGGGCCGTTCGCAGCAACGTTCCCAGGTTCTGGGGGTCCTGGACCCGGTCGAGCGCCAATACCAGGGCACGCGGTCCCGCTGCCTCAACCGCCTTCAGGACGTCGCCTAGAGAAGCGTAGGGGAAAACGTCGACCTCGGCCGCCACTCCCTGGTGCCGCGGGTGGATCGTAGCGAGCTGTGCTCCCGGCACGCGGGTGACGGGCACTCCCGCAACCTGCGCGGCGTCAACAACCGGACGGAGGGCCGAGGGAACACCTTCTCCGGCCTCGATCAACACTCTCCGCACGCGGGCTCGGGCTTTGAGCGCCTCGAGCACCGCGTTGCGCCCCGCGATGTAAGGCACCACTAAAGCAGGTCTTTGATCTCCTCGCGCTCCGAGAGCAGTTCCTCCGTGGTAACACGGATCTTTTCCTTAGCGAAGTCGTCGTGCCGTAGGCCTTGGATGACCTGCCAGGAAGAGCCCGTGCTCTTCACCGGAAAGCCGAACTGCAGTCCTTCAGGCACGCCATACTCGCCGTGACTCGTGACCGCGAGCGATGCGCAGTCGCCGTCCGCGGTGGGCGTGTGGATGCTCACGACGGAGTCGATGATGGCTGCGGCGGCCGACCCCGCGGAGGACTGCCCTCGGGCCGCGATGATCGCTGCGCCGCGCTGCTGAATCGTCTTGATGAAGTCCCCCCGGAGCCATTCCTGATCTTCGATGACCTGCTCCGCCGGCTTTCCCGCGATGGTCGCGTTCTGGAAATCAGGGTATTGCGTAGCTGAGTGGTTGCCCCAGATCGCCATGTGTCTGACCTGGCTCACCGGTACGTTCGCTCTCCTGGCCAACTGCGCCTTGGCTCGGTTCTGGTCGAGGCGCACCATCGCAAACCAGCGATCGTCTGGAATATCGCGGCCGTTTGACCGCGCGATCAGGCAGTTCGTGTTGCAGGGGTTGCCAACCACCAGGATGCGGACCTCGCTGGCCGCGGCGGTCGCCAGCGCCTTGCCGTAGGGACCGAAGATTCCGCCGTTGATCTTTAGCAGGTCCCCGCGCTCCATGCCCTCGCGTCGCGGCACCGAGCCCACGAGCAGCACCCACGAGGCTCCATCGAAGGCAACCCTGGGATCGGTCGTGCTCACAATGTTGCGCAACAGCGGGAACGCGGAGTCTTCCAGCTCCATCACCACACCATCGAGCGCCTTCATCGCCGGCTCAATATCCAGCAGCCGGAGCTCGATCGGCGTCTCCCGACCGAGAAGATCGCCCGCGGCAATGCGAAAGAGCAGGGAGTACGAGACGTTTCCACTTGCACCGCTCACGGCTACGCGGACTGGGGCAGAACTAGCCATTGGTTCCTCCTTCTGTTTCTTGAGCTCAGATAACGGCGGAGCGACCCTCACGGTCTTCGCGCTCCCAGATGGTCCCCTGGGGACCATCCTTGAGTACGATTCCGAGCGCCTTCAGCCCATCCCGGACTTTGTCAGCCAGCACCCACTGCTTCTCCTGACGCAGCTCGGCCCGGAGCTCAATCAGGAACTCGATCAGCAGAATTGTCTCGGTCGACGCTGGTTCGCTCCGTCGTGCGGACAGCGGCAACCCGAGCACCTCCACCATTCTGCGGAGAACTGCGCGGACCTGGTCCCGATCCGCATCGCTGGCGCGGTTCACTTCGTGAGCGGTCTCGAACATCACACCGACCGCCCCCGGTGAGTTGAAGTCATCTTCAAGTTGAGCATCGAACCGTTGAAGCAGGTGCAGAGCGCTCTCAGACGAAATCTCCGCCACGCCCGGCACGTTCTCTTCTTGTCCATATGCGGCCCGCAAAGCCGGCAGACTTCTCGACGACGCTGCCAGTCCCTCTTCCGAGAAGGCGAGAGGCGAGCGATAGTGGGTCTGAAGCAGGAATAGACGAACCGCTGCGGGATCGAAACGCTCCAGCACGTCCTGCAGCGTGACGAAGTTCCACAGCGAGTGGGACATTTTCTCCCCCTCGGCGGTCACCCAGCCAACATGCGGCCAATATTTCGCGAAGGGTTCCAGACCGGTGAGGGCCTCACTCTGGGCAATCTCGTTTTCATGGTGAGGGAAAATGAGATCCTCCGCCCCACAGTGAATGTCGATCTGGTCGCCGAGCGTCTCCCGGACCATGGTGGAGCACTCGATATGCCAGCCCGGCCGCCCCGGTCCCCACGGGCTTCGCCACGAAGGCTCTCCCGGCTTGGCGGCCTTCCAAAGCGCGAAGTCTCGCGGGTCCCGTTTCCCCGGCTCCAGATCCTTGCGCACACCGATCAGACCCGCATCTCCAGCCCTGCCGGACAGCTTGCCGTAATCCGGAAACCTTGACACCGAAAACCAAACGTCTCCACCAACTACGTAACCGAACCCCTTTTCGACTAGGCGCTCTACGAACTGAATGATCCGCTCCATGTAGCCGGTTACCGTCGGATACTCGTCGGCCGGCTTCACCGCGAGCTGGGCCATTGATGCGAAGTAGGATTCGGTGTACTTGCGGGCCACTTCCTCCGCCGTAATGCCCTCTTCCTCTGCCCTCAAGATGGTCTTGTCGTCGATGTCTGTGAAGTTCTGGACGTGCCGTACCTCGTAGCCAAGGTGCTCAAGAGTACGACGCATGAAATCAACGTCCACAAACAGTCGCGCATGACCGATGTGGGGGTGGAACTTAGGGGTCATGCCGCAGCAATAGATACGGACCGGCGTGCCGAGAGGCTCGAATACCTCCGCCCGACCGCTCAATGTGTTGAAAATCCGCAGGGACAACTACTTCATATGCTCCAGATTCTTGCTAGCAGCACCGACCGCGCGAGGCGACACTGAACGAGAGGGGCCTTTTAGCGAGGCAAGCGGACAGGACCTGGATTCCCTTTTCGATAGGCTGGTGTGGCGAACCGCTTAGCGGCGTGTCTGCCCGGAGCGAAATCGCTCGGGAACCTCGTTCGTGAGGTCCCCCGATGCAGCTTCCAAAGCTGCAAGCCGCGCCTCGAGCAACGTTACCCGTTCCTGCAATGCCTCGATAGTCTCGCCCTCGGGGTCTGGCAGGACTTCAACTCGCTCGTGCACGTCGGTGTCGGGATGGTGCATCGCCACAACGCGCCCTGGAACGCCGACAACGGTCGAATTGCTCGGTACCGGCCGCAGCACCACTGAGCCAGCGCCGATCTTGACGTTGTCCCCAATCTCTATCGCCCCCAGGACTTTGGCGCCCACGCTGATTATTACGTTGTTGCCGATCGTTGGATGGCGTTTCCCCTGCTCTTTCCCCGTGCCTCCCAAAGTTACACCCTGATAGAGCGTCACGCCCTCACCTATTTGGGTAGTTTCCCCAATCACGACGCCCATCCCATGATCGATGAAAAACCCTTTCCCGATCCGCGCCCCCGGGTGGATCTCGATCCCAGTCAGCGCCCGATTGAGATGTGAGAGCGTACGCGGGACGATAGGCACACGCCGATTCCACAACCAATGGGTTACGCGGTGCAGAAGCACGGCGTGAAGGCCGGGGTACGCGAGCAGCACTTCGACCGCGTTTCGGGCGGCTGGATCGCGTTCGAAGACGGAACGGAAATCCGCCCGGAGCGTATCAAGCATGCGCCGGCCCCGGAAAGTCCGGGGCGAGGCCCCCGAGTTCAGTGGAGCCGCTCCGGTCGATCAGGGCGGTGGCAAAGGCAGCAATGGCATCCTCTCGTCCCAATGAGCCCACGTACTCTGGCGAAGAGGCTTTCACATTGACGGCCGACGACGCGACACTTAGCGCCGACGCGAGGTTGCCGCGCATTTCCTCAAGATACGGCCTCAGACGAGGGCTTTGTGCCACGACCGATGCATCGACATTGCCCACATGCCAACCCTGCTGGGCGAGCCTCGATGCAATCTCCCGTAACAGGCCAAGGCTGTTGGCCCCGCGGTTGGCATCGTCGCTATCCGGAAACCATTGCCCAAGGTCTCCGTCCCCCGCCGCTCCAATGAGCGCATCCGCAATCGCGTGCGTCAGCACGTCCCCGTCTGAATGGCCCTGGAGCCCTCGAGCATGGGGGATCTGAACACCCCCGAGGACTAGTGGCCGCCCAGAGACGAGCGGATGCAGATCGTGCCCTATCCCAACGCGCATTCCGTTGATTGACTAGCTCCCGGCTCTGAGGCGACGCCTCTCCGTGAGCAGCAACGAGGCCAACTGCAGATCGACAGGCGTGGTGACCTTGATATTAGCATAGGCACCCTCGGCAACCCGGACCGGTACACCGAGCGCTTCTACCAAGACGGAGTCGTCTGTCGCAGGCTCCGGCGTCTTCTGGTGCGCCTCCAGAAGCAACTCGCGGCGAAATACTTGAGGTGTCTGAGCCAACCAGAGGGCACCCCGGTCCTCGGTCTTTTCGACAACCCCACTTTGAACCCGCTTCACCGTACTCGTCTCAGGAACCGCCAGGATCGCCGCACCCGTCTCCCGAGCCAACGTGAGCGCCCGAGTGATGAGATCTGGCTCGACCAGGGGTCTGGCCGCATCGTGGATCACCACCCAGTCTGTCATGGCTACGGCCAGGGCGGCGGCGACTGAGTCTCGGCGACTCGGTCCTCCTGCGACCAGGGTGGCGTCAATCGCCAATTGGCTTAGCAGGCGGCCGGCTTTTCGCTGGTTTTCCGCGCTGATCACCACAATGAGGTGTTGGATCTCCGAACATTCCTGGAACGCCAGAAGCGGCCAGGCGAGAAGGGGCCTACCTCCAAGATCCGCCCAAAGCTTGTCAAAGCCCATGCGGCTGGAGGACCCACCCGCAACGATGATCCCCGCCACCTGCTCAGTCATGGCCGACTGCTTGCTCTGAATCAGCGTTCCGCGAGCGCGGGACGGTGGCAGGTCCATCACCCGTCGTTCGGGAAGGCCCGGAGGTGAGAATTCCGGCCAGCTTCGCAGCCTCCACGAGCGACCTAGCCGAGCGCAATCCGATCCCTGCCACCTGGGGCTCAGGTCCGCTACCTTCAGCCACCAAGGCGGTTCGAAAACCCAGTTTGGCTGCTTCGCGCAGGCGCAGGTCCATCTGCCCGACCGATCGCAGTTCTCCGGCTAACCCAATCTCCCCAATCGCCACCGTCTGCGCGTCCAGCGGAGTATCTCGGAACGATGAGAGAATGGCGAGAGCGCATCCAAGATCGGCTGCCGTCTCGTCTATCCGGAGTCCCCCGACCACGTTCACGTGGATATCCATCTCGTGCAGGGGAATGCCCGCCCGCTTGGACAGGACGGCGGTAAGCAAGATCAGGCGGTTAGCGTCGATTCCATTGGCCACTCGACGAGGTACGGCGATAGTGGAACGTGTCACCAGCGCCTGAACTTCCACCAGGATCGGGCGCGTCCCTTCGACCGCGACCACGATCGCCGAGCCACTACTCTCAGGCATCCGGTCGCACAGAAACGCCACGGACGGCTCTGCGACTCCCACTAGACCTGTGGCCTGCATCTCGAAGACGCCGACCTCATTTGTGGCCCCGAAGCGATTCTTCACTCCGCGCAGGAGCCGATAGGCCTGGAGCCGTTCGCCTTCTAGATACAGCACGACATCCACCATGTGCTCTAGCACCTTGGGACCAGCGATGGATCCATCCTTCGTGACGTGACCGATAAGCAGCACCGCGACCTGCTGACTCTTGGCGAACCGCAGGAGCCTGAGGGCACATTCGCGAAGCTGCACGACGCTGCCCGCGGCCGTATCCAACTCGGGATCCCAGATACTCTGGATCGAGTCGACCACGACCAAGTCCGGAGACTGTGCCGCGGCGCCGGCAACCAAGGCATCAACATCAGTCTCGGAAGTGATCCCGATAGCCTCCGATGGCAGGCTCAGCCTCCTTGCCCGCATACCCACCTGGTGTGGGGACTCCTCGCCTGAGGCGTAGACGACGCGCCTCCCCAGCGCCGCCATCGATCCGGCCAGTTGGAGAGCCAGCGTGGACTTTCCTACGCCCGGATCGCCTCCGAGAAGGACTACCGAGCCCGGTACCATCCCGCCCCCGAGTACGCGATCCCATTCATAAATGAGTGCGGGCAGCCGATCGTCGCCCTCGTCCTTGAGATCGGAGAGCTGCTGGATGAGTGCCGCGGGCCGAGCGACGCTCCCCCGCAACTTTTTGGGGTCAGGTACAAGATCTAGCGTGTTCCACTCGCCGCAGGAGGCACATTGACCCATCCAGCGCACAAACGCTGCCCCACAGGTCCGGCATTGGTAGGTCGGTCTGGGTTTCGCCACGGCTAGACCTCGAACCGATACGGGCGGCGATGCACCAAAGCAGCCTGAACCAGCCCCAGAGCACTGAACTGCGTGATAAGAGAGCTCCCCCCATGGCTGAGGAACGGCAGCGGGATACCCACTACCGGAGTGAGGCCGATATTGCCTCCGACATTGGCGACCGTCTGGAAGGCAATGAGCGAGGCGATTCCGCCACAGAGCAGGCTTGCGAACTGCCCGTCGCCCGTGTCACCGGCGCGCAACACCCGAAACAAGAGAAACAGGAAAAGCAGCAGGACTGCCATCGCCCCCACAAACCCCAACTCCTCGCCGAGGACCGAGAAGATGAAATCGCTGTGCGAAAGGCGGAGGTATCGCAGTTGGGTTTGGGTGCCTTCGAACAAGCCCTTGCCCCACAACCCGCCGGAGCCGATGCTAATCTGCGCCTGGAGCACGTTGTAGCCTTCGCCCAAAGCATAAGCCTCTGGGTTCAGAAAAGTCAGCACGCGCTCGCGCATGTAGCCTCGCATGCTCAACCACAGCAGCGGCATGCTGGCCACGGCTAGCCCGCCAATGGCGAAGACGTACTTCTTTGGCGTTCCGGCGAGCACGACGATTCCGGCCCAACTAGCGATCATACAGAGAGCGCTCCCCAGATCCGGCTGCAGGTAGACCAGCATCACCGGTGCGCCGGTGATGGCCATTGAGAGAAGCATGCGACGCAAGCCAGGCACCCCGCCCGCGAACAGCTTCGCCAATACCAGCACCAAAGCCACCTTGGCGGGCTCGGAGGGCTGGAGCTGGACGCCGCCGACCTCGATCCAGCGCTGGGCCAAAGCACCATGTTCGGCGGAGGCCTTCCCCAGAATAGCCACGGCCACCAGCGTCGCCAGCGAAAAGGCATAGACGGGATAGGCCAGCGCCTCGTACACCCGTGGAGGCAGGGAAGCGAATCCAATCATTCCCAGAATCCCTACCCCAAGGAAAGCCAAGTGCCTGACGGTCCAGACGTCCTCGAGCAAGCTGGGACTGTCCATGTAGCGCCACGTCGCGCTCGTCACCAATGTGAGGCCCAGGCCTCCGAGCGCCAGCGCCGCTATGAACAACAGCGGGTCACTTTGCTTCCAGGACAAACCCTCGCCGCGCCAGTGCACTAGCCAGCCCCGCCCTTCCGCTCGAGGTAGGCGCGAAGCATATCCATGGCGATCGGAACAGCATCCGTCGGCCCGCCCCCCTTCTCGAGGAATACGGTGACCGTCACTTGCGGGTCCTCAGCCGGAGCAAATCCGGTGAACCAGCCGTGAGTCGGCAGGTTCCCGGCCGCATCGCGCGGGCCAACGTACTCGGCGGTGCCGGTCTTTCCTGCCACCTTGACTCCGGGAATCTGAAAAGCTCGGACCCGATCCTGCTCCAGCGTGCTGATCATGCCTTCTCGGATGACCTGGATTACGTCCGACCGAACCCCGAGCTGCCGAATAACCTCCCTGGGCACTGCTTCAATCGTTCGCCCCCCTTGATCCAGAACCGCTTGAGCCACGTGGGGTCGCATCATCGTGCCGTTATTCGCGATAGCGTTGGTAACGTTCGCGACCTGCAGCGGAGTCGCCAGTACGAACCCCTGGCCCACGGCCATGTTATAGGTATCACCAGTCAGCCAACCCTCACCGAAATTCTCGACTTTCCAGGTGGGAGTGGGCACGCGGCCCGCCTCTTCGCTCGGGAGATCGATGCCGGTCGCCGCGCCATAACCAACGAGCCGAGCGTATTGGGCAACTCTGTCCACGCCCAGTCCCTGAAAGTCCCCGAAGCCGCCAGCCAGCGTCGCGAAGTACACGTTGCTCGACAGCGCAAGGCCCCGGATAAAGTTCATATCCCCGAGGACGGCCCAATCCGGAAACCAGGTGAACAGCCGCGGGTTGTAGGGATTTGGCACGCGGAGCCCGCCTTCAGAGCGGATCTGGGTGTTCCGGCTGGCCACTCCTTCTTGCAGCGCGCCGATGCCGACGGCCAGCTTGAAGGTGGACCCCGGGGGGTACTGTCCGGCGATCGCCCGGTGGAATAGGGGCAGAGACGGATCCTGGAGCAGCGTGAGGATGTCGCCTTCGCTGTCCGGGCGGGAGAAGACGTTCGCGTCGAAGGTCGGCAGTGAAACGAGAGCCAGGATTTCGCCCGTCCGCGGATCGGCGAGGATCGCTGCCCCCGATGATCCCGGTTGGAGCTTGGCTCTCAGGATGTTGGTGGCTGACCGCTGGAGATTGAGATCAATCGTGAGCTTGACGTTGCCCCCCGGAATGGGAGGCACCACACCGAGCTCTCCGAGCGGTCTACCACCGGCGTCCACCTCACTCAGCCGAGCGCCATCGGATCCGCGCAACGCGCTTTCGTAGGTTGCTTCGACACCGGAGGCCCCAACGAGGCTGGAGATCGAGTAGCCCTCGCCTCTGTACTTTTGCTCGAACTCCCCTGGACTTGGCTGGGTGAGATAACCGAGCACATGCGAGAGCAGATCCCCCTCGGGATACTGGCGTGCCGACTCGACGCTCACGCGGACCCCCGGTAGCTCCCAGCCCTCTTGTTCCAGTGTCAGCGCCAGGGACCGCTCGAGGTGCGAACGAAGCCGGACTGGAAAGAACACATCGCCGGGTACACGTCGTTGATCGAGCGTCCGTTCCAGGGCGGTCCGGGTGGTCCCTAATAGCCGGGCGAGTCGGTCCAAGACCTCAACACGGCGGTTCTCAGGAAGATCGGCCTCCACCAACGAAACGACGAACACTGGAGCGTTTTCCGCGAGGATCTGCCCTCCGCGGTCGTAGACGACCCCACGCGGTGCGGGAATCGTGTTCAGGCGAATGGCATTTCGTTCGGCCGCGCGCCCGTGGGCTTGACCCTGGACGAGCTGCAGCCGCCAGAGGCCCAAGGCGAGGAAACTGAAGGCGAGGATCAACACTAACCGGATGAGCCTGGAGCGGGTGCGCACCCGGAGAGCCAGGTCCGGTCTTTCGGCCCCTTCTGGAGAAGCGATGACGCCGCTCAGAGCCGAGCCTCCTCGCCCGCCCCGCGAGGGGCTGCCATCCGCCGCACGGCCGGCAGCAATGCCGCTCCAAGCGCGGCATTGATCACCGCTTGAACAGCGAAGTTTCCTGCAACTGGTCCGCTCCATGCGACGGACCAACCAACCGTCTCGAGCCCGAGCCCTGCGAGTACTGCTGCCGCCAGCGTGGCCAAAGCGACCAGGACTGGGGGAAACAGCAGACCGGTCCGCTCAAAACGGGACTGGCTCATTCCTGCCCCCAGACCGACCATTCCCAGCCGGAACAGGAGCACACCGATCGGAACCGCTGACATCAGGCTTTCCATTGAGCCACCGATCAGACCAACTGTGAGGCCGTGGCGGGGCCCTCGCAGTCCACCATACAAGACGACCAGAATGAGCGGTAAGTCAGGAAGCACAGGCGTGCCGAGCCACGCAGACAAGAGCGAGGACTTCACAAGAACCGCCACCAGGAGAGCAGGAATCATCCAGAGCACGAAGCGGCTAGCCTTCCAGCCAAATGAACCCGAAGCGGTCTGCCCACGAACCGAGCGTGATCAAACTCGACTATGCTGTCCGTGAGGACCTAGCTGGCTGGGCTCTTGCCGAGGACGTATACGCGCTCTAGACTCCGCGCCCGCACAGCGGGCTCAACGAGGGCCTGTTGGAACACGCCTACGTCGGTCTGGCGAATCTGCGTGACGGTCCCGATGACGAGGCCGGGCGGGAAGGTACCGCCTACACCGGAGGTGATGACGGCGTCACCCTGGCGGAGAGACTCCTCCTGCGGAACATACTCGAGGATCAGGCGTCCGTCACCCGCACCCCTCACCAGCCCGCTAGCCTGGGACTCTGACCCTCTTGTCTGAACCGCGACAGCGCTGTTCACATCAGTCAGCAGCAACGCCTTGGCGGAACTCGCGTGGATTTCCACAATGCGCCCGACCACGCCACGGTCCGTGACCACCGGAAAGCTGATTGCCACTCCGTCGTCCCTCCCACGGTCGATCATGACCGCTTGAACGAGGGCAAGAGGATCGCGAGCCACGACTTGTGCGGGGATAAGCTTGCCGATTGGCAGGCGGTCTCGCAGGCCGAGCAGGCCGCGCAGATCTCGGTTCTCGGCCTCCAGTTCACGCACGTGCGCCAACGACGTCTGGAGCTGTTCGATCTGCTCTCGGTAGCTCTGGTTCTGAGCCGCCAGATCGCCCGCCTGGGACACCGTACCAACCAGGTTGCCGGTCGAAACTAGAGTTTGCGCCACGGCCGCCTGGAGTGGCGCGATTAGTCGGATGGCTGAGTCTTGCAACACCAGCCGGAGGCCGGGGAGGACCGCAAGCACGACGACAACCAAAGCGAGACCAACGACGCTCCACCCTGGGAGCAGTCGCTGACCGGGCGATGCCGGCACTCGCCCGATCCTCAGCTCGTCCATCTTCACCGCCGCAGCAACCGGCCATTCTGCAGGCCGACTGTCACTCGGCGCAGAATGTCGATGTCATTAAGCACTTTTCCCGTTCCCCGCACCACGCAGCCCAGCGGATCCTCCGCGATACTCACCGGCATCCGGGTCCGCTGACTGATCAACTGGTCGAGGTGTTTGAGCAGCGA
>JACQOR010000076.1 GCA_016202435.1 Chloroflexota bacterium
GATCAGGGACCGGCTCAGAACGGAGGGGACGGCGGAACCGTTTTCGCCCAGCATCGCGGCCTAATCAACCGACCCGCTGGAAGGGAATTTCCACAAGATTTGACAAAAGCTCATCTCGGAATCGTTTCTAACCCAGCCGGAGATAACTGAATCCAAGATGTTTGGTGGTGTGGCGCTCAAGGTGCGAGGGAAGGTTTTTGCGTGCTCGTACAAGGGGAGGCTCGTGCTTAAGCTGCCTAGGGAGACCGTCGATTCCCTGATCGCTACCAGCAACGCTGAACGCTTCGACTCCGGAACAGGTCGGCCGGCAAAGGAGTGGGTCGCTCTCGGCCGAGATCAGTCCGAGCTGTGGCTTGGTCTCGCTGAGGACGCCAGGAAATTCGTCGGCCGCTGACCTTCGGGTGAATAGCTTGTAGGTGGCACAATAGGGAGCAGTTGATCCCGCGTCGGAGTCCAGTTTGAAATGACCGTGAAAGAGCGGCTCCACCAGCTAGTTGACAATCTGCCGGAGGGCCAGGTAACCGAGGCAGCTGAGCGTGCCCTCATGCAGCTCCAGAAGATGGCGAATGATCCCGTGCTGCGGGCGCTTTTGACTGCTCCTCTCGACGACGAACCCGAAACGGACGAAGAGCGAGCCCTGGTTGCTGAGGGGCTGGCGGATTTGCACCGCGGAGATGTCCTCTCGGATGAAGAATTGCGTCGCGAACTTGGTTTGTGACGTGGCAGATCGTCTGGACCCGCTCGGCATCGAGAGATATGCGGAGGCTGGATCAGCGGGTCATGTCGAGAGTCGAGAAGCGGTCGTTCGCTTGGCGGACATTGGCCAAGGGGATGTCACCAAGCTCGTCGGGCCCGATGATCAATGGCGCCTACGCGTCGGCGATTGGCGGGTTCGGTTCCTCTACGACTACCAATCCACGACCATCCGAGTCATTCGGGTCCTTCCGAGAGGACGCGCTTACCGCGACTGACCTTGCGGCGAAGCGCAGTCTCAACTGAAAAGCCACGCCGATCCTGCTGGTGCCATTTATTGAGAAACAATCATGCCCATGCACGTCGCGAGATAAATAATCCGGGCAGTTGGAGAGGCAAAAAGCCGCGGATGGTAGCCTCCTCGCGGGTCGCTACGATCCCGACCTGAAGGGCCTCTAGAGCCAGGACGCTCTGCTCTTCGTCGGCCCGATCCAACCAGTCCGCCACTGCTGAACAGGTCTCGCTCAACGCCGTCGTGTCCAAACCGCCCAGCGGATTGGTTCGGCGGCTGGCGCTGCTCAGCCGATCTTCCAGCAGTTTCCGCTGGCGCTTCAGCACGGCCGACTGCTCCCGGATCAGGCCCTCGTCCACATCCCCAACCGTGAAGAGCTTGACCAGCCGCCGCTCGCGGTCCTTAATCGTTTCAAGCTCCCGCTCGATCTCAGCAGAATCCTCGCCATCAGATTCAGCCCGCCGCTCGACCTCGAGCAGCTCTTTCACGACGACCTGCGGGTCGGAGAGTATCCGTCGAATCTCACTCCACACGCCCGGCTCCAACGTGTCGGCGCGTACATATCGTGCCGTGCAGTCATGTCCCGTCCGGCGGTCGTAGGTGTGGCGACAGGCGTAATACTTGTAGAGGTCGCCGCCGGCCGTGCCCCGCATCGCCTGGCCGACCATCGCCGATCCGCATACTCCGCACTTGATGCGGCCGCGAAGCAGGTAGAAACGCGGTCGCCGGCGGGCGGGTTGCGCTCCGGGTCGTTCAGGATCTCCTGGACTCGCTGGAAGAGCGCGTCATCGACGATTCGCGGTGAGGCCCCCTCGATCGGGATCCAGTCTTCCTCAGGCCGCTCGACCGGACCTCGATAGCTGTGGCCGGTCTTGCTGCTCCGACCTCGGACCCACTTGGTCCGCATGTATACGAGGCGACCCGACGCCGCGGCTTCGCCGGTGCTCTGCTGGACTGGCTTCTGAACGAAGCGCGTCGGCTGGGGTGCGACCAGTTTCACCTCGACTCGGGAGTCCAGGCCGAACGGAAAGACGCACACCGGCTGTACTTCAACAAGAACATGCGGATATCTGCCTACCACTTCGAGACGGTAGTCAATCCCTAATGGGACGGCGACCTTAGCCAGTCCATTGGACGGAGTCCCCGAATGGGGGCAAATCGAGCAGTGGGCGAATGGCGGCCGGTGGGAAGTCGCTCCAGGTGCCGATTGGCGCCCGGTCTGTGTGCAGATGCCGGTCGAGGAAGCGCTGCCAGCGGTGGAGGCCATCAGTCGCCTGCGCGACATTGAGCAAGCCATCGTCGATCGCCGCTGCATAGTCATCCAGATCCAGCATCCGATAGTGCCGACCGTCCATCGGCACCATGACGTCGATGTAGAGATCTCGGCAGGTGTACTGGTCTCCGTCACGTTCGACGGTGATGAGGTCCACATACCATCTGTCGCTGCCCTGATCCGTCCGGTCTACGACCGCCCCGTCCGGTGTCGTCCGGCGCACCCAGCAGGGGTTGGCGAAACTCACCCCGAGGTCGAGGAGTACGAAGGTTCTCTCCAGAAGAGTTCTCCCAGGCCAGGGCTCGAATGAGTCCGGAAGCTCGAACTCGTAGGCGAGAACGTCGCCCAAACGAACGCCCGGCAACGGCCCGAAGAGCGGCTCCTGACCGTGGCGCCCACGAAACACTTCGATTGGCTCGATCACGGGGCCATTGTCTTCTATGACTTCTACAATCTCACGCGTCATGGAGAAAGCTGATTCGCAGCGCCCGCTTCTGGTCATCGTCCGTAATTAGACTTGAATAAAGTAGTTGGAGGCCGCCGTGGACGCCGCTGACAGCCTGTTTTTCTTCCCGATCCCGGAAGCTGAAGCTCGCCCCAGGTCAGCGCTCAAGTCCTACCTCCCCAGCGTCGGGGACTCCAGGTATTGGAACAGGTTCGAATCGGGACGGAGCACCAGGGTCGAGCCTTCGGTCAGCACCCGCTCATAAACCTCGAGCCGACGCACGAAGGCGTAAAATTCCTGGTCCTGCCCATAGGCCTGAGCGCTCACTGCGATTGCCTGCGCGTCGCCTTCGCCACGCAGGTTCTGACTGGTGGCAAAAGCCGTGGCGAGCATTATTTGCACGTCGCGATCGGCTCTCGCGCGGATCTCTCGCGCCTGCTCCTCGCCCTCCGCGCGGAAGCGCGCCGCCAAGACAAGGCGTTCAGCTTGCATGCGCGCAAACACACTCTGTTGCACCTCGGCGGGCAGGTCCAGACGCCTGATGTGCACGTCGAGCACCTCGATGCCGAAGGCTTCCATGCCTTGCCGTGTGCCGGTTGTGACCCTGGTCATGATCTCGTCGCGGCGCTCGCGAACGATCGGGATGAAATCGCGTCCTGAAAGCTCTTGGCGGAGGCGAGTGGTTGTGATGTCGTCCATTCGGGCCACCGCGCCGGCCTCGTCCCGGACGGTGCGGAAGAATGCGAGCGGGTCGATGATCCGCCAGCGGGTGACGTGGTCCACGACGATGCGCTTACGGTCGAGGGTGAGGTATTCGGCTGGGGTCAGTTCGCGCGAGAGCACGCGACGGTCGAACCGCGCCACGTCCTGGATGAATGGGGCCTTGAAGTGGAGACCGGGTTCCTGGATCACCGCCAGCGCGTCTCCGAACTGGATCACGATGGCCTGCTCGTCCTCGCGGATGATGAACACGAACTGCATCAGGAGCATCACGGCGGCGATCGCACCAGCTACCAGGGCGAGCATAGGACTGA
>JACQOR010000005.1 GCA_016202435.1 Chloroflexota bacterium
CCCCCTCGAAACCCCTCACCCCAACCCACCCCCCCACCCCAAAAAAGGGGGAAGGTGGCAGTTTTGGAGTCCTCGTCTCCCAAATCCTCGACCAGTGGCGGATCGACGACGAGTGGTGGCGCAAAGAGATCTCCCGCAGGTATTTCCGTGTGGTCCTGGCCAACGGCGCCGTGGTGACGATCTTCCACGACCTGGTCGGCGACGGCTGGTTTCTCCAGACCGGAGCCACGCCCATCGAGCAGGACGAGCCCGTAGACGTAGCTGTCCCCGCCGCGCCCGGACCGGTCGCCAGAAGAGCCGCTGCCAAACCGCTGCGCCGCGCAGCCGGCGCTAGCTAACCAACCCTTCGACGGTCAAAGGCTCTGGAAGCGCCGACCACGGCCGGGGCCGCACCACATCCTTTCAGTTGCGACCTACGAGAGATTCGGGAATCGCTCGTAGGTGGGACTATCACATACCTTCACGCGACGCCAGGTAAATCTCAATCCGGTCCGTGGTCCACGTCGGGACCCCCGTTCCGAAAAGGTCCTGGTCCTCGGTCCAGACGGGCGAATCCAGCAGCAAGGCGAGGGCGACGATGGGCCAATCCGCCTCATCCCGACGCTGCAATCGCCTTCGGGCTTCGGGTTCCAGATCAGCGTAGGCCTCGTGGGGCACCGGTGTTACGAGCATCGGCAGGCGCGGGAGGACTCCCTGCTCCAGGAGTGTCGCCACTCTTTCCTGGGGTAAGGCCCTACTCGCCAGAATTGCCGGCAGATGGGTCGAAGCCTCCGCGTACGCGACCTCGGGAGCCAGAAAATGAACACGGCTCACGTAGGCTTCGAGGAGCGATAGGACTCGGCGACCCAGGACGGCTCGGATGAGGATGTTGGCGTCGAGGACGAGAAGCTTACGAGCCGCGGCGGCGAGTTCGGAACTCACGCACGACCTCGTCCTCAGTGATACCGTGCTCAGCGAGAAGCGACTCGAGCTGGCTCACTGCTTCCTTGAGCGAGGCGAGCTCTCGTTCATCGACCTTCCCCCGCGCCGGAACGTAGTATCCGACCGTCTGCCCATGCCGGGTAATGGCGACTGGGGTCGCAGCGTCCAGATACTCGGCGAGACTGTCCCGGAACTCCCGCACTCCTACGTGGATCAACTCGGCCATCTCGGATCCTCTCAAGACTGTGTACACATAGTGTACATCACGAATCGGCCCTCATTCTGTCGGAACACCCACCTGCTCGCTAGAAGAACATTTGAACTATACTCGTGCCTGTGGACCGTCCAGCTTACTCGCGTCGTCGGCTACACGGCGTGGGGATCGCGACAGGCTCCGCTAGTCGGCGATCCGATCCAGAGGAGTTGTATTGCAGTCCTACTCGCCGCTTCAGAAGGACATCGTCCTACGGAATGCTTTTGGCCAGCTGAAACCGCGAGGGATCGATTCAGCATGGAGCACCTCGCCGCAGCCTTTTACTGACCTGTACGGCGAGTGCCGCCGCTTGATGGCTGATGCCACCTTCATACGCAGCTTGTCGATCTACCTGCGCACGCACACCACGCTGCCCCGGGCGGTCGAGATGTTGTTCACGTGCATGGCAATGGCTGCCGGCGCTCGCTGGGACGATGCTCCCGAGGAAATGAAGGGAGTTCGTGCCCGCGGCTGGTTTTTGGGGAGATGGATCCCTACTTTCCTAATTGTCGACGGCCCGATCGGAAGGTTCATGACAGGAGACGACTCGCCGCTAAAACGATCCTGAGCGCGACCTGCCGATTATGAAGCTACACCAGGCAGAAGCGGACGCCTACCACATCGCTGTTTTCTCGCTTGTCGAGATTCTGCATGATGCCGTTCTCTCGCAAGCTTGAGGCAGATTTTCGGCACAGGAAGATGCGACTATCCCGACGAAATAGAACATACGTTCCCACATTGACGGAGAGGCAATGCCCAGCCCCAATCAGTCTTCCCTCCCATCCCTTGCCTCCCCCGATGGCGTGGGCTGGCGCTTGCGGCCCAGGGGCGCCGAATATCGGCTCGGAGACCGCGATCCCCGGGGCCAGGAGCCAGTAAGAGGGGCGACCCCTGAAAATATTTCTGCCCCTTCCCCTCTTAACCACCGCCACCAATATGCCGAGCTGCACTGCCACACCTGCTACTCCTTCCGGGAAGGGGCCTCGACCCCCCGCGAGTTGGTCGTGCAGGCGGCCATGCTGGATTACCGGGCACTGGCGATCACGGATCGAGATGGGCTTTACGGCGCGATGGAGTTCGCCCGGGCGGCGCACGCCGCCGGCGTGCGGCCCATCATGGGCGCAGACGTCACCCTGCAGGGTGGGTACCAGCTGGTGCTGCTGGCCGAGACGCGGGAGGGATATGCCAACCTCTGCACGCTGCTCTCCCGGGCACGCGGCGTGGGTCCCGGCGCGGCGTCACCTCCAGCCCGGCCGGCGGAAGCGCCCGAGCCGCGGATTCGCTTCTCGGACCTGGCGAAGTATGCCCGAGGGCTGATCGCCCTCTCCGGCGACGAGCACGGTGAGGTGCCGTCGCTGGTAGCGGCCGGCCAGAGGGAGCGAGCCAGGGCAGCGGCGCGGCGTTACGCGAAGTGGTTCGGTCGCGAGAATTTTTTCCTCGAGCTGCAGCAGACCCTGACCTACGGAGACACGGAGCGGAATCGGCGGCTTCAGGAGCTGGCGGCCGAGCTCGAACTGGGCGTCGTGGCCACGAACGACGTCTGGTACCACATCCGGGAGCGGCATCGGCTGCACGACGTGCTGACGGCGATTCGGCATCGGACGACGCTCGATGGCTCGCACCGCCTCCGCCACGCCAACTCGGAGCGGTTTCTCAAGTCCGCAACGGTGATGGTGGAGCTGTTCACCTCTTCCCCCAGCCCCCTCCCCTTGGAGGGGAGGGGGAGTGACAAGAATATTGGGGGGACACCCCCCATGCCCCCTGCTAGAGGGGGCTTCCCCTCTGGACTCCCCGACGAAGTACCCGAGGCCATCCGGAACACGCTCAGGATTGCCGAGCGGTGCCAGTTCGATCTGGTGCATGACCTGGGGTACCAGTTCCCCAGCTATCCCGTGCCGCAGGGCGAGACGCCCCAGAGCCACCTGGCGCTGATCTGCTGGCAGGCGCTGGAGCGCAAGTACCCGGACCCCCAAGAAACTCCTCTCTTGCCGCAGCGGGAGAGGTTAGGTGAGGGCAACCCCTCAGGGGGTGTGCCCCGCACCCTGGATCCTTCGAGACTTCGACCCGAAGCGGAAAAAAGGCTCGAGGAAGAGCTGGCCCTGGTGGAGAAGCACGGACTGGCGGGGTTCTTCCTGGCCTATTACGACCTGCTGCAGCTCGCGGGCGAGGTGGCCGGCGAGCTGCGGGGCCGCGACCCCAGGCTCCCGCCGGACGAGCGGCCGGTGGGCCGAGGGCGGGGCTCCTCGGTCAGCTCTATCACCTGCTACCTGATCGGCCTGTCCCACGTCGATCCTGTCGCCAACGAGCTGTTCCTGGGCCGCTTCCTGAACGACGAGCTGCCCTCCGTGCCGGATATCGACCTCGACTTCCCGCGGGACATCCGGGAACAGCTGCTCAAGCGGGTCTGGACCAAGTTCGAGGGGGGACGCGCGGCGCTGGTCGGCGCTTTCGCGACGTATCGGACTCGGGGAGCGATCCGCGACGTGGGGAAGGCGCTTGGCCTGCCGGCCCTGGAGCTGGACCACCTGGCCAAGCTTTCCGACGCCTGGCCTGCAGGGCAGGCTGCCAATCCGGACGCAGCCTTCGCTTCCTCTCAGGGTCTGGGCCCAGAGAGTGAGGGATGGCTCGCCGACCAGATGGCTAGTCTTCCCCAGTACCGGGCCCGGCTCAAGGCGCCGCTGTGGCGGGACCTCGCGGATCTGACCCAGCAGCTCATGGGATTCCCCCGCCACGTCACTCAGCACGTGGGCGGGGTGGTGCTCTCCGCGCAGCCGATGCAGGAGCTGGTGCCGCTGGAGCCGACCCGCATGGATGGCCGGGTGATGTGCCAGTGGGATAAGGACTCCGTGGACGACGCCCGGATGGTGAAGATCGATTTCCTGGCCCTGGGGATGCTCTCGCTGGTGGATGAGTGCCTGAACACGATCGAGCATCGGCACGGCGAGCGTCCGGACCTGGGTCGTATCCCCCACGACGATCCCGAGGTGTACGACCAGATCTGTGCCGGCGACACGATCGGCACGTTCCAGATCGAGAGCCGAGCCCAGATCACGACGCTGGCTCATACCCAGCCGCGGAACCTGGACGACCTGGCGGTCCAGGTGGCCATCGTGCGGCCGGGCCCCATCGTGGGCGGCGCCTTCAAGCCGTACATGGAATATCGGCGGCGTCTACGGGAGGCAGGGCCTGCAGCCAGGGGGGAGGCCGGGGCTTTGGCGTCCCCTCCGGATGTTGGCCCAGAGGATCGGCAGGCAGGGCCTGCCGCCAAGGGGGAGGCTGGAGCTTCGGAGTCCCCTCAGGGTCCTGGCCCAGAGGATCGGCAGGCAGGGCCTGCCGCCAAGGGGGAGGCTGGAGCCTTGGAGTCCCCTCAGGATCCTGGCCCAGAGGGTCCAATTGAGATCAAGTACGTCCATCCGTTCCTGGAGCCGGTGCTGAAGGACACGCTGGGGGTGGTGCTCTACCAGGAGCAGGTGGTGCAGGTGGCCATGGCCATCGCCGGCTACACCGCCGGCGAGGCCGACCTGCTGCGCCGCAACCTGAATCGACGGCGGGGCGCGGAGCTGGCGAGCCAGGACTGGCCCAAATTTCTCCAGTGCGCTCTGGATCGAGGCGTGCCTGAATCGGCCGCCCGCGCCGCGTTTCAGTCCATCCTGGGGTTCGCCGCCTACGGGTTCCCCAAGAGCCACGCGGTGGCGTTCGGGCTGCTCGCCTACGAGTCGACCTGGCTGCGTCACTACTATCCGGCGGAGTTCTACGCGGCGCTCTTCAACAACCAGCCCATGGGTTTCTACTCGACTGAGGTGATCGCCGGCGACGCGCGCCGTCACGGGATCGAGATCCTGCGTCCGGACGTGAATCTCAGCGAGCTCGACTGCGGAGTTGTGGGTGGGCCTGCTTTGGGAAGAATCAGACTAGGATTGGGGCAGGTCAAGGGTGTGAGCACGGCCCACGCCGCGGTGCTCGTGGCCGAGCGGAAGGCGCATGGACCCCTGGAGTCGCTCTTCGATTGCGTCAGGCGCATGGGGCTTCCACCCGAAGCGCTGGAGAACCTCATTCTGGCCGGCGCTTTCGACGACCTGGGGGAAGACCGGCGGGGGCTGCTCTGGGAGCTGGGGCTGATACGCACGCGTTATGCCGACGCGGGTGCGGCCTTGGCGCGCCCTGGTCGCGCCCAGCAATCGGCCTCTACTGAGCTGCTGCGGCTGCCGGTGGAGCAGGACATGGTGCGACTGGCGCCCATGACGGAGTGGGAGGAGGTGGTGGCGGAGTACGAGACGCTCGGCTTTGCACCGAGGCAGCACGCCCTGGCGTACCTGCGGCCGGCTCTCGAGCAGAGGGACGTGACCGCCCGAAGGAACGGCCAGCCCCCTCTCCCAGAGGGAGAGGGTGACGCGGCGACTGCGGGGTCTTCCCCCTTACCTCTCCTGACATCCGCGGAGATTCAAGCGGTCCCGGATGGCTCGCAGGTGCGGGTGGCGGGGCTCGTGACCTGCCGCCAGCGCCCCAGCACGGCCAAGGGGGTCGTATTCGTGTCCTTGGAGGATGAGTTTGGACTGGCGAACGTGGTCGTGTACCCGAAGCTCTTCGAGCGCCAGCGCATCCTGCTCGTCACCCAGCCGTTCTTGATCGTCGAGGGTCGGGTCCAGCGCCAGCAGACCGTGGTCCACATCATCGCGCACCACTTCGAGCGCCCGGAGCTTCAGACTGACCGATTGATCAGCGTGTCCCACGACTTTCGGTAAATCGGAGGAACACCAGCCCGCCGAGGGTGCCCAGAAACGCGGGACCGAAGAAGTGAGGACCCAAGCCTGTCAAAGCGATTGGTACGAAGCTGATCGCACGGATAACCCGCTCACGCCGACCGTCCTGCCAACCGGGGTCACGGCTCTGCCCGAAGATGCTCTTCACAGCCCACCGCATAGGCCTCTCGAATCCACCCGGCGAGTTCACGATCCAGCTGGGAGGGATCGGTCAATCGCATCGTGTGGATGTGCGCGGCGGGATGGAGGGTCTCTACTTTGCGGAGCCGATCGCTTTCCAGTCTTCGAGTGAGCCAGAAAGACACGTCCAGCCCCTTCTGACGGGGCGTCGCTCCCGCAAAGCGAACGCGAACCATGAAGGCGACTCGGTCCCGATATGCCACCGCCCGGACAGGCCCGCAGTCCTCTACCAGGGCGCGAAAGCGATCGAATAGCTCTCGCACGAACTCAGGCTTGCCGGCCAGGGACTCTTCCGCCTCGTGCACGGCGCACGAGTGGTACTGGTTGGGTGTGACGAACTGATTGCCACACCTCGGGCAGGTCCAGAGCGGGCGCGCCCGGAAAGCCGCCCGGTGCGCGCGCGTCCGGTGGGTTGTCATGGGCTTCGCTGCGCCTCTCGGTTCAGTGACGTGGACCGCGGTTTCCCGAATCCGGTCCGCGCGGGCGGCCGGCGTCCGGGCGTCGTCGATGAATCGGAGAAGCTCGCGCCGATGTGGGGGCGAAAGAGCGTGGAAGCCGGCAGGCGCGCCCGATACCCGGGCGAGACCGGCTTCTACGTCAGGTGGCAGCGCGACGTCCTGGGGAGATACGCCTCGAAGGTGGATGGAGACGGTGTCGCCGACCCCCACTGCCGTTGCGGCTCGAATCCCTCCGTTGACATAGAGGAGGTGACGACCCTGTCCGTCAGGCATCAGCGTGCCGCGAAAAGGCCAGCGGTTCAGCGTGCCCTCAAACGGGATTCGGCCAGCGCGTCCAAACGAGGCGAGCGCGCGGCTGACGTCCGCCGGTACGAGGACGTAAGGATTCACGCCGCGAACGGCAATTGTCGCGGTGAACTCTTGCCATCCTTGCCCGGGATCGGCTCTCGGCGCCTCCACCTTTCATCCGACCTGCTCCGTCGGGCGCGGCGGTCGTACCCAGGTCACATCACCCAGGTGCCGGATGGCCTCGCGTTTGCTGAGCGAGCTGAGGTCGGCTTCGCGCGCTTTGACGTAGGCAACCACGACGTCCGGGAAGCTCTTGGCATGCTCCCGGAGCGCCCAACCGATCGCCTTTCGCAAGAAGAACTCCTTCGAGTGGATCGACGGCTCGATGCACTCGAGAAGCAGTTCGGTGTCCGCGGCTTTCTTGAGACCCACCTGGCAGATCATCGCGGCGCGCTGCTTCCACACGTCTGGGCCGCGGGCCCACGTTCGCATGGCGAGCTTGATGGGAGTGGGGTAGGCCCGCATCAGAGGCCCGATGCGATGGGTGGCTACGTCGTCGACCACGTCCCACCAGGCGCCTTCCACGATCAAGCGCTCGAATAGGAGCAGGCTCTCGGGAGTGCGGAATCTCGCTCCGCTGCGATGACCCGCCAGGGTCAGCGCTGCGTACCACTCTTCCCGGAACAGCGCCCCTTCCCAGATCTCCAGGACGGCCCGCTCCCACGATTCCCGGCTTTCGAACCTCAATCCCGCGAACGCCACACGGCAAAGGTCCCGCACGACGGGCAATGCTACGCCGTGGTACGGCATGACCGATTTCATATAGCGCTGCATCTGGGCAGCCCGTTCCGGGTTGGCCCGGCCCTGGAGCTCGGTTCGAATCACATCCAGCAGCGGAGACATCACGTCTGCCCGACCTCTCACCCCGGAAAGCCCTTGTGCCCAAAACTCGTTCGCACTGGGCATCTCGAAAGGCAGCCCCGGTGTCTACCCGATCGCGCGAGTTCAGCAGGACTGCAATGCGGCTGGAGATTGTAGGGCGGCCCGAGGAATCGCTACGCGGAGTTGGAGCGGCTCTGTGCGTCCGTGAGAGACAGGCGGCTTCCGCACTCCGGTGAGGCGGTATCCGGAGAGCCGTGGCTCCGAGCTCCTACCGGACCGGCGCGTGCTCCGGTTGCTTTTCCCCGCCCTGAAGCGCTCGGCGCCAGCGGCCGTGCATCCAGGAGCGGACCTGCTCTGAAGGGTGCCCCACGAGGGAGCGGCGCTGCTGGCGCAGCTGCGAGCTCAAAGTCTTCCGCGCGCCCTGTTGGCCACTCGACGGGAACACGGTGCGCTCGTGCCAGGACCGCTCGAAGTCCGCAACCGTCGTGCCGGGGAAATGCAG
>JACQOR010000077.1 GCA_016202435.1 Chloroflexota bacterium
ACATGCTTGCCCGAAAAGGAGGGGCTGCCCTCAGCTCCGCCTCTCCCGCTGCGGCAGGAGAGGGACTCGACGCAGCGCCGACCCTTTGGAAGTCTACTCCGAGTTCGTTTCCGGCGCGGGGAACGCCCTCACCCGCCGGCGGAAGTATGGCCGGCCCGCATGCGCGTGGAGCTTCACTCCGATCTGATGCGATGCAGAAACCGCGGTCGAACTGGTACTGCGCTTTGCCGGCCGAGGTCGAACTCCCGAGCCCCTGGCCCGTCCTCGCTAGACACCGCGAGCGCTATCATCGATGCATTGAGCGGATCGCTCACGTGACTCGCCGGCTGAAAGCTGAAAGCGGAGGGCAGATGTCAACTCGGGTGGGCTCGGAGCTCCCAACGCCATTGTTGGAGTTCTTCGACGGGGCGCATTTCGAAGACCACAGGGATACTGCGTTCACGCTGGTCACAGTTGACGAGCGGGGCTGGCCCTACGTCGCGATGCTGAGCTTGCTGGAGGCGATCGCGCCGGACCGGCGCAACATTCGATTGGGGCTCTACAACAACAGCGCCACCAGCGCGAACCTGCGCCGCGATGGGCGGACGACCCTGATCGTGGTGGATGAAGGCATGGTCTACTACGTCCAGGGGACCGCGGAGGAATTGAGCGGTGACCTCCCCGGCTTCGAGGGAATCACCAAGGTCAACATGCGCATCGAGTCGGTTTACGAAGACCGGGCTCGGGATGAAGAGGGCAACGCCAGGGTGACATCGGGGATTCGGTTCCGGATCGATCAGATGGATGCGGACCGGATCCAGCGGGCCCGGAATTTGCGCGCCGCCCTCTGCGAATAGCATGCTGGGAAAGGCCCGAGTAGCGAGACCAGCCGGCGGGTCCGGCCAAGCACCTCATCGAGAGAACCCTCTGCCGCGCCGGTCAGCGTGACGTGGGGCGCGAACCCTGGTGTTCCATAGCGGTGCGAGAGGTCGGCAATGACACTCGCCAGCGATTCGTGAAGCTCGCCGGTGGGGACGATCCAAAGATCGTAGCTCGCCATGCCGTTCATGAGCAGCCCATTGAAAAGATCCCGGCCGTGAGAGTGTCCTTCACGAGGCCGCATCGGCGGTCAGCGCGACAAAGGCATCCTCCAGGGAGGGAGCAGCCGGTGCTACTGAGTGCGGCGGCGTGCCTGCCGCGGACAGGGTGGCGCGCAGCCGCTCGGCGGTACCCTCCTGCCGAAGCAGCACGTGCAGGCGGGTGCCAACCAGCGTCGCGGAACGAATCCAGGGCTGATCCACCAGGAAATCGAGCGCGCGGGCCGGCTGGTCACAAACAACCTCCATCATCTCGGCCCCAAGGGCGTGCTTGATTCCGGCCGGTGAGTCACAAGCGATGAGGCGCCCGCGGCTCATCAGCGCCAGTCGGTGGCAGTACTCGGCCTCATCCATGAAGTGGGTGGTCACCAGGACCGTGGTTCCTCCGGCGGCGGTGTCGTAGATCATGTCCCAGAAGGCCCGTCGGGACGCCGGATCCACTGCCGCGGTGGGCTCATCCAGAAACAAGATTTCGGGCTGGTGAATCGCGGCAGCCGCGAAGGCCACGCGCTGGCGGACGCCCCCGGGCAGGCTACCGCAGAGGCGGTCCGCCGCGGCTTGCAGATCAAATCGATCCAGCAGCCCGGTCACGCGGGACGGCAGGTCAGAGCCCGACACGCCGTACACGCCGCCATAGAAGCGAAGGTTCTCCCGGGGCGTCAGTTCGTCGTACAGTGCGAACCGCTGGCTCATGTAGCCGATCTGCCTCTTGATGGCGTCGACCTCGCGCACAACGTCGTGGCCCAGCACGGCGGCAACGCCCGCCGAGGGGGGCAGGATGCCGCAAAGCATGCGAATCGTGGTCGTTTTTCCGGAGCCGTTGGGCCCCAGGAACCCGAATACCTCCCCGCGATGGACGGAGAAAGTCAGGGCGTCCACGGCAGTGAAGTCACCGAAGCGGCGGGTAAGCTCGGCGACCTCAACGGTGGCCGCAGGCATCCCCCTCTCCCTAACCCTCCCCGGCGAGGGGGGAGGGGATTTGTTCCGCGGCGCCCGCGCGTAGCTGCAGGAACACGTCCTCGACGGTCGGCGTGACTGGCGTGGCGCTGGCAATGGTGACGAATTCTCGGAGCCCGGCGACGAACGTATCGATCTGGTCAGCACGCTCCATCACGACATGGAGACGGTCGCCGAAGAGCTGCGCTCCGGTCGCTCCTTGCGCTCGCCGAGCGAGGTCGCGCGCGGACCGCAGGCGTTCGGGAGTGGCCTCGGCCAGGACGACCTCCACGATGGTTCCAGAGTGCCGAGATCTCAGCTCGTCAGGCGTACCGACCGCGACCACGCGGCCCAGCGAGAGCAAGGCCAAACGACTGCAACGCTCGGCCTCGTCCAGGTACGCCGTGGAAAGCACCACAGTCAGCCCCTCGGCCTGGAGCCGGTAGAGAATCCGCCAGACGTCGCGGCGCGAGATGGGGTCCACTCCCGCGGTGGGCTCGTCGAGCAGCAGCACCTCGGGCCGATGGATCAGTGCGCACGTCAGCGCCAGCTTCTGCTTCATCCCGCCGGACAGCTGGTCTGCGAGCCGGCCCCGAAAGGGTTCCAGGCCAGCCATGGCGAGCAGCTCGACGGCGCGCTCGTCTCGGTCGCGGGTCGAGACGCGGAACACTTCGGCGAAGAAGCAGACGTTCTCCCAGACGGTGAGGTCGCCGTAGAGCGCGAAGCGCTGCGCCAGGTAGCCAATGCGATCGCACAGGGGCTCGGGATCGTGGACGTCGATCCCGGCGACGTGGGCTTCGCCACTGGAAGGCGGGACCAATCCGGCGAGGATGCGCAGCGTCGTCGTCTTGCCGGCGCCGTCCGGGCCGACGAGCCCAAAGATCTCGCCGCGCTGGATCTCGAGATCGAGGCCGTCCAGCGCCTGGATGCTGCCGAAGCGACAAGAGAGCGAGCGAGCCTCGACAGCGATCTGCCCTAGCTGCACATTCGCCCTCAGTCGCCGCGAGTCCTTGCCCCTGCGGGCCCTCACCTCCGCCTCTCCCGCTGTGGCAGGAGAGGAACGGGACGACGTCACGTGAGGCTCCTGCGGAACCTGAGGACGCTGAGGGTGCAGATAGCCAGGGCAAAGACCGCCAGGTAGAGCGCCTGTGGCCAGAGTGCCTCCAGGCCGACGCCCTTCAGGATGGTCCCCCGCAGCACCTGCAGGAAGTAGGTGAGCGGGATGAGCGACGAAATGGCCTGGAGCACACCCGGCATCGCCTCCCTGGGAAACATGAAGCCCGAGAGGAGCACGCCCGGCAAGATCGTGAACATGGCCAGCTGCATTCCCTGCGTCTGGTTGCTGGTGACGGTCGAGATGAGCAGCCCAATCCCGAGCGCACCCAGCAGGAACAGCAGCGAGAGGGCAAGCAGGAGGGCCAGGCTGCCGTGGAATGGCACGCCAAACCAGAAGGTGCCGACTGCCAGCGCTACGCCGACCTGGAGGAAAGCGACCCCGACGTAAGGCAGGATCTTGCCGATCATCAGCTCCATGGGTCGAATCGGGGTCACGATGAGCTGCTCGAATGTTCCACGCTCTCGCTCCCGAACGATGGCGAAAGTCGTCAGGAGGACGGCCTGGGTCTGCAGCACGAGGCCGATCAAGCCGGGGATCATGAAGTTCACGCTCTGCATGCTCGGGTTGTAGAGCACGGTTGGCCGCAGGTCGATCGCCGAACTCGCGGTTCGGCCCGCCGCCGCCAGCTCGATCCCCCGGGCCCGGGCCAGCGTCTCCGCGGTGAGCAGCGCCGTCTGGGCGACGCTCGGGTCGGAGCCATCGATCAGGACCTGTACCTGCGCCAGACGGCCCGCCAGCGTATTGGCGCCGAACTCGGATGGGATGACAAAAGCCACCCTGGCCGCACCCTCGTCGATGGCCCGCCGGGCAGCGCCAGCATCGCCCACGTCGCCGATCACGGTGAAATATCCGGTGTTTGCCAATGACTGAATGAACTCGCGGCTCCGAACGTCCTTCGAAGCATCTGCCACCACCGTCGCGATGTGGTCGACGGTCTGGTTGATGGCGTAGCCGAAGAGCACGAGCTGCATGACCGGCATGACCAGGATGATCGCCAGCGTGCGGCGGTCGCGCACCATCTGGATGAACTCTTTGCGCATCAGGGCGCGGAGGCGGGAGCCCATTGGCTCAGGGTCTCAACGTGGCGTCGGCGTACATCCCCGGTTTGAGCCGTCCGTCGGCGTTCGGGAGGCGGACCCGCACCGCAAACACCGTCTTGGCTCGGTCTGCTTGGGTCTGGACGTTGCGGGGCGTGAATTCAGCCTTTGCGGCGATGTAGCTCACCGAGCCGGTGAACTGCTCCCCAGGGAACGAGTCCACGCGGACCGCCACGGGCTGGCCGAGCCGCACGAGCCCGATGCGATCCTCCGGGACGTAGACGTTGAGCCTGAGCAGGTCGAGTGGCGCCAACGTGAGGAGTGGCGGTCCCGGCACGACGGCTTCACCGAGTCTGGCTGAGAGGCGGGTAACGGTCCCATCGATGGGAGCCGTCACGGTGAGCCTGGTCGCCTGGGCCTCGAGAACCGAGAGCGCCGCCTCCGCCTGCGCCACACCTGCCCGCGCCACTGCCAGCTGCTCAGCCGAGGCGCCCGCGTTGACTCCGTCCAGCTTCGCGTTCGCGGCAGCTTCCGCGGCTCGCGCCTGCTCGACCTGTCCCAGCGCCGCGTCGACCTGAACGTTGGCGGCCACTGGCTGATCTCGAATCGAAAGCAGGTCCGCCAGCTGACGCTGGGCCTGCTCGATCCCGGCGTACGCTAGGGCCAGCTCAGGGGACGTCGCGCCAGCCTCGAGATCGCGCACCTTCATTGCAGCGGCAGGTACCGTTTCCTGGGCCTGGGTCAGGAGGGTCTCGGCAACGCGGATCTCCTCCGGCAGGGGGCCGTTGCGGACCCTCTGGAGCGCATTTGCCGCGCTCTGCACGCTCGTCTCGGCGGCGGCCACCTGGGCCTTCGCGGCATCGCACAGATAGCGCGGATTCGTCGGATTGCCGCAGACGCCGTCGCGGCTGGTCTGCTGGGCCCACAGCGTGTTCCTTGCCTGGTCGAGGGCCAGCTCGGCCGACCGTACGTCTTCCGGCCGGGCTCCCTGGCGCAGGAGGTTCAGCCGGCTGTGGGCGGCGTCAGCGCCCTCCAACGCCTGCTGGAAGGCGGCTCGGGCGGCGGCGAGCTCGGCGTCGCGGGGCCCCGCGACGACCTGATCGAGCCGAGCCAGGGCGGCGGCGACAGCCACCTCAGCCTGAGAGATCTTGAGGGCCAGTTCCTGGGGGTTGTCCCGCAGCAGGCGCGCGTTCACGAGGGCTCTTTCGGCGGCCGCGCGGGCCGCGGAGGCCTGGGCGAGCCCTGCCTCCGCGGCCCGGACTTCCTCAGCCCGCGCGCCCGCGCCTACGAGGGCCAGGTTCGCCCGGGCCACGTCCGTGGCAGCCCGAGCCTGGGCAATCTGCGCCCGCCCAACCGAGTCATCGAGCCGAATCAGCGTGGCCCCACGCGCCACTGCATCGCCCTCGACTACCGGCAGCTCCACGATGCGTCCCGCGACCTCCAGGGCAACGTTGGTCTCCTCGGCCTCGATCGTGCCGGAGGCCACGATAACGCCGCCCGGCACCTCCGAAGCCCGCGCCTGCCACCAGAGGAATCCCGCCGCGCCCAGCACAATGAGCGCAAGCACCGGGCGAAGGACCCGCTGGGCAGGGAGATGACGGGCGGGATCAGCTGCGACGGCTGCCATTTTGAATTCCCTCCATGAGGCTGCGGACGAACTCCCGGTCGGGGTCACTGGGGGAAGGAAGCGGGGCGCGCTCGCCGAAGTGGCGGCGGGCCGGAGCCGATGATCCTGGCAATCAGAGCGCTTCGGGGTAGAAGGCGCGGGCGAGCGCTTCCGCGCCGGCGATGTTCCAGTGTGACAGGGTGTTGACCAGGGAAGCCTTGATGCGAACGATCCGTTGGTCCCGCATGGCGCGAAGGTCGGCGAGACCGGGATGCTGGAGCAACGCGTTGCTGGAGGCCGAGGGAAGAGCCGGATCGGCCTCGGTGAGCACGATGATGTCGGGGTCCATCTCCGGAATCACCTCCAGACTGATCTCCCGATTCCCGACCAACCCAACCTCCGCGGCGGCGTTGATCGCGCCCGCCAGGCGCAGAATGCCATCCTCGTTCGTGCCGGAACCGGCGGCGGTCGGGCCGTTGAGCAAGAGCACTCTGGGGTGGATGGGCTGCCGGGCAACGAATTGTTGTAGCCGTTCGAGACGCTCGCGGACCTCTTGGATCAACTCGTCACCCTTTGCCTCCTCGCCATAAAGATAGGCGAGAAACCGGATGTTCTCCTCATGGGAGTCAACGGAGCTGACGAGGTCGGCCACGACGAGCGGAATGCCGGCGGAACGAAGATGCTCCAGCAGGTCCACGCTGGCAAACGGGCTTGCTACCACGAGATCCGGCTGGAGCGCGACGATCTGCTCCGCGTTACGTCCCACCTGGTTGGGAATCTGCCGGGCCTGATCGGCGACGTTGGAGATCTGGGGATCGGCCGTCACCCGACCGACGGCGATGACGCGGGACGGCTCCACCAATCGGAAGGTGATCTCGTCGAAGCCCACGGAGAGGGTGTGGATCCGCGTTGGCTTGTTGGGAATGGTCACGATGCCAGCGACGTCAGCGACCTGGCGCGGCCAACCGCTTATGGGCCCGATAATCTGGGCCTTCCGCTGGGATCGACCGATGCCTCGCACGGGCGTCGGGGCGCTCGTCTCCATAGACGGGGAATTCCCGGGCTCACCAGGTCGTCCTACCGGCTGATTGCAACCGGCACTGATGAGCATGGAGAGAACGATAGAGGTTGCTAATGCAATCGTTTGCAATAGCATTCCCTGGCGTGAGATGATGCCGGCATAGCGGCTGATTATTGCTCCGGAGCGGGCCGAGCGTGAACATGCTTCGCGGCTTCGACCAGGCTGAGCGCACCCGGCTCGCCGGTTGCTACGGAATCATCGCGCTGATCCATCTGGTGGGTTGGGGCCTGCTGCTGTGGCACTCCGCCGGAAACCCGGCGCTCCTCGGCCTCGGCGTCCTGGCCTACAGCTTTGGTCTGAGGCACGCGTTCGACGCGGACCACATCGCGGCGATCGACAACACCACGCGCAAGCTCCTTCAGAACGGTAAGAGCCCCGTCGGGGTCGGCTTCTTCTTCTCTCTGGGGCACTCCACGGTGGTCCTGATCATCGCCCTCGCCCTGGGCCTCGCCGTCCGCTCCATCGTCGAAAGTGTCGTGAGCCAGGAAGGGGAGCTCCGTGACATTGGGGGCCTGATCGGCGGGTCCGTATCCGGGGGCTTCCTGGTCGCGATCGGTATCCTCAACCTAGTCATCTTCCTGGAGCTGCTCTCCGCGTACCGCGGCACGCGGGCGGGGCGCAACGATGGCGAGGCCCTGGAGTCTCACCTGGCGACGGGTGGGGTGATGACCCGGGCCTTTGGGCGCCTGCTCGGATTCGTGAGCGAGAGCTGGCACATCTACCCGATTGGTTTCCTATTCGGGCTGGGTTTCGACACCGTATCGGAGATCGCGCTCCTCGCCATCTCGGCTGGGGCGGCGTCGGAGGGGATGCCAATCTTCGCGGTGCTGGCGCTGCCCTTGGTTTTTGCCGGGGGCATGTCGCTCCTCGACACCACCGACGGCGCGTTCATGTGCAAGGCGTACTCCTGGGCCTTCACCCATCCCACTCGGAAGCTCTTCTACAACCTGACCATGACCGGTCTCTCGGTTCTCATCGCGCTGTTCGTTGGAATAGTGGAATTGCTGCAGGTACTCGGCGAGCGAGCGGGCCTCGAAGGTGGGTTCTGGGAGTTCATCGCGGGGGTCGACCTGGGCGCCTTCGGCTACGTCATCGTGGCCGGGTTCGTCATGGCGTGGCTTTTGGCCCTGGCGGTTCTGCGTCGTACTCGGAACGAGGATTTGGCTCCCGAGACGGTCGAGAGCTAGCGATAGCGCTGACAACCCTTCCCTATCGGGTTTGCAGAGCATCCGTCACTGCGGCTCGGGCTCGACCGGTGGGCGGTGGAGGCGAACGCGGGCTTGCAGCTAAAGGGGTGACCGGCACTCGCTGGCTAACTCACGCCT
>JACQOR010000082.1 GCA_016202435.1 Chloroflexota bacterium
ATGGTCACGGAGCTGATCTTGGCCGGGCCCCGATAGTAGCCCTCGAACCGCTCGAACTCCAGGTGGGAGCCCGGTTCCCAGCGCATCAGCTTGAACGGGCCGGCGCCGACAAACTCGGTGGTGAAGTACCGGTTATCGCCGAACGTCGCCTTGTTGGCCACGTACGCGGACTCCAGGAGGTGTTTGGGAAGCGGATTGAACCCGCCCGCCTCAACATCGATATTGATGCCACTCCAGTGAGTCACGAAGGTGTACGGGCCAGTCGCGGTGACCGAGGTGATGAGCCGGGCCGCGCCACTCCCGGTGCCGAGACGCGCCGACTCGGGGTCGTTACGGACTCGGAACGCGAACTCGAAATCCGCGCTCGTCACCGGCGCGCCGTCGTGCCATCTGGCATCAGATCGGATCTTCCAGGTGACGTCCATGCTGCCATCTGCATTGATCACCCACGTGCCGCGAGTGTCGGCGGGCAGCTCGGCTGCCAGTTGGAGATCCCGCTCTCCCGTGTGCGTGACCCGTGTCAGACCCTCATGAACCATCGCTCCGGGATTGGACGCGCCACCCGCGGCGCTGCTGGCACCCTCGCCGGTGATCACGGTGTCGAAGCTGGTGGGCTCTCGCTGAATGGCAATGGTCAGGGTTTTCTTCACCGGCGGAGGCCCCGCGTCCGGCCCAACAGCAGTCCCGAGGCCAGTCTGGGCCGGTGCACATGCGCTCGCTATGAGGAACCCAATCATCGCAACTGATAGGCCCGCATGTCTCCGCTGCACTCCTACCACCTCCTGTTCAAGTGTGCCCCCCAGGACAACCTGGATCGGATGCCAAGCCCGGAGAAAGGCTTCCGTGTCAATCCGTGCGGGAGGATGGCGTGCGGCCCACGTTGGCCGTCGTCGCTACCCCGCGAAACGCGCCCCCTGGTGCTCGCGCATTCTAGTTCTTGTCCCACTCCCAGATGTTCATGGTCGACGTCTGGTTGAGCAGTCGGGGGCCGGTTACCCCCTTGAGCATGAGGGTCGGCCGGACGTCCCAGTAGAACGGGTGGTAGAAGACCGCCCCCATCGTCAGATCCAGGAGCTGCCGGTGCAGCGCTCCCCGCTCCCCTTCATTGATCGTGATCGGGAGCCGATCCAGGATGTCGTCGACTACCGGGTTATTGAAGCGCCCCCGGTTGTTACCCGTCCAGCGGTTCGACTCGATCGGAATTGCCTGAGAGTGGAGGCGTCGGCCGTAGTAATTACCCCCCGAAGCGGTGATCATGCTCGCGCCCGGCTTGGTCCCGATGTACTGGTTGTCGTTCTGGGTGGCCTGGGTGAGCACCTCGATGTCCAGGGCCACTCCGACCACTTTCCAGTAATCCTGGATGATGGACGCCTGCTTCAGCGGCCCGCTGCCGGCCCGGATCTGTACGTTGTAGTCGAACCGCTCCCCGCTGGGCTGGTGCACCAGGATCCCATCAGGTCCCTTCGCCCAGCCCGCTCCCGTGAGCAGCTCCTGGGCGCGTCGCACGTCGTAAGGGAACGCGTACCGCGGAACGACGTCCTTCACGAACTGATAGTTCTTGTCGGTGGGGTGGTAGAAAGTCAGCGCGACGTCTGACAGGTCCCCCACCATCGCTTCCTTGAGCTCGGGTCGATTGATGGCCTGGAGGAGGGCCTGCCGCACCCCCGCCTGGGTCATGCCGTTGACCGGGCGGGCATACACCGGATCGTGCATGATCTCGAGCGACTCTACCCCTTCCCGAGTTTCCAGGAGCACCTGGTGCCCAGTGCCCTCGCGCCGCCACCGGTCCCTGATCTCGACGGCAACATCTACCCCGATCCCCTGGGGCAGAACCACGTCGACTGCCTCTGCCAGGATGTTGGCGGCCATGGTGTTGGGATCGGGCACAAACCGCCATAACAGCCGACCTATCCTGGCCGGCCCCTTGTAGTAATCGTCAAAACGCTCGAGCTCCATGTGGGAGCCCGGCTCCCAGCGCGCCAGCTTGAACGGCCCCGTGCCGACGAACTCGGTTGTGAAGTAGCGGTGGGTTGGGATCGCCGACTTGTCCTGGAGGTAGACCGGCTCCAGGATGTGCTTCGGCAGGGGATCTTCTCCCTCGATACCCTCGATTGATGCGGCACGCCAGTGCGTGACGAAGGTGTAGGGGTCGGGCGCGCTCACGCTGGTGATGAGCCGCTGTGCGATGGTGAGGGTGCCGCGAGCCGCCTCCCGGTCCCGGCGCACGGTGAAAGCGAACACCCAATCCGCGCTGGTCACTGGCGTGCCGTCATGCCACCTGGCGTCCTGACGGATCTTCCAGGTCATGTCCATCGTGCCATCCGGGTTGACCACCCAGGTCCCTTTCGTGTCGTCGGGACGCTCGGCGGCCAGGAACAGCTCGTTGAGCCCGGTGGCCATGGTCCGCGTGAGCCCGTCATGTAGGGTCGCCTGGACTTGCGACTCCCCGCCGGCAGATCCGGCGCCGATCTCGCCGGTGATCTGGGCATCCCAGGTTTGCAGCTCTCTTTGAACTACGACGACGAGGGTCTTCGGCGCCTGAGGCGACGCGCCCGTGTCGGGCCCGGCCGCCGGTCCTCCGGGAGCCTGCGCCGGGCCGCAGGCGGTCACCACCAGCAGTCCGATCATCGCTACTGACAGACGCGCATGCTTCCGTTTCACGCTTACTTCTCCTCTTGGAGCGCGCCTCCGCGCGGCTGGGCGGCGGGCCACTCCTCAGACTGTGGCCCCGTGTCTAGCCGGGTGGCGGAGCTGGCGTACAAGTCCGGCGTCGCTTGTTGCTGTCCTGCACCCTCCTCCTGACCGCTTCAGTCTCTCTCCCGGCTCTCCAGCGCTCAGTTCTTGTCCCATTCATAGATGCGGTGCGTGTCGGCGCCACTGACGACACTTGGTCCGGTGACGCCTTTCAGCATGAGCACGGTCCAGGACTCATAGAACAGCGGCATCACATGCACTTCCCCCATGATCAGCTGCTGGAGCTGGCGGTGAAGCGCGCTCTGCTGGGGCGGATCGAGCGTGTATTGGAGCTTGTCCACCAGGTCATCCATCACCGGACTGTTGGTGCGCCCATAGTTGTTGCCGGTCCAGCGATTCGAAGCATTGGGAGTGTGGCTGGTGTGGAGCTTTCCCAGATACCACTGGCGGGTCGTCACGTTGCCCATCTGGGGTCCGGACCGACTGGTGAGGTACTCGACGTTGCCGCTGAAGGCCGGCGCGATCGGGGCGGCGGAGGTGTTCACGCCGACGGCTTTCCAGTAGTCCGTGACGATCGCCCCCAGCTTCAGGTACTGGGCACCGGGGAACAGCAGGAGATTGGTGTCGAAGCGCTCCCCACTGGGCTGGTGCACGAGAACCCCATCCCCTCCGGGCGTCCAGCCGGCTCCCGCCAGCAGCTCCCGGGCCCGGCGCGCATCGTACGGATACTGCGGGATCGAGTCCTTCACCTGCGGGTAGTAGGGGTCAGTGGGCGCGTAGATACTGTCCGCGGCCAGTGACAGTCCACCCGTCACCGCCTGGGTGAGCGCCGCTCGATCCAGGGCATGGTACAGGGCCTGGCGGGACGGAATCTGCAGCCACCCGTTGAGGGGCCGGGCAAACTGCGGGTCCTCCATCATCTCGAAGTTCACCACCGCGCCGGTGACCTCGGGGATCACCTGGTGCCCCTTCCCCTCGGCCGCCCAGCGGTCGCGTATCTCCAGGGCAGTGTCGTTCTCAATTCCTATGGGGAGCGCGACGTCCGCGGCCTCGGCCAGCATGTTCGCTGCCATGGTGTTCTGGTCCGGAACAAACCGAAGGAAGAGCCGGCTAATGCGCGGCACGCCCAGGAAATAGCGGTCATTCCGCCGGAACTCCATGTGCGAGCCGGCCGCCCATTCCATCAGCTTGAATGGGCCCGTCCCCACGTACTCGCTGGTGAAGTACCGGTGGTTGATCAGCGAGTTCGAGTCCTGCGCGAACTGCTCGCCGAGGATGTGTTTCGGCAGGTGCCCGACTCCCGTCTGATTGCCCTGAACAAACACTCCGCCCCAGTGGACCATGAAGGTGCGCGCGTCGAGCACCGTTACCCCGGTGATCGCAACCGTGCCCCCGCTCACGCTTATGCCCAGCGCTTTGCGAGCCTGGAATCCGAACAGGATGTCCTCGCTCGTGACCGGAGCGGCGTCGTGCCAGTAGGCGTCGGGGCGGAGTTTCCAGGTGACATCCATACTGCCGTCCGGGTTCACTACCCAGGTCCCCCGGGATTGGTCAGGAACCTCGGCCGCTAATCGCGGCTGGACCACGCCGTTTTCGTCCAGGAGCGTGAGGCCCGTGCTCACGATCGGTGGGACCTGGTTGACCCCACCCGCCCTGGGGTTCGTGCCGCCGCCCGTGAACGCCGTCTCGAAGCTCGGCGGCTCGCGCTGAATCATGATCGTGAGCGTCTTCTCAACGTCCGGAGGCGCTCCCGTGACCGGCCCGCCGGCAGTTCCTCCGGGCGTCTGCGCCGGAGCACAAGCACTCAGCACGAGCAAAGCAACCATGGCACCCGACAGATTGGCCTGTTTCCGCAGCACGATTCCTGCCCCTTTCCAGCGACCCGCGGCAGGTTGGGGGACTATCAAATCATTGGGTGATCCAACTCCAGCCGTCGCGGGATTGGCGTCCAGGTCCAACGGTCACTCGTCGCTACACAATCTCCTCTTCGGTTATCCGCCTCGCTCTCCCGCGGATATCAGTTCTTGTCCCAGATGTGGATCTCGCGGGTCGCCACACCGCCAAAGATCTTGGGGCCGGTCACCCCCTTCAGCATCAGGATCGGCAACGTCTCCCAGTACAGGGGCATGGCGGTGACCTTTCCCGCCGTCTCCTGGACGAACTGCCGGTGCAGCGCCTGCTGCTGGGCGGGATCGATGGTGGACGCAAGCTTGTCGATGATCTCGTCGATCACCGGGCTGTTCAGACGTCCCCGGTTGTTGCCGGTCCACCGGTTCTCAGGGTTCGGGATCCTTCGGGAATGGAGCCGTGACTCGTACATGTTGTTCCCGGAAGGATTGTGGATGAGCGGACCCGACCGGGTGGCGATGTACTGGTTATCATCTACGTTGGCCGGAATGATGACCTCGACGGTGGTGCTCGCCCCGATCGCTTTCCAGTAATCCTGGATCATCGCCGCTGCCCGCGTGTACTCGGTGCTCGCCGTGGTATAGAAGAGGGTCTCGAACCGTTCCCCGCTGGGCTGGTGCACCTGCACGCCGTCCGGCCCGGGAGCGTAGCCGGCCTGGGCCAGCAGCTCTCGGGCCCGCCGCGGATCATACGGATACTTCGGAATGATGTCCTTCACCATCGGGTAGTAGATATCGGTCGGGTTGTAGTGGCTGTCAGCCGCGGGAGACAGCCCGGCCGACATCACCTCCGCAACCTGATCTCGTTCGATGGCGGTGTAGAGAGCTTGACGGGCTGGCACCTGGGTCCACGCGTTGACCGGTCGCGCGTAGGTGGGGTCCAGCATCAGCTCGGCCTGGATATGCTGGAACAGGACGAACGCGTTGACCTGGTGCCCCGTCCCGTCCCGCCGCCAGCGGTCCCGCACCTCGACCGCCGTCCCGAGGTCAACACCCTGGGGCAGGAGGACGTCCACAGCCTCCGACAGGATGTTGGCCACCATCGTGTTGGGATCGTTGATGAACCGGAGCAGCATGCGGTGGATCAGGGGCGGTCCCAGGAAGTAACGGTCGAAGCGCTCGAACTCCATGTGGGAGCCCTGCTCCCACTTGACCAGGCGGAACGCGCCGGTCCCCACGAACTCGGTCGTGAAGTAGCGATGGGTGCTGAGCGCAGCCGGATCCCGCGCGAACACGTCGCCCAGGATGTGCTTCGGAAGGGGAGACACCGCGGTTGGGACCCCGTCCTGGCCGCCGATGAAGACCGAGGACCAGTGGGACACGAACGTCTGCGCGTCCCGCGCCGTCACCAACCGAATCAGGTCGGCGCGACCGCCACCGGTGCTTACGATTCCGAGATCGCTCACCGCCGTGAAGCGGAACGCGAAGTCCTCACTCGTGACCGGGGTGCCGTCGTGCCAGTAGACGTCCGGGCGGAGCTTCCAGGTCACGTCCATCGTGCCATCCGGGTTCAGCACCCACGTCCCCCGCGCCTGGCTGGGCAGCTCGGTCGCCATCCCCATCTTGCGGTTCCCGTTCTCGTCCGTCCAGGTGAGGGCGGCGTCGGTAATGGGCCCGATCTGGTTCCGGCCGCCGGTTCTGCCGCCGGTGGAGTCCAGAGTCATCTGACCGTCAAAGCTCGACGGCTCCCGCTGAATGGCGATGGTGAGGGTTTTCTCGGTCTGGAGGGATGCGCCGGCGGCAGGTTCACCAGGGCCCCCCGCCGTCTGGCTGGGCGCACACGCTGACAACACTGTGAGTCCAATGAGCGCCATGGAAAGACTCGCCGGTCTGAATCGCACCGTTACCCCCCTCCTCGTTAGAGTTCGATCGGTCGGAGCCGACCTCCCCGCAAAGGACTATTAGACAAGAATCTTGCCATCCTGGGCCACGACGACGTCGTCGTCCACGACAATTGTGATTCGGTCGATGATCCCCTCGAGGCGCAGGACGCTGTTCACCAGCCCCAGGTCCGATCCGTGGCCGATTCCGTAGTGCATCGCGCCGTAGCGTTTCTTTTCGCTGCGCATGAGTCCCAGGTTGGGCATGGCGAGCTGGTTCGTCCCAATCGACATCTCGCCGCCCACTCGCCAGGAGTTCTCATCCCCATACTTCTCCAGGTACCAGCGCACCTGGTCCGCCTCACCCCCGCCATCGATGGCGGTGACGGTGCCATCCTTGATCGTGAGCTGCACCGGATTCTTCCACACGCCCGGCGGGAAGTGCGCCGTGGTGTCCCACACCACGGTCCCATTGGCGGTGTTCGGCGTGGGCTCGATGTGCAGCTCTCCATAGGGCCACGTCCCGCCCAAGAGCTTGCCGGTCTCGGGATCGCGGCTGAAAGGCTCCCTCGCGGTTCCCCGTCTGCCGCCCAGATTCCCGTACGTCCCAGGCTCGTAGCTGGTGATATCGGCCACAAGGTCGGTCCCGTGCTTGGACAGCAGGTGGATCCTGTTGCCTTTGTCGTAGACCTGTCCGATCCGCTGCTGCAGCTCCATCATCTCCCGGACGTCGGCGGACTTGGCGCGCCCTCCTCCCTCGAGCAGGACCTCCACGGTCGTCTCTTCCATCAAGGTGACACTCGCCCGGTGTCCGGCCGCCCGCAGCGCCCGAAGCGCCGGGCAGCCGCTGTTGATGGCCGTCGTAACCAGCCCCAGACACAGGTCCGCCTCTTTGATCGCGGCAATCAGTCCCCAGTTCGGATCGGCGTCGTGGTAGCTGCGCCGGGGCTGCATGACCACCGTGGGATCCACGCCACGTTCGTAGAGTGCTGCCATGGCCGATTGCCAGACCATCGGATCCATCGCATCGTCGGTCAGGATCAGGACCTTGTCGTCTTTCTGGACGTTGCGGAAGGGATACTCCCAGGCTTGCATCAGCCTGACGATTTGAGAGCTGGGGGAGCCGTACCGTTCGACTAGCGCCATGGACCTACCCTCCTGTGATGCATGACGACCTACTCACCGTAAGTCTTCTCCATGATAGTTTCGCCGTTGTGACGGAGCGTGAACTCCACGCGGCGACCGCCGGCCATCGTTGACAGGCTTCCGCGGCGACCTCTCACCTCATCGATGAGGTCTCGCATCTGGTCATTTGAGTTCGGGCTGTCAACGGAGACGGTATAGACGACCTTCCTCCCATAGAGGGCGAACTCGCCTTCGAGATGGTCCAGCGGCAAATCTCGAAGCGCGGCCGTCTTGACGATCCAGACGTGGTCCGACCCCATGATGCCCGCCGCGTAGTACCGCATGGGAGCAGG
>JACQOR010000079.1 GCA_016202435.1 Chloroflexota bacterium
ACCCCACGCCGCTCGCCCTTGGGTCCGCATCTTGTGCGAGCTCACCCGTGAACCGACAATCCGCTAGCCATTCCCATCAAGCACCAGCCGAAAAAGCTGGGACAGTAACCCGCCACCTCCTCCAGTTGACACCAAGCCTGACTCTCCATATAAATGAAGGCTGGGGCAAATAGGCCGAGTTCCCACTGACCTGACACCTCCCTGGAGCACGTGCCGCGCTGGGCACCACGGAGAGTGTCTTGCGCCCTGACAATTCCCCAAGCAGCAGACTACCGGCACCGGTTGGAGTGCGACCAGTGGTTGGGAAGCTGGCCCAGCTCCGTCGCGAACGGCCGCGAACCGGTGGAAGGGGAACAGTGGGCTGACAGAGCACACGATTCGAAAAAGCGGAGCGGCCGCGGCCGCAGAAGGAGTCACCATTGGCTGAGCATCACCCCCAGAATGGCAACGAGGGGAGAATCGGGACCCCTCTCAAGCGCAAGGAAACAGAGCGTTTCATTCAGGGGACCGGCACGTACGCTGATGACTACCATTTGCCCAATCAGACGTACGCCTCGTACGTGCGGAGCATACAGCCGCACGCCAGGATCGTTGGAATCGACACCGAAGCTGCGAAGGCCGTGCCCGGGGTCCTGGGAGTCTTTACTGAGGCCGACTGGCAGGGCGTACTCGGAGGGCACGGCCGCTGGCCACTGGCCGCGGAGGAGGTGAACGCCGTGGGCCAGCCCATCGCGGTCGTGGTCGGCGAGACGCGCTACCAGGCTCAGGATGGCGCGAACGCGGTGGTCGTCCGCTACGAGTCGCTGCCCGCCGTCGTGGACCCCGAAGCGGGCCTCCTGCCAGATTCGCCACGAACGTTCTCGGATCTGCCCAGCAACGTGGTCTACGAAATCCACTTCAAGAGCGAAGGCAAAGATCCCGACGAGGTCTTCGCGGAAGCAGATCACGTGGTGCGCGCTCGCATTCAGACCCAAAGGGTCCTCACCGCTCCCATAGAACCTAAAGCCGCAGTCGCCTCCTACGACCATGTCACCGGCGAGTGCACCATCTGGAGCTCCTCGGCCGGCGTGTACATGCCCCGCACCGCCGCTGCGAACGCTCTCGGGATCCCCGAGACGAAGGTGCGGGTGCTCGCTGCGGACGTCGGCGGCTCCTTCGGTTCCAAGGGCGGGAATGCCGGGGAAAACCAGTTGCTGCCGGTGCTGTCCCGCCATCTGCGACGGCCGGTGAAGTGGACCGAGATGCGAACGGAGAACCTGGCCACGGCGAATGCCGGCCGAGACCAGATTCACTACATGGAAATGGCCCTGCGGAAGGACGGCCGCATCCTTGGCCTCCGAGACCGATTCGTCGCCGACGTCGGGGCATCCCGCCAGTTCGACGTCTCGGTGACTTCCGCCTTCCTCTACCTGACCGGGGCGTACGACATCCAGACATACAAGATGGACTCCTACGCGGTTGCCACTAACAAGACCGCGCATGGAGCCGTCCGCGGCATCGGCAAGGCGGACGCGGGCTACACGATCGAGCGAATGATGGGCGTCGTAGCAAAAGAAATCGGCATGGATCCGGCCGAGTTCCGGCTGAAAAACCTGGTGCCGGAAGACAAGTTCCCTTATCTCACCGCCACCGGAGCGACACTCGATAGCGGCCGGTACCATGAGACACTGCAAAAGGCCATGGATCTGGCCGGCTACGAGCAACTGCGAAAGGAGCAGGCGGACCTCAACAGCAAACGGCCAGGTGTCCGGCGCGGCATCGGCGTATCCTTCGTAATCGAGCCCACGGGCGCAGCGCGGAGGAACTCGGGCGGCGGCTACGGCGCCTGCCGGCTCAAGATGGAGCTGTCCGGCATGGTCAGCGCTTGCCCCGCTGGGGGCGTGCAAGGGCAGGGGCACGGCACGACCGTAAGCCAGATCGTGGCGGACCGTCTCGGGTGCTCGCCACAGAACGTGCACGTGATCCACGGCGACTCCCTATTGACGCCGTACGGAGCGGGTCCGGCGAGCAGTCGCACCTCCCAGACCGTAATGCCAGCCGTCTTCATAGCTGCCAACATGCTCAGGGACAAAATCCTGCGCATCGCAGCCCATCGCCTCGCCGCGGATCCCCGCGACCTGCAGCTGGAAGGTGACATGATCCGCGGCTCGGAGCGGCAGATCACTCTGCGTGAAATTATCCAGATCGCTTATCAGGACGTGGACCGTCTTCCGCCAGGCGAGGAGCCGGCCCTCGAGGTCACCGGCTACTTCATCAATCAGAACCACGTCTACGACTTCGACGCATTGGGGCGGCGCAACGAGTTCTCGACCTACCCGTACGATGCGACCGTCGCAGTCGTCGACGTGGACATGGAAACTGGTGAGACAGAGATCCTGAAGTACGTGAGCGTGCACGACTGCGGCACGCAGCTCAATCCTCGCATCGTTGCGACTCAGCACATGGGCGCCGTCGTGCAGGGCATCGGGGCGGCCATGTTCGAAGAGGTGCAGTACGACGAAGAGGGCAAGCTGCTGACCAGCACTTTCATGGACTACCTGATCCCCACGGCCAGCGACTTGCCGCCTTTCGTGTTTGGGCACATGGAGACACCCACTCCCTTCACGCCGCTAGGAGCAAAGGGTGCCGGCGAGACCGGGACGATCAGCGCTCCCGGCGCGCTGGGGAACGCGATTGAGGACGCCATCAGCGTCCCGATCCGCAAGCCGCCGTTCTCTGCTGAGAATGTGCTCCGGGCGATCCGCGAGGGTCAGGTGGTTGCCGCGCCAGCAAGCCGCGGCTGACGCCGGCCCGAATTACCAGGAAGAGGAGGAAAACTGATGCAAACGCGGTTCGATGATCTCAGGCAGTTCATCGCCCAGGCGGAAGAACTGGGCGAGGTGGAGCACATCACGGGCGCGGATCCCTATCTCGAGATCGGCGCGCTCTTTGCCATCAACGGCCAGGGTCCCAATCCCAAGCTGCTGCTATTCGACGAGATCAAGGGCTACCCGAAAGGGTTCCGAATCTGCACGAACGTCATCGCCTCGAAAGCCAGAGGCCGCATGGCCCAGAACATTCCCGTCGATCTCGAAGGGAAGGAGCTAGAGGCCTTCCTGACCAAGAGGATGGACGAAAAGAGGCCGGTTCCGCCCGAGTACGTCGAAACCGCCCCCATTCTCGACAACGTCCTGGAGGGCGATCGCGTCGATCTGAGCATTTTTCCAGCGCCGACCTGGCATGAGCTGGATGGGGGCCCCTACGTTGGTTGCTGCAGCGCAGTGATCACGCGCGACCCGTACAACGGTTTCGTAAATATTGGCTCCTACCGCAGCCAGCTTTTCGATCGCAATCACGTCGGCCTGCACACTGCCCACGGCCACCATGGCCAGATCATCCGCGACCACTGGTTCGAGCAGGGCCTCGATTGCCCGGTCGTGATCTCGCTAGGTCAGGAACCTTCGTTACTCGTGGCGTCAAACAGCGGCGAGCCCTGGGGGGTATCAGAACTGGAAATGATCGGGTTTATCCGGGGCGCCCCCGTTCCAGTCATCAAGGGCAGGGTCACCGACCTTCCCATCCCGGCCGGGTCAGAGGTCGTCCTCGAAGGCTTCATCATGCATCCCGACCATGAGCCGATGCGAGTAGAAGGAGCGTTCGGTGAAGCTTCTGGCTACTACTCGCACATCGGCGGCCACGCGGCGCCAGTGGTACGGGTGGACGCCGTCTACTATCGGAATGACCCCATTATCAACGGTGAGCCTCCGTACAAGGGCGTCAGCCGCGACGGCAGCTCTATCCGGTCCAGCGCCGAGATCATGCGAGAGCTCAAACGGGCCGGGTTCCACGACATCCGAGGGGTTGGCAACGCGGGGCCCTTCATGGTGGTGTCGATCCACCAGATGTACGCGGGACATGCTAAGCGGGTGGCGGATTTCCTCATGTCCGGCGTCAACGCCGCCGGACAGAACCGCCCGCCCCGCATGCTCGTTCTGGTCGATGACGACATCGACCCTAACGACGCTCGCGAGGTCTTCTGGGCAATAAGCTCCAGGATCGATCCGGCGGAGTCAGTCCACATCTACCGCAACATGTGGATCGGGCCAACGGCGCCGCGGCCCACCCCACAACAGAAAGAAGTGCCGCTTGAGCACGGCTTGACCCTGTCCTCCATGCTCATCGATGCCACCAGGCCTTTTGCCTGGAAAGACGAGTTCCCGCCGGTGAACGACCTCTCTCCCAGCCTGCGCCAGAAGATGATCGATAAATGGGAATTCCTGACCAGGAACGGGAGCGTTGGGCGCGATGTCCGGCGTGGCGCCACCACGGCCAACCTGCGCGACGCCATGTAGCGACCCGTAAAGGGCACAGCAGACCCACAACGCGAGCGGCCCGCCGGCACCTGCCGGCGGGCCGCTCTTCATCAAGTCCCGGAAGTCCCGCGTCCAAAGAGTCACGAGGCCGACCCGAGAGATCTCCGCAGCACCAAGGTACTTAGGCAACCTTGATATTCTTATCACGAACCTATAAGCTATCTCCTATATGAGGCGCGTTCTGGTTAATGCCTAATGGCGGCGGATAGCTCGGTCGTGCCGCGCGCCGGCTCGATCCGGCAGCTTCCCGCGGAAAAGACTGAGAATGGGCACGGGCCCCACCCCCGGAACGGCAGCGGGCGCGATTCAGGCTGGTTCCGAAGCCCGGGCCCCCGACGCCCGCCCCGGTCTGATCGAGATCTGACCTCCGGCAGCATTCCCCGCAATCTGGTATTCCTCGCCTGGCCCCAATTCATCGAGGGTGTCCTGCGGGTAGTCGATCAGGTCGCCGACCTGGTCTGGGCCGGATTTTTCGGCCACGTCGCCATCGCGGGCATCGGCGCCGCTCAGCAATTCGCCCAAATGACCTTTACTGCCCGCATGGGTATCGACTGGGCAATGCGGGCGATGGTCGCACGGGCCATAGGCATGGGAAATCCGGCCCTGGCGAACCAGGTCGTCGTCCACGCAGTCACCCTCAGCTTTGTCTACTGCCTGATCCTGGCCTTCATCGGCATCTACCTGACCGAGCACCTGTTGCGCCTGATCGGTGTTTCGGACGCCGTGGTGGAGCAGGGGGCCAACTACATGCGGATTCAGTTCGTCGGACAACTGGGCATTGGAATGCAGAACCTCGCCGGACATTCGCTCGCATCCGCGGGCGACACGGTAACTCCAATGAAATCGACCGCCATCTCGCGGCTAATCCACATCTTTTTGAGTCCGGCGCTGGTCTTCGGACTGGCCGGTCTCCCTGCGCTCGGAATCGCCGGCGCCGCGCTGGCAAACGTAGTCGCCCACGTTTTTGCGCTGGCCTATCTTGCCTGGGTCCTCTTTACCGGCAGCTCACGCCTCCACCTCACTTTTCGGGGCTTCCGCTTCGATCCGGACATCGTTCGGCAGCTCATCAGGATCGGGTTGCCCGCCGCCATCAATGGCATGGAGAGAACGACAGCACAGCTCCTGTTTCTCCGTCTGGTCACCCCTTTCGGGGACCTGGCCACGGCGGCCTATACGATCACCCGCCGGGTCGAGATGTTTTCACATCTGGGGAGTCAGGGGCTGGGACAGGCTTCCGGGACTCTCGTCGGCCAAAACCTTGGGGCCGGAAAGCCTGATCGCGCCAGAAATACCATTCTCTGGGCCTGCGGCCTGGGCCTCGTCGGGAACGCCATGCTCACGGCGCTCATCGTCCTGTTTCCGGATCTCTTCATGTCCCTTTTCGCTCGGGATCCGGAGTTTCTCGAAGCGGCCCGCACGTGGCTGCTGATCCAGGCAGTTGGCTACATCTTCACCGGGCTCACGCAAGTGGCTGCGCAATCCTTCCAGGGATCGGGGGACACGCTCGTGGTGATGATCGTCACCCTCTTCACCATGTGGGGTAGTCTGCCACTCGCACTCTTCCTGTCCCAGGGGACCCCGCTGGGAGCACTGGGCATCGCCTGGGCTATGGTCGCACCCATGCTCGTGAGGCCGCTGGTCTTCGTCCCCTACATCTTCTGGGGCCGATGGAGCACCGTCCGGATCTTCGGCTGGGAAGGCGTGGCGCCGGCCTCGCGCTAGACCTACGGGCTCAAGGCGTAGGTCACGCGGACGCGCGCCTGCATCACCAGCTCGCCGGCTTCAATCGGGGTCGAGGCGTCTGCCGAAAGCGCCGCCCGGGCTTCGGCCACGGGACGCGGACCCGGCAAGCCGCTGCTCTCGTCGGCGATCGAGATTACCTCCGCAGGATGGACGCCCGCCGCGGCGGCCATTTCCTGGGCATAGCGGCCGGCGTTCTCAACCGCGTTCGCCAGCGCCCGGGCTCTAACCCGCGACGGATCAGAGAGCGCAAACCGCATTCCGCCAATGACGTTTGCACCGCTGGACTGCGCCGCGTCGAGCACCGCGCCGGCGCGAGAAACATCCCTGACGGTTACCACCAGATTGATGCTCGCGCGGTAGGCTTCGATCTCTGGTGGGCCCTGGTCCGACGACGCTCGAGGCCTCTGGATTGGCTGTAGGGAGAGGCCGCTCGTCTGGATGTCGCGCTCCAGGACGCCGAGACCTTTCAGCGCATCTATGGTGGCGCTGACGCGTTGGTTCACGTCTGCCATGGCAACTGATGCGCTCGGAGCAATCTGTACGGCGCCAACGGTAACGATCGCAATGTCCGGCTGGGCTCGGGCCTCCCCATCGCCCACAGCCGTCAGGCGCGGTCTCACCGGCTCGGGGACCGGACCCTGGAGAACCTGGCCTGACACCGGAAACGCCAACACCCCGGGGGCTCCCGTGCGACTCAAAGCCCCCAAAAGGCCAACAGCCGATAGGAGAACCAGGGCAACCGCGACGCCGAATGTCCTACGACTGGTTGGCATCAGACCCACCCTTGCTGCGGCTTCACACCCACCGGGCGGCCGCCGGCGGTGCATGTTCCCGCCTTCTGATGCTACCACCCTGGCGTAAAACCGGGCGTCGCCATCGGTTCATCCTCCCACAGCGGAACACTCGGGCCCCCGTGGAAACCCCCGGCTCGCGACGGTGACCCCGTGAAGCCGCCGGTCCTGGCCTCGCCACGTCGGAGTGCTCATGGTCGGATCCCATTGCTCCTCCGCACTCGTGGCGGGCTCAATTCGGCAGCGCGCCTCTCTGCCTGGCATAATCCACCCCACTGGCACCGCCGCGCTTGAGCTTTCCGGTTCGCTGAGTTGCCGTGGACCAATCGACCTGCCGCCGGAACGTCTGGAGCTCGCCTTGAGGCCGTTCCACGAGACTTCGCCCACTCTTGCAAGGAGCGTGAGAAAGTGGCCACAAACAGAGGAGGTACCGAGCTTCCCGCCACGCCCCTCTTCGGCGGGGTAAATCAGGACGATTGGCCCGAGCTGCTCAAGCATGCCGGCCGAATCGAGCTCAACGCGGGCCAACTGGTGTACTCGCAGGGCGATGAGGCCGATGCCTTTTTCGCGATCGTCGCCGGATCGGTCGAGGTCAGATCCAGGAACGCGGCGGGCCAGGAGCAAATCCTGGCACACCTGGCCGAGGGGTCCGTGCTCGCCGAGACCAGCTTGCTACTCGGCGGCACCCACTCTGCGTCGGTCTACGCGAGTGAGCCCTGCGCCCTGCTGAAGTTCCCCCACGCCGCCTTCAAAGAACTTCTGGAGCAGCGGCACCACGGCGCTATCCGCGTGCTCTACAACATCGCTCATTCCCTCGCGGTCCGGCTCCGGGCCGCCGGCGACCACGTTGCCGAGCTTGCCAGGGGGGCCGATCTGCCCAAGGGTCCGGCGACCGCGGGTGTCGTTCGAGGCAACGCCGACCATTTCCGCATTTTTACGCAGTGACTTCGGCACAGGCCTCGTTGCCCAGCGCTCGCCCACCTGAGGTGGCTGGTCCGCCGAACCGCGGCAAGAACTTCGTATCTGGTTGATGCCCTAGCCCTGGCGAGTCGCCGATCTCGGCGTTATGTCAAGCCAACCCGGTATTGGGTTCGGCACCGGGATCGCCAGCCACCACTTCTGGCGGTTCCTGCTCCTGATCCTCAGCCAGGATTTCCCACGGCCCGAACAGGTCCTCAGAGAGCGCATGCGGTGCCAGCGGAGGAGCGGAGTCGTCGAATTCTGTTGCTCCCGTCATTGCCGGATGATCGCCAAGAAGCGCCCCCTGAACACCTTTCCACTCGGCAACCAGTGCCTGAGTTGCCGTGAGATAGAGATCGCCGTACGAACGACTTGGCTCGATCTGTGAGCCCTCAACCCACTCATTCCAGCTGACGATCATGACCCAGTCGGGCCGTGTTGCGATAGCCGCCCTCCAGGTCTCGTCATAGAAAGCGCCCTCGGCGCGGTCGCGGCTGAAAGCGTCCGGCCGTCCGGTGGTGTGATCGTCGTACCCGGGCATGACCGTCGCAACCCAGAGCTTGCGGGCACCCAGGTGCTCGGCTTGCCACCGGGTTCGACTGGCGTAAAGCTTCGTGGTTCCGGCGACATGCGAGGACCAGGCAACGCTGTACGGGTAGATGCCATCGAAGACCTCCAGGTACTCGAAGCGATCCCCCTCACCAATCCAGATGGCCAGGCCATCGGGGTCGACGGCGGCTCGCACCGCTTTCCAGGCCTCGACCGGCGACTCGGCCACCCCCCGCGGTATGGCGCCGAGGCGCCAGAAGAAGAGCACCGGCTTCCCCTCGTAGCGCAAGTAGCCGGGTTGCGCCGCATAGGAGCCAAGCGCGTACCTCAGGGCCCGCACGAAGTCCTGCCGTGACGAAAAGAACGGACTATCGGCCTCGAAGCTAGCGGTGAGTGCAAAGTTGTGCGACGCAGCGATCGGCAGCATCCGGGCGAGGTTCCAGTCGGTCGGGTTATCCGGTCCCAGCCACGCCACGTTGAAGACGTCGATGCCGGCCTCCTGCGCCTGCACAATGTGTTGCTCCATGATGATCGGGTCTGCAGAGAGATAGGGCTGGATCGGCTGATCGGGTGTGATCCCGGTCGTCCACGTGCTCATGTCGTACCAGGGGTAGTAGTAGGCGACCAGGAGCGGACCCGACCGGGCAGGCATGTCCCGCACCAGGGCCCAGTCAACCTTCGGAACTGGCGTGGGCGTGACCCGGGGTGTGGTGGTCGGCCGCGGCGTGTTGGTCGGTCGCGGGGTATTGGTGGGCCCGGCCGTCCGGGTGGGAGTTCGGGTGCTGGTCGGCCGGGCCGTAGGCGTGGGGCTGGGGGTTCTCGTCGGTGTTCGGGTGCTGGCTGGCGTCCGCGTGGCGGTCGGCGTTGCTGCCACACCCGGCGTCCCGGTTGCCGTCCGCGTGGTGGTTGCGGTTGGCGTCCGGGTGGCCGTCGGGCTCGGGCTCGCAACCTGTGCGTCCGCCGTGCTGGCGCCGGCGCCCACCACTGCCACGGTCAACAAGCCCGAAAGAACCAGCAACCCCACCAGGGCTCGGCCACGAACCGCAGGTTTCCCCATTGTCACCAGTATTCCGGGAAGCTTCTGGGCGGACATCCGTGCCCACCCCTAACTTGTGCGAAGGTTTCCCTTATGGCAGCGGACATATGTCCGAGACACGCTAGCCGCTGGCCGCCCGGCGGGGGTACAACACTGCAGCAATCATCAACCCGGAGGCAACATGGCAGAAGGCAAGGCCAGGCTCGAGATCAAGTACTGTGTGACCTGAGGGTACTTCTGGCAAGCCGCCAGTGTGGCGGCTGAACTGGCCGAGGGCCGTGTCAAGGAAACGGAGATTCAACTCACACCTTCAGGCGGCGGCCGCTTTGAGATCTACGTGAACGACGTGAAGGTATACGACCGCATGGAGGCCCAAGAGGGCGACATGTACCGCGGGCTCCGCTCCATGCGTGAGGCGCGCAAGGCGCTGCTGGAGGCTCTCGGGGAGGGGGTCACCTCGGCACACTAGCAGCGTGTTCGGTCCACCTCGCGCCAGGCCAGCGACCGGAAGAACGGCCCCAGGATTCCTGCCAGGTGTGCTCCGAGCCTTCGCACCGATGACCGGGCCAACCGCTCGGTTGCCCGATTCGCACGCTCGCGCCGCTCGCTTCTCCCCTGGGCCTGCTTTGCGCTCGCCTGCGAACAATCGCAGTGCTCGCCGCTGAGCCGTTGCGCCGGCATCATCAGCCTCTCCTCCCAGATGTCCGTCCCTCTTGTGGAAGATTGGCTAGAATGCACCGGGTTTGATGGTAAGGTTGCTGGCGTACACGACGTGGCTAGCCTCCGCCGGGGCGCAACCCGGAGGCCGACTGCCGACCGCAGCCACGCCGGCGCTGCCTGGAGGCCGAAGATGACGCAGCCCGCGGCGGGAGCAGACTCCTTTCATCTGCTGGAAACCACCATCGAGGACATTCAGCGGGCCTACGAGACCGGCGACCTCTCAGCCCGGGAGCTTGCGCAGCTCTATATCGACCGCATCGAGGCCCTGGACCGGAACGGCC
>JACQOR010000078.1 GCA_016202435.1 Chloroflexota bacterium
TACCTCACCCCCCTCAAGTTTCTGTTGCAGTACCATCCAGACTCCATCCGCCCGGGGGCGCAACTGTCACCAATGTCCTGAACCAGCACACTCCTTTGACACGGCATGAGACCGGGCTTATACTGAGACGGGATCGTCGCTCTTGTTGCACGTGAGGAACCCAATCCCCAGCCCCCGAGAGCCTCACCTGACGAAACATGGCCGGGGCACCACTTTAAGCCGCGCTGTGCCTGCCGGCAAGCTTTCCCCGGCGAACTAGCCCCTTTTCTAAAGCTGGATCGAGGAGGCGTTTCCCCCTATGGCTTTGAGTTTTCGTCCACCGCTGGGCCTCTCGACCCGCGAAGACACCGGTCGTGTTTCTTTCGCGCGCATCCCTTCGGTGCTTGACATGCCCGATCTCATCGACGTTCAGCGGGAGTCTTTCCGCTGGTTCCTCACCGACGGGATCCGCGAAGTTTTCGAAGAGATCTCACCGATCTCGGACTTCACCGGTCGAAACATGGACCTGTACCTGGCGGTCACCGGACCGGATGGAGAGCCAGCGTACCGATTTGGCGATCCGAAATACGACGAAATGGAATGCCGCGACAAGGATTTGACCCATGCGGCGTCGCTGCGAGTATGGACTCGGCTTGAGATCAAGGGCGAAGAAGCGGAAGAGAAGAGCATGGAAATCTTCATGGGAGATTTCCCACTTATGACCACTACCGGTACCTTCATCATCAATGGGGCTGAGCGAGTGGTGGTTAGCCAGCTCGTGCGTTCACCTGGGGTCTATTTCACCCTCGATGAAGACGAAACCAGCCGCCGCCCGCTTTGCAAGGGCAAACTCATCCCGAGTCGTGGGGCATGGCTCGAGTTTGAAACTTCCAATAAAGATGTCCTTTCGGTAAAGGTCGACCGGAAGCGCAAGATCCCGCTCACGACCCTGCTCCGCGCTGTGGCAGCGGTACAGCCGATCCCTGGATTGCTTGACAAAGGCACGGATGACGAGCTCCTGGCGCTCTATGCATCGGTCGACAATCGTCCCGAGCACCAGTACATCCAATCAACGATCGATCGTGACCCGACCAAGTCGGCCGATGAGGCAGTGATCGACTTCTATCGGAGGCTGCGTCCGGGGGACCCGCCCACCGTGTCCAACGCGCAGTCACTGCTGACGTCCCTGTTGTTCAACTTCCGCCGGTATGACCTCGGCCGCGTAGGTCGCTACAAGGTCAATCGTCGCCTGGAATTGGCTCAGCCGATAGCTGAGCGGGTCCTGACGCCGTATGACGTCATCGCGATCGTTCGCGAGATGATCCAGATGAACAATGGTCGGGGTCACGCCGATGACATCGACCACCTGGGCAATCGACGGGTCCGCGCGGTCGGCGAGCTCATTCAAAACCAGTTCAGGGTGGGGCTCTTGCGCATGGAGCGTGTGGTCAAAGAGCGGATGAGCATCATCGATCCCAAGACCGCCACCCCCTCCACGCTGATCAATATCCGACCAGTCGTGGCGGCGATGCGTGAGTTCTTCGGCGGCAGCCAGTTGTCCCAGTTCATGGACCAGACGAACCCCCTGGCGGAACTGACCCACAAGCGTCGCCTCTCAGCTTTGGGTCCGGGTGGCCTGTCTCGCGACCGCGCAGGTTTTGAAGTACGGGACGTCCATCACAGTCATTACGGCCGTATTTGTCCTATCGAGACGCCAGAAGGTCCAAACATCGGCCTCATCGGCTCGCTCGCAACCTATGGCCAGATTAATGAGTATGGGTTCATCGAGACGCCGTACCGAGTGGTACTGCGCGACGTCGCGAACAACGGCGAAGACTCCATCGGACGGACGCTTGGCCGGGCGGTCCTAGACCCCAAGTCCGGCAAAGAAGTGGCGCCGGCAGGCACGGTGGTGGAGCCGACCTTGGCCAAGAAGCTGGCCGGGCTAAAGGACCAACTGCCTCGCATCGCGATCAAGCCCGTTGTGACCGACCGAATCCAGTTGCTTCCGGCCGACGAGGAAGAGCGATTCACCATCGCGCAGGCAAATGTGGTGTTGAACGACGATGGCACGTTTGCTGAAGAGGCAGTGTCGGTCCGTCGCGGGCCGCTTTTCCTGATAGAGAGTCCGAATCGGGTTGACTATATCGACGTTTCACCGCATCAGATCGTCAGCGTGGCGGCGGCGCTCATCCCCTTCCTCGAGCACGACGATGCCAACCGAGCCCTGATGGGCGCGAACATGCAACGTCAGGCAGTCCCGCTGATCGCTCCGGAAGCCCCACTCGTGGGCACCGGCATGGAGGTCCAGACTGCGCAGGACTCGGGACAGGTGGTTCTCGCGCCGTTTGATGGAATCGTCTCTGAAGTAGATGCCAGAAGAGTCGAAGTCAGGGCGACGGACGGTGAGACGGCCGGTGATGGCCACCAATCGCTGCCGAGCGGCTGGAAATGGGTCGAAGGGAAGACCGGCACCGCGGGTCAGACGTTGCGCAAGTACGGGCGTTCCAACCAAGGCACGAGCATGAATCATCGACCGATCGTCCGCAAGGGACAGCGGGTACGTGGGGGTCAGCCTCTTGCAGACAGTTCATCTACGCAAGGTGGCGAGCTGGCGCTGGGTCAGAACGTACTGGTTGCCTTCATGTCCTGGGAGGGCGGCAACTTCGAGGATGCCATCATTCTCAGCGAGAGCATCGTCCGGGAGGACAAGTTCACATCCGTGCATATCGAGAAGCATGAGGTGGAAGCCCGGGACACGAAGCTGGGCCCGGAAGAGATCACGCGCGATATCCCGAACGCGGGCGAGGATGCGCTTCGCGATCTGGATGCCGACGGCATCATTCGTGTGGGTGCTGAGGTTAAGCCAGGTGACATCCTGGTCGGGAAGATCACTCCTAAGGGCGAGACCGAGCAAACCGCGGAAGAGCGTCTGCTCCGCGCGATTTTCGGCGAGAAAGCGCGTGAAGTGCGCGATACGTCGCTCCGCGTACCTCATGGGGAACGCGGGCGCGTGGTGGATGTAAAAGTTTTCGATCGCGATGCCCATGCTGATCTTCAAGCCGGCGTGCACAAGCTGGTACGCGTCACCATCGCCCAGAAGCGCAAGGTCGCCGAGGGAGACAAGATGGCGGGGCGCCACGGGAACAAAGGTGTGGTCGCCAAGATCTTGCCTCTTGAGGACATGCCGTTCTTGCCGGACGGCCGTCCGGTTGAAATCATTCTGAACCCTTTGGGCGTCCCGTCCCGAATGAATGTTGGTCAGATACTCGAGACACACCTCGGCTGGGCTGCAGAAGCACTTGGCTTGCGTTTCGCAACACCGGTCTTCGACGGCGCCACTGAGGACGACATTCGGCAGCAACTCCGGCTAGCCGGACTTCCGGAAGATGGTAAGCAGTTTCTTCGCGACGGTCGCACAGGTGAGTTGTTCGGTCAGAAGGTGACCGTCGGCTATATCTACATGCTCAAGCTGATCCACTTGGTGGAAGACAAGATTCATGCCCGGTCGACTGGGCCATACTCCCTCATCACCCAGCAGCCGCTTGGAGGTAAAGCGCAGTTCGGCGGGCAGCGGTTTGGTGAGATGGAGGTCTGGGCGCTCGAGGCCTACGGCGCGGCTGCAACGCTGCAGGAGATGCTGACCGTGAAGTCAGATGACGTCGCGGGCAGGGTCAAGACGTATGAAGCGATAGTGAAGGGCGAGGACGTGTTCCAACCGGGCGTTCCGGAGTCCTTCAAGGTACTAGTCAAGGAGCTACAGAGCCTTGGGTTGGCAGTCGAAGTGCTCAATGAAGACGAGGAGGGCATCCCATTGCTGGAAGATGTGAGCTCGGATTATGTGCCCTCACTCGATATCAACCTGACGGGATTCGAGCGTGGCGAGTAGCGGAAGAGGGGTTCGGGGGAAGCAATGGCAGTAGAAGTCAACAATTTCAATGCGGTGCGAATTCGGCTCGCCTCGCCGGATCAGATTCGTTCTTGGTCGCGGGGCGAGGTCCGGAAACCCGAAACCATCAATTACCGAACGCTAAATCCCGAGCGCGACGGTCTCTTCTGCGAGCGTATCTTTGGACCTACGAAAGACTGGGAATGCTCCTGCGGCAAATACAAGCGCATCCGGTACCGGGGTGTTGTCTGCGACAAGTGTGGCGTTGAAGTGACCCGCGCGAAAGTGCGTCGCGAGCGGATGGGACACATCACGCTCGCTTCTCCCGTCACCCACATTTGGTTCGTACGCGGCACGCCGAGCCGTATCGGCCTGCTTCTTGACGTGACGCCGCGGGTGCTGGAGCAGGTCCTCTACTTCGCGAAGTACATCGTCAGCGAGATCAACGACCAGGCTCGACAGCGGGAGATCGATCAGGTTCATGCCGAGGTCGAAGGCCGTGTTGAAAGAGCGCGGCGGGCAGCGGCCGATCGAGAGCAAGAACTGCAGGGAATCCGAGACGAAAAGCTCAAGGAGATCCAGTCACACCTGGATCAGCGGCTCTCTGAACTGAACGCCACCAAAGAAGTAGAGGTGAACCGTGTCACTGAGGCTGGCCAGTTCATAGACGAATTGCTTTCTTCGGTGATTGGTCAGGTTACTCCGGAGGCGATCGTTTTTGAACCCACCGGAGCAACGGTCGTTCCGGTGAATGCCCTGGTTGAGGCGGGCCACCAAGTTGAACTGCGCCAGACACTCGCGAAGGAAATCGAGCGCATCGAGGCCGAGGCCGAGGCTCAGGCCTCTAGATGGCGAACGTCGACAGATGATGAGATCGAGCAGGTCCATGCGGCGGTGGACGAGGTGATGGTCTCTGAGCGCGCGAAGGTCGTCAAGGAAGAAAAGGACGCCAAGGATCTCGGTGATCTTCGGATCAAGAGGATAGAGTCGATCAAACTGCTTCAGACCCTCAGTGAGACCGAATACCGTGAACTTCAGCGGGAGTGCGGCCGTACCTTCAAGGCGGGAATGGGCGCTGAGGCGGTCCGTGATCTCCTCCGCCACATCGACTTGGATGCGCTCGCGACATTCTTGCGGGGGGAGATGCACTCGTCTTCCGGACAGCGCCGCAAGAAGGCGACCAAGCGTCTCCGAATCGTTGAGGCTTTCCGCAAATCGGGAAACCGGCCTGAGTGGATGGTCATGGTTGTTCTTCCTGTTCTCCCTCCAGATCTGAGGCCGATGGTTCAGTTGGACGGCGGCCGCTTCGCTACGAGCGATCTCAATGATCTCTATCGCCGGGTCATCAACCGCAATAACCGGTTGAAGCGACTCGAGGAGCTCGGGGCTCCGGAGATCATTGTGCGCAATGAGAAGCGCATGTTGCAGGAAGCAGTGGATTCGCTCATCGACAATGGCCGACATGGGCGGGCAGTCTCGGGCTCCAGCAACCACAAGCTCAAGAGCCTATCGGACATGCTGAAAGGTAAGCAGGGGCGCTTCCGGCAGAACCTGCTCGGCAAACGCGTCGACTACTCTGGCCGCTCCGTGATCGTGGTCGGTCCCAGCCTGCGGCTGCACCAATGCGGACTGCCAAAGCGCATGGCCCTCGAGCTATTCAAGCCATTCGTGATGCAACGGTTGGTCGAGCGCGGTGTTGTCCACAACATAAAGAGCGCGAAGCGGGTGGTTGAACGAGTGCGCCCTGAGGTTTGGGACGTGCTCGAAGAAGTTATCCAGGATCATCCGGTCTTGCTCAACCGTGCGCCCACGCTGCACCGGCTGGGGATCCAGGCGTTCCAGCCTGTCCTTATCGAGGGAAGCGCCATTCAGATTCACCCACTCGTTTGCGCGGCCTTCAATGCGGACTTCGATGGCGACCAAATGGCCGTGCACGTTCCCTTGTCTGCGGCTGCCAAAGATGAAGCTCGTGACCTGATGCTCTCTGTCCGGAACCTGGTTCAACCCTCGAACGGGGAACCCGTGACCGCCCCGACTCTCGATATGGTGCTGGGCTGCTATTACCTAACGATGGTCAAGCCGGGTGCGATGGGGGAGGGTCGAGCCTTTGCAAGCTTCGATGACGCTCGATTAGCCTATGAGTTGGGCCAGATTGCCCTGGCTGCGGAAATCTCGGCGCGCTCCCCGGACCTGGACGGGACGACCCGCCGAGTCACTACGAGCGCCGGCCGCATCATCTTCAATGACGCGGTCTCGCGGGTGCTGGAGGCGGCCGGAGCCGAGCCCATCGGTTTCCAGAACCAGACCATGGACAAAGGTGCTTTGAAGTCCCTCGTTGGGCGCCTCATTCGGAGGTGCGGCAACCGCATCACGGCAGGCGTGCTAGACGAGATCAAGACCATCGGTTTCCATTACGCAACCGTCTCGGGAATCACCATTGCCGTGGGGGACATCACGGTTCCTGAGCAAAAAGGGCCGATTCTCTCAGCGGCCGAGCAGGAGGTCAGCCAAGTCGAGCGCGACTACCGCCGGGGCCTCATTACCGACGAGGAACGGTATGAAGCCGTCGTGCAGGTCTGGTCACAAGCCAAAGAGGAGATGACTCGAGCCGTTGGTGCGGCACTCGACCCCTTCGCCTCGGTTCACATGATGGCTCAGTCCGGGGCGAAAGGTAACGTTCAGCAGATCACTCAGATGTCTGGCATGCGCGGCCTGATGGCTGATCCTTCGGGACGCATCATCGAGCTGCCAATCAAGTCTAGCTTCCGCGACGGTCTTTCTGTGCTGGAGTACTTTCTTTCGACTCACGGTGCTCGTAAGGGATTGGCTGACACAGCTATCAAAACGTCTGACTCGGGGTACCTGACCCGGCGCCTCATCGACGTCGCGCAGAGCATCATCGTTTTTGAAGAAGACTGTGGCACCGAGCTCGGCATCTGGATTGAAGATGTCGGAGATCCAGAACGCCGGCAGATTCGCTTGGATCAGCTCCCCGGACGCGTCCCGGCTGCCCCAATTATCGACCCGGACACCGGTGAGATCGTAGTGGATCGCAACCAGGTCATGGACGAGGATCTTCAAGAGAGAATCGGGTTGGCTTCGGGCATCACCAAGATCTACCTCCGGTCTCCACTGACGTGCGAGTCGCACTACGGCGTATGCCAGATGTGCTACGGGTGGCATATGGGGACGCGCTCGCTGGCTCGGATCGGTGATGCGGTGGGAATCGTGGCCGCGCAGTCGATCGGTGAGCCGGGGACCCAGCTTACGATGCGTACATTCCATACTGGAGGCGTCGCGGGCCTCGACATCACAAGCGGCCTCCCGCGCGTTGAAGAGCTCTTCGAGGCTCGGCAGCCCAAGGGCAAGGCGCTCCTGTCAGAGATCGACGGGGTTGCCGAGCTCTCGCGTACCGAGGAGTCCCGCGTCATTCGAGTGGTCTCCCGGGAGACCTACCGGGATGACCACGTTCTCGCTGACGGCTATGAATTGGTAGTTGAGGATGGCGGCTGGGTCAATGCCGGCGAACCGCTTGCAACCGCTGAGGATCAACCCGCGGTGGTGGCTCAGCTCTCGGGCACAGTAGAGGTGCGAGAAGTCAAGGAGGGTCGCAAGACCACTACGCAAGTTGGTGTTGTCGCGGAAGAGCGCGATGAGCGTGAGTACAAAGTCCCACCGCAAGCCCGCCTCCACGTCGAGGACGGCCAGATCGTTACGGGCGGCGAACAACTCACCGAGGGTGCGCGGGATCCTCAAGAGATTCTGAGTATCCAAGGCCGCGATGCGGTACAGCGGTACCTCGTTGAAGAAGTCCAGGCCGTCTATCGTGGCCAAGGCGTGACGATTAATGACAAGCATATCGAAGTCATCGTGCGGCAGATGCTGCGCAAGCTGCGAGTTGATGAGCCCGGCGATACTAGCCTGCTGCGGGACGAGTTGGTTGACCGGTTCGAGTACGAAGAGACTAACCGCGAGGTTCTCGCCGAGGGCGGCGAGCCGGCGACAGCGCGTCCGGTGCTGCTGGGCGTAACCAAGGCTTCCCTCAGCACAGAGAGCTTCCTCGCTGCCGCTTCGTTCCAGGAGACGACGCGCGTGCTCACTGATGCCGCGCTTATGGGAAAGGTTGACCATCTTATGGGCCTCAAAGAGAACGTCATCATCGGCAAACTGATCCCCGCGGGCTCCGGTCTCACCGCCCGACTTGAGGCCCGGCGACAGCGGCAGCTCGCTTCGGACGCTGTGGCCGCGTTTCTCGACTCGCCGATCGCAGTTCCCGAGGCGGCCTTTGTGGCTGGCGCGGAGCCAACCGGAGACCCCGGCGAAACCTCCGATGAAGATGAGATGTCCGGCGACACCTCTGACCGGTCTTGACACGCTCGATGACGAAACCTAGAATCGCCGCCTGCATCCAAGAGGAGCCGCATGCCGACTATTAGCCAACTCGTTCGTAAGGGCCGAGCGCAAATCACGAAGAAGACGTCGGCACCTGCGCTGGGTTTTCAACTGAATTCATTGCGCGGGAGGCTCCGCCGTTCGGGCGGCTCGCCCCAAAAGCGCGGTGTCTGCATTCAGGTACGAACGATGACGCCAAAGAAGCCAAATTCGGCGCTGAGGAAGATCGCTCGGGTACGTCTCTCAAACGGAATGGAGGTCACTGCCTACATTCCCGGGGAGGGCCATAACCTTCAGGAGCATTCGGTCGTGCTCATTCGGGGTGGGCGCGTCAAAGACCTTCCTGGGGTGCGTTACCACGTCGTCCGGGGAGCGCTCGATGCTCAGGGGGTCCGCGATCGTAAACAGGGGCGCTCCAAATACGGATCCAAAGGGGAGACCGCACGCGCCGCTCGGCGATAATCTGTCGAGTGGCTGGTGGTTCAGTACATGCAAGTTAGCTTTGCGCTTGAAGGGAATCTAGGGCATGCCCCGTAGGACTCGGGTAGTGCACCGGGAAACGCCGCCGGACTCCAAGTTCGGTAGCCGCACGCTGCAGAAGTTCATTAACCGCTTGATGGTCAGCGGCAAGAAGGGGTTGGCAGAGAAGATCGTTTACGGAGCCTTCGACATCGTTGAGCGCCAGGCCCATCAGAACGCAGTCGACATCTTCGAGCAAGCCATGCGCAACGTGACTCCGGTTCTGGAAGTTAAGCCCCGCAGAGTTGGTGGTGCCACCTACCAGGTTCCGGTCGAGATCAGGGGTGAGCGCCGCACGTCGCTCGCGATGCGGTGGCTCATCGCCACCTCGCGAGGACGCCCGGGGAAGAGCATGGCAGAGAAGCTCGCTGCTGAATTGTTGGATGCTGCTCGGGGACAGGGCGCAACGGTGAAGCGCAAAGACGATACGCACCGGATGGCGGAAGCCAACAAGGCATTCGCGCACTACCGCTGGTAGGCGGCCTTCGCCGTGGATCTCACACGCATTCGCAATATTGGTGTCATTGCGCATATCGACGCCGGTAAGACGACCACTACCGAGCGCATCCTTTACTTCACCGGCAAGATCTACAAAATCGGTGAGGTACACGAAGGCACCGCGGTCATGGACTGGATGGCGCAAGAACGCGAGCGCGGGATAACCATCACCGCCGCTGCAACCAGCGCTGAATGGCGTGACCACATCATTAACATCATCGATACTCCAGGTCATGTTGACTTCACCGTAGAGGTTGAGCGCTCCCTGCGCGTTCTGGACGGGGGCGTCGTGGTATTCGATGGCGTGGCCGGAGTGGAGCCGCAGTCCGAGACGGTGTGGCGCCAGGCTGACAAATACGGCGTGCCGCGGATCTGCTTCGTGAACAAGATGGACCGAACGGGCGCTGATTTCTATCGGACCTTTGCCATGATCTCTGAGCGGCTCGGAGCCCAGCCCGTGGCGATCCAGCTTCCCATCGGCATCGAAGCCGCCTTTGAGGGCATCGTGGATCTGCTCTCCCTAAAAGCACTGGTCTGGGGCCCAGATCCGGACACGCCGCCGGAAGAGAAGCCGATCCCCGCAAGCATGGTGTCCGAAGTCGAGCAAATGCGGGGTGCCCTTGTCGAGCGGATCGTCGAACTGGATGAGCACTTGCTTCATCAGTATCTGGAGGGTCACGATATTCCCGTCGAGTTGCTCAAGGCAGCGCTGAGGCGGGCAACGATCGATGGCAAGCTAACTCCGATCCTCTGCGGGTCATCACTGAAGAACAAAGGCGTTCAGCCCCTACTCGATGCCATCGTCGACTATCTGCCGTCCCCGTTGGACGTGCCCCCGGTCGCCGGTGTGCATCCACGAACTGGTGAGATCGAGGCACGTCGGGCGGTTCCAGAAGAGCCGTTGGCGGCGCTAGCCTTCAAGATCGTGTCCGATCCGTTTGTGGGGAAGCTGGCATATATCCGGGTCTATTCGGGTGTTCTGAAGAGCGGCTCATATGTCTATAACTCGACCAAAGACGAACGTGAGCGAATCAGCCGCCTGCTGAAAATGCACGCCAACCACAGGGAAGACGTTGAGGCGATTTTCCCTGGAGACATCGCGGCGGCGGTCGGTCTCAAGGTCACGGTGACAGGCGATACGCTCTGCGACTCCGAGAAACCTCTCATTCTGGAGACGATTCGTTTTCCGGAGCCTGTCATTTCGGTATCTATCGAGCCACGCACCAAACAGGATCAGGATCGCATGGTTATGGCCCTCGGTCGGCTTGGGGAAGAAGACCCGACATTCCGGATTCGAACCGATGAGGAAACGGGACAAACCCTTATTTCCGGAATGGGCGAGCTGCACCTGGAAGTGATCGTCGATCGGCTGGTGCGGGAGTTCAAAGTCGACGCTCGGGTGGGGCGTCCCCAGGTTGCCTATCGGGAGACGATCTCCCGCAAGGCAAAAGAACAGGGACGGTACGTTCACCAGTCCGGCGGGCGAGGCCAGTACGGTGATGTGTGGCTGGAGGTCGAACCACGCGAACCCGGCTCGGGGTTCGAGTTCGTCGACAAGACCGTCGGTGGTTCGATTCCCAAAGAATTCATTCCGGCGGTGCAGGCAGGTGTCAAGGAAGCGATGGAGAACGGAGTCCTAGCTGGATTCCCGCTCGTGGACATCCGGGCGACCGTGGTGGAGGGTTCTTACCACGAGGTCGACTCGTCCGAAATGGCATTCAAGATAGCCGGATCGGTTGCCTTGAGACGTGCCGTCGAAAAGGCCGGTCCGCGTCTGCTCGAGCCGATCATGAAGGTAGAGCTAACGGTGCCGGACGCCATGCTCGGCGATGTTGTGGGGGACCTGAATGCGCGGCGGGGGCGGATTGAGGGCATGGACATGCGGGGAACAGCCCATACGATTCAAGGGAAAGTACCGCTCGCCGAGATGTTTGGCTACGCTACGCGTTTGCGGTCGCTGACCCAGGGACGAGGAAGCTTCTCGATGGAGTTTTCCCACTACGAGACGGTGTCAAAAGAGGTATTGGCCCGCCAATAACTGGGTGCCCGAGTGGCACTACCCGCTTTCCTCTGATATATTTCAGTTTTGCGCGCAGCCCGGTCCTTGGTCCCGGCCGCAAGAATTCCCCGGGATTCTCGAAGGACTGGGCGATGTTTCTCTTTACACACTGAGAAAGGTAGTTTCTTCATGGCGAAAGCTAAGTTTGAGCGAACGAAGCCACACGTCAACGTAGGCACCATCGGGCACGTTGACCATGGCAAGACGACCCTGACTGCAGCCATCACGAAGGCGCTTGCGCTCAAGGGCGAGGCTCAGTTCCGCAGCTTCGATTCGATCGACAACGCGCCTGAAGAGCGCGCTCGCGGGATTACGATTGCCATCGCGCACGTCGAGTACGAAACTGATAATCGGCACTATGCCCATGTGGACTGTCCGGGTCATGCGGACTACATCAAGAACATGATTACGGGCGCTGCCCAGATGGACGGGGCCATCCTCGTCGTGTCCGCTCCAGACGGGCCCATGCCACAGACTCGAGAGCACATCCTCCTCGCGCGCCAGGTAGAAGTGCCCGCTATGGTGGTCTTCCTCAACAAAGTTGACATGATGGACGACGAAGAGCTTCTCGAACTGGTTGAAATGGAGCTTCGTGAGTTGCTCACGAAGTACGGCTTCCCCGGCGACGAAATCCCGATCGTGCGCGGAAGTGCTCTCAAGGCTCTTGAGAGCGAATCCAAAGATCTTGATGCGCCCGAGTACGAATGCATCAGGGAACTTATGAAGGCCGTCGACGAGTACATCCCTACACCCGAGCGAGCAAGGGACAGGCCATTCTTGATGCCGATCGAAGACGTGTTTGGCATCAAAGGGCGGGGTACCGTGGTGACTGGCCGGATCGAGCGCGGAACGGTCAAGGTCAGCGAGGAGATCGAGATCGTCGGTATGGGCGAGACCCGCAAGACGGTCGTCACCGGTGTCGAAATGTTCAAGAAGCTGCTTGACGCCGGGGAGGCTGGGGACAACGTGGGCTGCCTGCTTAGGGGCGTCGAACGCGACGAAGTCAGCCGTGGGATGGTCCTCGCGAAGCCGGGCAGTATCAAACCGCTGCGGAAGTTCTCCGCGCAGGTCTACGTCCTGTCGAAAGAAGAAGGCGGGAGACATACCCCCTTCTTCAACGGCTACCGGCCACAGTTCTACATTCGCACCACTGACGTGACGGGCAACGTCAAGTTGCCCGAGGGCGTGGAGATGGTAATGCCCGGCGATGATGTGCAGATGGAGATCGAGTTGATCGAGCCGGTGGCTATCGAAGAAGGCCTGCGATTCGCAATCCGCGAGGGCGGTCGAACGGTCGGTGCCGGCGTCATCACTTCGACGGCTGCGTGAGGTAGAACGTGGCTCGCGTTCGGCAGCGCATCCGGATCCGTTTGAAGGCTTTTGACCACAGAGGCCTCGATCAGGCGGCTCGGCAGATCGTTGAAACTGCTGAGCGAACGGGTGCCCAGGTGGCTGGGCCCGTTCCGCTGCCGACGCGCATCGAGAAGTTTTGTGTGACTCGGTCCCCATTCATCGACAAGGATTCGCGCGAACAGTTCGAGATCCGGACGCACAAGCGGCTAATTGACGTGTTGGATCCGAGCCCGCGCACCATCGACGCTCTCATGCGCCTCAACCTGGCGTCGGGCGTCGATATCGAGATCAAGCTCTAAGCACCCGCGTCAGGAAAACGCTGTGATTCAGGGATTGTTGGGCCGCAAGCTCGGTATGGGCCGTATGGTAGACGGCAGCGGTGCCGTGGTCTCGACTACCGTGCTGTCCGTGGGTCCGTGCTTCGTGACTCAGATCAAGACAACTGATGGGGACGGTTACGCTGCTATCCAGATCGGGTACGAGGAGTCCTCGAAGCTGAACAAACCGCAACTGGGGCATATCACGAAAGCTACCAGGCTCCGGCTGCGTCACCTGCGCGAAGTACCGTTCGATGCAATCGGCGATGACGTGGCCGTGGGCGACAAGATTGATGCTTCGTTGTTTGTTGCTGATGAGAAGGTAGATGTCGTGGGTGTGACGAAAGGCCGCGGATTCGCGGGGACCGTCCGCCGATATCGCTTTCACGGCGGCCCCAAGACGCACGGGCAGTCGGATCGCTGGCGCGCGCCTGGCGCCGTGGGCGCCGGCACCACCCCCGGCCGTGTCTACAAAGGCACGCGCATGAGCGGGCGCATGGGGGGTGACAACGTTACCGTGAAGCGGCTAGCAGTGCTGGCCGTCGATGCCGAGCAGGCACTCGTCGCGGTGAAAGGCTCTGTGCCGGGTCCGCGAGGTGGTCTGGTCTTGATCAAGAAATCCAAGTCCGCCGGGCGACGGAGGCGATAGTGGAGGTTTCCGTTCGGAGCCGCTCACGCTCCAGCCCTCGAAAAATCACGCTAGATGACCGGACGTTCGGAATAGAGCCGAACCGGCCTGTGGTCTATCAAGCCGTCGTTACCCAGTTGGCCAACCGGCGCCAGGGGACGGCGGATACCCTGACCCGCGGCGAAGTGTCCGGAAGTACCCGCAAGATGTGGAGGCAGAAAGGCACCGGTCGGGCACGGCAGGGTGCTCGGTATGCCCCTCACTGGAAGGGTGGCGGTACTGCTTTCGGACCGCATCCGCGCAGCTATCACCGCGCATTGCCTAAACGGATGCGACGTCTGGCCGTCCGGTCGGCACTTTCAGAGAAAATGGCTTCGGGCGATGTCGTGGTGGTGGATAACCTCGACGTGGGCGACGGGCGAGCAAAGACTCTCCGGAGCGCCCTGGCTGCTCTGGGGGTTGTCGGCAGCGTTCTCGTCATTGTGCCTGAGCGGGATCAGCCCCTGCGCCGGGCGGCGGGCAACTTCACTGACATCTTCATTGCGGAACCCAATGGCTTCGATCTGATCCAGGTCATGCAGGCCGACAAGATCATCTTCGTGGGTGACGCGGCACAGCGGGTGAGCGACCTACTCCTAGCCCGGCCCCGCGCGGCGGTGACATCGGAGGAGAGCCGATCAGAGCCATGAATTCATACGAGGTCCTGCGACGGCCGGTGATTACCGAGAAGAGCACGATGCTTGCCGAAGGGGGGCAATATGTGTTCGAGGTCGCTCGCAGGGCAAACAAGGTGGAGATAAGAAGAGCGGTGGAAGAGATATTCCGCGTGCACGTGCGCGCAGTGAATGTTGTCCGGGTTGAAGGCAAGCTGAAGCGGATGGGCAAGACGCGCGGCCTCACGGCCTCCTGGAAAAAAGCCATTGTTTCGCTGCAGCAAGGCGATCGCATCGAGCTGTTCGAGGGCGTCTAGTCCCTGGACCAATACACGGGTGAATGAGGTAATCCAGCTTGCCGACAAGAGTGTTCAGGCCGACATCTCCTAGCCGTCGGGCCATGGTTGGGTTCACTTTTGAGGAAGTTACGAAGGTCAAACCCGAGAAGAGCCTCATCGAGCCGCTGAAGAGCAAAGCGGGGCGCAACAACTTGGGCCGCCTGACGGTGCGCCACCAGGGCGGTGGCGCAAAACGGATGTACCGGTTGATCGACTGGAAGCGTAACAAGGTAGACATGGAGGCGAAGGTAGCGTCTATTGAGTATGACCCCAATCGATCCGCGCGCATCGCACTGCTCGAGTATTCGGATGGTGAGAAGCGCTACATCATCGCACCGAACGGATTGAAGGTTGGCGCCACGGTGTCGAGCGGAACGACCGCCGAGATCAACGTGGGGAATGCGCTGCCGCTGCGGAACATTCCGGTCGGCACTACCGTTCACAACATTGAATTGCGTTCCGGCCAGGGGGCACGGATGGTTCGGAGCGCGGGAAACGCCGCGCAATTGCTCGCGAAAGATGGCGAGTGGGCGCAGATCCGCCTGCCCTCGGGAGAGGTCCGGCGTGTACACCTCACGTGCATGGCTACGATTGGCCAGGTCGGAAACTCGGAACATGCCGGGCAGAAGCTCGGCAAGGCAGGTCGGAGTCGGTGGCGGGGCATTCGGCCAACCGTCAGAGGCTCTGTGATGAACCCCAGAGACCACCCTCACGGGGGTGGCGAAGGAAAGGCGCCCCGGGGTGGTCAGCCTCAGACGCCGTGGGGGAAGCCGGCCATGGGCTTCCGGACCCGACGGCGTAGGGATGCGGATCGTTTCGTTGTGCGTCGGCGCGGCTCGCGCTAGTTGACGCGTCTCCAGATCCAGGTGGAGGTATTGTGAGTCGCTCGCTGAAAAAAGGTCCATACGTGGACGTGAAGCTGCTGCACAAGGTAGAGATCATGAATCAGACCGGGCGGAAGGCCGTCGTGAAGACCTGGTCGAGGGACTCTACGGTTTTCCCCCAAATGGTCGGGCACACCCTGGGGGTCCACGATGGGCACCGCCACGTACCGATTTATGTCACGGAAAACATGGTTGGGCACAAGCTCGGCGAGTTTGCCCCCACGCGGCACTTCCGCGGGCATACGGCCCGTGGTGAGAAGGCGACGCGAGTTCGATGAGCGGACAGACCATGGGGAAGTTCCGTGCCGGGAATTGAGGTTCACGCGATCGCACGCGACGTCCGCATGTCCCCGCGGAAGGTGCGACTCGTGGGCGATGCTATCAAAGGGAAGTCGCTGAGTGACGCGCTCGCGCTGCTGCGATTCATGCCGTATCGGGCGAGCACGCCGATCGCCAAAGCGGTGAAGTCGGCATCGGCGAATGCGGAGAACAATCTCGATATGGAGCCGAGCAACCTGTACGTCGTGCGCGTGCTGACAGATCCGGGTCGGACTTTGCGAAGATTTCGGGCGAAGGCACGGGGCCGCGCAGGAGGTCTGCACAAGCGTTCGTGCCACATCACCGTGGTCGTGGCCGAGAAAGAATAGGTATGGGACAGAAAGTTCACCCGGTGGGGTTCCGGCTCGGCATTTCTGCGGAGCGGCAGGCTCGGTGGTACGCGGATCGGCACAACTTTGCCGGTATCCTTCAAGAAGACCTGCAAATCCGGAAGAACATCTCAGGCCGCCTGCAGGATGCCGGCGTCCCGAGAGTCGAGATCGAGCGGTCAGCCAACCAGATCAGTGTAACGATTCATGCTGCCAAGCCAGGAATTGTCATCGGCAAAGGTGGCGCGAAGATTGAGGAGTTGCGTCGGATACTGGAATCGGCCACCGAAAAGCGGGTGCGGATCAACATCGTGGAGATTCGCCAGCCGGAGCTGAACGCTGCTTTGCTCGCGAGAAGCGTGGCGGATCAGTTGGAGCGGCGGGTGGCCTTTCGAAGAGCCGTTCGACAGGCCGTGATGCGGTGTATGAGGGCGGGCGCTCGAGGGGTGAGGCTCCAGGTGGCGGGCCGTCTGGGTGGCAGCGAAATGGCTCGACGGGAGTGGGAGCGGGAGGGCCGGGTGCCCCTCCACACCTTGCGGGCGGACATTGATTTTGGTCGAGCGGAGGCGCACACGAGCTACGGTGCCATCGGTGTGAAGGCCTGGATCTACAAAGGCGAAGCTGGCGCCGCACAGGTGCCGGTGCCACCAGTCTCGCCGCCCCGCTCGATGGGCGGCCGAACTCAAGCTGCCGTGGTAGAAGACACCGATGAAGATGTGCCGATCCCCGAAGGCCCGGCGATCTTCGAGCCAGATGAGGATGAAGGGAACGTCGAAGGTGCTTCAACCGCGTCGCGTTAAGTACCGCAAGCCGCACCGGGGACGGATGAAAGGCGTCGCGACCTCGGGAAACACGATCGCCTTTGGAGATGTGGGAATTCAGGCTCTGGAACCCGCTTGGATCACCGCCCGCCAGATTGAGGCAGCCCGGCGCGCCATTACGCATCATTGTCGCCGCGGTGGCAAGGTGTGGATCCGAGTCTTTCCGGACAAGGGTGTTTCAAAGAAGCCAGCGGAAACGCGGATGGGCAGCGGAAAGGGTGCGCCGGATCACTATGTGGCGGTGGTGCGACCAGGACGAATCATGTTCGAGGTTGCGGGTGTGCCCACCGAGTTGGCTCGGGAGGCGCTACGCCTTGCCGGTCACAAGCTGCCGATCGCAACGCGCCTGCTCGATCGTGAAGAGGCGGTGACCGCGGGGTGAAGGCTTCCGAGCTTCGCGAGCTGGACGATCCAGAGCTGGCCAAGCGTCTGGCTGACTTCCAACAGGAACTGTTCAACTTGCGTTTTCAGTACGCGACGCGACAGCTGACGAACCACGCGCGGTTCAAAGTGGTTCGGCGAGATGTGGCCCGGATCCAGACGCTGCTTCGGGAGCGGGAGCTTGGGGCAGAGGGCTGATGACTGAGGAGCGACGAGGTCGCCGACGCGTTGTTACCGGACGTGTGACGAGTAACAAGATGGACAAGACCGTCGTGGTCGGGGTGGATGTCGTGCGGCGGCACCGAGTGTACGGGCGGCTTATTCACCATACCCGAAAGTTCAAAGCGCACGATCCACAAAACCGGTCCGAAGTGGGTGATGTTGTCGAAATTCGAGAGAGTCGGCCGTTGAGCCGAGAAAAGCGGTGGGTGGTAACCAAGATTCTTCGCGGGGGGCGCGAGGAGATTCCGATCGCCGAGCCGAGCACCGAGACCGGAGCCGCAGAGTGATCCGCCCGTTCACACGGTGCCGGGTGGCAGACAACAGCGGGGCGCGGGAACTGATGTGTATCCGGGTGATGGCGGCCAACAAGGAATATGCCGAGATTGGCGACGTCATCGTGGGTACAGTCAAGAGTGCGACGCCCGGCGGGGCGGTCAAGAAGAGCGATGTAGTGAAGGCGGTGGTGGTGCGGACGGCCAAAGATCACGCCAGGCCAGACGGGTCGACCATCCGGTTTGACGACAACGCGGTTGTGATCCTGTCGGACAAGCTGAATCCCCGAGGGACGCGGATTTTCGGACCCGTGGCGCGCGAACTGCGTGAGAAGAACTACATGAAGATCGTCTCCCTCGCGCCAGAGGTCATCTAGATGTCGCGAATCAAGCGCGACGACATGGTTGAGGTCCGGAAAGGCCGCGAGCGGGGGAAACGCGGTAGGGTGCGCGAAGTGCTGGCGAACGAGGGCCGGGCGATCGTGGCCGAGATAAACGTGGTGAAGAAGCACGTCAAGCCCGGTCAGCAGGCACGCCAGGCCGGCATCATCGACATGGAGGCACCCCTCCAGTTGGCGAATCTCGCGTTGGTGTGCAGCAAGTGTGGGAAGCCCACCAGAGTGGGCACTCGCCTTCTCGAGGATGGCTCGAAGTCGCGCTACTGCAAGACATGCGGCGAGCTCACGTAGGGCGGGACGGAAAGATGGCTACGAGACTCCAGGAACGGTATCAGAGCGAGATTGCACCCACACTGCAGAAGGAGTTCGCCTACCGCAACGTGATGCAGATCCCTCGGCTCCACAAGGTCGTGCTCAACATTGGGCTTGGTGAGGCGGTGCGAGAGCCGAAGGCGGTGGACGCGGCAGTTCGGGACATCTCGATCATCGCGGGGCAGAAGCCGGTTGTGACGCGGGCGAGAAAATCGATCGCCCAGTTTCGTCTCCGCACGGGGATGCCGATCGGCGTCACGGTCACGCTGCGAGGGGATCGAATGTACGAGTTCATGGACCGGTTCGTGAGTGTGGGGCTGCCGCGAGTGCGGGATTTTCGAGGCATCTCGGATCGCGTTTTCGACGGGAGGGGGAACGCCACGATCGGTCTGCGGGAGCAGTTGATCTTTCCGGAGATCGACTACGACAAGATTGACCGGGTGCGGGGCATGGAGATCACCATGGTCACGAGCGCCCGGACCGACGAGGAGGGCAAGCGTCTTCTTGAGCTGCTGGGTATGCCCTTCGAGCGAGTAGCAGCCTAACGGGAAGGCATCGCTAGACCTCGCCTGAGGCAGTTGACAGGTCTGGCCTCTGTGGGAGGACGGTCCTTCGTCTTCCTAGGGATTACAGAGGCTCAGGATGACGATATGAGGAGAGAAGAGCATTGGCAAAGACGTCGAAGATAGTGAAGGCCGGGCGTCCGCCGAAGTTTTCGACTCAGCGCCACAACCGCTGCTTGCGGTGCGGGCGTCCCCGGGCCTTTATTCGGCGTTTCGGTTTGTGCCGGATTTGTTTTCGCGAACTGGCGCTGCGCGGGGAGATCCCCGGTATCAGCAAGTCGAGCTGGTAGATGTTGACCGATCCCATCGCCGACATGCTGACCCGGGTGCGGAATGCAGTCCGGGCGGGCCATCCGATCGTGGAGATGCCGGCGTCCAAGATGAAGGTCGCCATCGCCCAGGTCCTGCGCGACGAGGGTTTCGTCCGCGGCTTTGATCTGGTGGGGGCGGGTCCTAAGCGCAAGCTACGGGTTCTGCTCGCATACTCGCCGAGGCAGGAGCCGCGACTGCTGGGCCTGACGCGAGTCAGCAAGCCGGGCCGTCGAATGTACGTGGGGCATGACCACATTCCCCGGGTGTGGAGTGGCATTGGCGTAGCGATTCTTTCTACGCCGCGAGGCGTCATGACGGGGGACCGCGCGCGCCGGGATCACGTGGGTGGTGAAGTGCTTGCGTACGTCTGGTAGCTAGCGGAGGAGGATAGTGTCGCGAATTGGGCGAATGCCGATCCCTATTCCCGCCGGCGTGGATATTGACATAACTAGCGTCTCAGTGGCGGTGAAAAGCGGCACGGGAACGTTGAGCCAGCGTATCCCCGAGGGCATCAGTGTGCGTCGGGAGGAAAACGATCTGCTGGTCGAGCGAGAGTCCGATAATCGGACCCTTCGCTCGCTGCATGGCCTCACTCGGAGCCTGATCAACAACATGGTGGTTGGGCTGAGCCAAGGGTTCACGAAACGGCTGGAGATTGTCGGTACGGGCTATCGCGCAGTGGCCAGCGACGACACGTTCACGATTTCGGCGGGCTTTTCCCATCAGGTGCTAGTGAAGGCGCCTGATGGCATCGCGTTTAGCATGGATGGGCCCCGGATGGTGATCAGTGGGTTCGACAAGCAACTGGTAGGCGAGACGGCCGCGCGGATTCGGCGGATACGGCCCCCTGAGCCCTACAAAGGGAAGGGCATTCGTTATCAGGGGGAGTACGTGCGTCGAAAGGCCGGCAAAGTCGGCAGCAAGAAACGGTAGGCGAGAATGTACCGGGGAGCAAACAGCGGGCTCGCACGGCGACGGCGCCACGCCCGTATCAGGAAGCGGCTGGCCGGAACCGGAGAACGCCCCCGGCTGTGCGTTTTCCGGAGCCTGAGTCACATCTACGCCCAGGTGGTAGACGACACGGCGGGGCGCACACTGGTAGCGGCCTCAACGGCCGAACCATCGCTGCGCGGACAAGGGGGCACCAAGTCCGATCGGGCGAAAGCCGTTGGGATTGCTATCGCGGAAAGGGCCAAAGCGGCGGGCATCGATCAAGTGGTGTTTGATCGAGGTGGGTACCTCTACCATGGGCGCGTACGGCAGCTTGCGGAGGGCGCTCGCGAGGGCGGTCTCAGCTTCTAGGACGGAGACATCATTGTCGAAAGTAGATGCCACTGGCCTGCTCCTCGAAGAGAAGGTGATACGGGTCAACCGCGTCGCCAAGGTCGTTAAGGGGGGGCGTCGATTCCACTTCAGTGCCATGGTGGTCGTGGGAGACGGCCATGGGGTGGTGGGAGTTGGTCTCGGTAAGGCGAACGAGGTGCCGGATTCCATCCGCAAAGGCGTCGAAACCGCTAAGAAGAACCTCGTGCGCGTGCCGTTGAACGGAACCACTATTCCACATCAAGCGTTGGCCCATTTCGGCGCGGCCCAAGTGCTGCTGAAGCCGGCCGCTCCCGGCACGGGGCTGATTGCCGGTGGGGCAGTCCGAGCCGTGCTGAATGCAGCCGGCATCAAAGACGCGTTGAGCAAGTCGCTCGGCAGCGCCAACCCAATCAACGTGGCGCGGGCCACCATTGCCGGGCTGGCAATAATGCGGGATCTCGAAGGGGCCCGCGCAGAGCGCCGCGGCGCAGACGGGACGGCTCCCGCGCCGCAGTACGCAGCGTCGGCGGTGTCCGCCGCGGTGATTGGAGCCCCAGCAACAGGGGCCGACGTGGCGACTGGCACTACCGAGGAGTCGGCCGGGGGCGCGGCTCCCTTGGGCCCGACCGAAGCCGAGGCTTCGGTGTCGGTTGGTGACGCTTCCGCGGCGGAACCTCCCACCACTGAAGCAGCAGTTGCAGTCGAAGAAGCGCGTCAGCCGGCTCGCGAAGCGGAGGCTTAGGTGTCGGGGGACAAGCTCATTGTGACGCTGATCCGGAGCCAGATTGGCTACCCGCTGGACCAGCGGGCAACCGTGAAGAGCCTGGGCCTTCGACGCATTCGCGAGACGGTGGAGATTCCCGACAACGAAGCGCTGCGGGGAATGCTGCACAAGATCCGGCATCTGGTCCGAGTCGAATCGACCAGGCCTGGCCTGGAGCAAGAAGCGGAGTCGCGCACGCCTCCCCTGAAGGATGGGGACGCGGAGCCGGTGAGTGGGCCTGGCCTGGAGCAAGAAGCGGAGTCGCGCACGCCTCCCCTGAAGGATGGGGACGCGGACCCGGTGAGTGAGCCTGGCCTGGAGCAAGAGGCGGACTCGGGGAAGCGTCCCCGGAGGGCCGCGCGACCCCGGGCGACTAGCGGAGGGCAGACGGAATGAGGCAGCACGAATTCGCGCCCCCCGGAGGGGCGCACAGACGGCGGAGACGGGTCGGTCGGGGATATGGTTCGGGGCGGGGTAAGACCTCCGGTGCCGGCACCAAGGGCCAGAAAGCACGCAGCGGCGGTCGAGTTCCGCCGTATTTCGAAGGCGGTCAACTCCCGCTGGTCCGCAAACTCCCGTACCGCAGGGGCTTCAACAATCCGTTCCGGGTCGAGTACCAGGTCGTCAATGTGGGGCAGCTTGAGAAACTAGACGCTGGATCGGAAGTGAGCCCCGAGACCATGCGTGCGGCGGGACTTGTCCGCAAGAAGGCGCTTCCTGTGAAGGTTCTCGGGTCGGGGTCTTTGACCAAGAAGCTGACCGTGCAAGTGCACGCGTTTTCCAAGAGTGCACGCGCGGCAATCGAAGCCGCGGGCGGCACGGCAGTGGAGCTCCAGCGTGCTTGACGCGATTGTCAGCGCGTTTCGCATCGGTGACCTCCGAGCGAAACTGCTGTACACCCTGGGCATGCTGGTTATCTTCCGGTTCCTTTCCCACGTACCGGTTCCCGGAGTGAACGCGCAGGCGCTGCTCGATCTCTTTGGCGCCAACCAGTTGCTCGGGATGTTGAACTTGTTCTCGGGCGGCGCCATGGTCAACTTTTCCATCGTGGCCATGGGCGTCTACCCGTACATCACTGCCACCATCATCGTGCAGCTAATGATTCCGATCATCCCGCAACTGGAGGAGCTCTCTAAGGAAGGGGAGGCCGGGCGGGCCAAGATCAACCAGTTCATGCACTGGATCACGGTGCCCCTCGCCTGCCTGCAGTCGTTTGGTACCGTGTCCTTCATGAACGCTTCCAGCTCGGTGCCGATCGTCGAGAAGTTTGACCTGGGTCAATATCCTCTCGAGACACTGGCGATCATCGCTACGATGGCCGCGGGAACGGTGCTGCTGATATGGATCGGCGAACTGATCACCCAGAACGGTATCGGCAACGGCGTATCGATCATCATTTTTGCCGGGATCGTTTCGTCGCTGCCGCAGGTCGTGGGGCAGGCTCTGGCGTCACCGGACCTCACCCCGGCGTTTGCGTTCACGATCGTGGGGCTGGCGATGGTGGCCGGGATCGTCTACGTGTACGAGGGGCAGCGGCGAGTTCCGGTGCAGTACGCACGGCGCCTTCGTGGTAACCGCTGGTATGGCGGGGGCAGCACGCACATCCCGATGCGCGTGAACTCCGCGGGCATGATTCCACTGATCTTCGCCTCGTCAATCATCATTTCGCCGGGCCTTATCGCCAGTTACTTCACCGCGGTGGAGAATGAGACGGTCCGGGCCGTCGCAAGTGTGATCTACGAGGCCCTGTACCTCGGTACCAGTTGGATTTTCTGGACGCTGTACTTTGTTGCCGTCGTTGGCTTCACGTTTTTCTACGCGCTCGTCATCTTCCAACAGCAGAACATCGGGGACAATCTCCAGAAGAACGGCGCTTTTATTCCGGGGATTCGGCCCGGCAGGCCCACCGGCGATTACCTGTACAAGGTGCTGATCCGCATAACGTGCGCCGGGGCGCTTTTCCTCGGGTTCATCGCGGTTATCCCTTTCCTGGCGCGGAACGTGACCAATGTGCAGGCGCTCACCTTGTCGAGCACCGGGGTCCTCATCGTAGTGGGCGTCGTCCTCGATACCATCAAGCAACTGGAAGCCCAGCTCTTGATGCGGAACTACCGCGGCTTCATCCGCTAGCCGAGGAACTCTTGTTTTGTACACCGTGATCATCGGCGCTGCTGGGGCCGGCAAGGGCACGCAGGCGGCAGCGGTGCAGAAGAAGATCGGTCCACACCTCGCAAGTGGCGACATGTTTCGGGAAGCCATGGCGCAGGGCACGCCCATCGGTCTCGAGGTCAGGAGGTTTGTGAATTCCGGAAGCCTGGTGCCGGACGTGGTGGCCGCTGCGATGGTGCTTGAGCGGCTCTCCCGGGACGATGCGAGGAACGGGGCGGTCCTGGATGGATTTCCGCGGACCGTGGCGCAGGCGGAAGCATTGGATCGCGAACTGGAGAAGCGCGGCCAGAAGGTGGACCAGGCGCTGTATCTGAACGTGCCCGAGGACGAGCTGCTGCGACGGCTTGCTGGCCGGTGGCTCTGTCGCGTCTGCCAGATGCCCTATCACGAGGTTTCCAACCCACCGAAGGTGGCGGGTAAGTGCGACAAAGACGGTGGTGACCTGTTCCAGCGACGCGATGATACCTCTGACGCGATACGGACTCGTCTAGACTTGTTCTTCACCGAAACGGTGCCGTTGCTGGACTACTATCGGTCCAGCGGCGTGCTCGACGAGATCGATGGCGCCCAGGAAATCGAAAAGGTGAGCCACGACGTGGTCGCGGCGGTGCGGCGCCGAAAGGGTGTCTGATACAATGGAGCGCTTCCCCTTTCTTTTCCTGACAGGCAGTGAACGTCGATTCTCCAATTGAGGTGGCGGATAGAGCCGTGAAAGTACGTGCTTCAGTCAAACGGCGCTGCGAAAAGTGCAAGATCATCCGGCGATACGGGGTGGTACGGGTGATCTGTGAGAATCCGCGTCACAAGCAGCGTCAAGGTTAGAGGGGGTTCCGGGTTGCCACGCATTGCCGGTGTTGATGTACCGAACGACAAACAGGTGCAGATCTCACTGACGTACATCCATGGGATTGGGCGCATGCGAAGCGCCGAAGTGGTGAAGGCGGTAGGGGTTGATCCGGAAAGGCGCGTGCGGGACCTGACCGAAGAAGAGGTCGCCCATCTGCGGGACTACATCGATCGCCACTTCATGGTGGAAGGCGATCTGCGACGGGAAGTGAACCTGAACATCAAGCGCCTGATGGAGATTGGCTGCTATCGTGGTCTCCGGCATCGCCGAGGGTTGCCCGTCCACGGACAAAGGACGCGCACCAATGCCCGCACGCGACGTGGACCGCGACGAACGGTCGCGGGGCGCCGCCGCGCGTCGGCCAAGAAGTAGGCGAGCGGAGGCCGAAAGATGGCGGAGCGACGGCGACGAGTTCGGACGAGGCGACGCGAACGCAAACAAGTGCCTCACGGCAATGCCTACGTGCAGTCGACGTTTAACAATACGTTAGTAACGGTCGCGGATCCGGACGGGAATGTGCTCGCGTGGAGCAGCTCAGGAACCGTTGGGTTCAAAGGATCACGCAAGAGCACCCCGTTCGCTGCCAGCCAAGCGGCTGATGACGTGGCCAAGAAGGCGATGGAGCAGGGGGTGCGCACGGTAGACGTGTACGTGAAGGGTCCTGGCTCTGGAAGAGAAGCCGCCATTCGATCGTTGCAGGCATCCGGGCTGGCCATCAATGCGATTATTGACGTGACGCCGATTCCCCACAACGGGTGTCGGCCTCCAAGAAAGCGACGCGTCTAGGAACTGGACTGGCGCCAGTGGGGGGGCACCCCCCGCGCGACCAGTGCTCCTTTCTGAAATTCGAGGTGAAATGATGGCACGTTACACGGGGCCCGTGTGTCGCATCTGTCGGCATCACGGCATGAAGCTATTCTTGAAGGGCGCGAAGTGCTTTTCGAGTTGCATCATTGAGAAACGGCGAACGGTCCCGGGCGAGCACGCCCAGGCGCGGCGGAAGGTTACCGAGTACGGAGTGCAGCTGACCGAAAAGCAGAAGGTGCGTTCTTTCTACGGCGTGCTCGAGCGGCAATTTCGGAAGCACTTCGCCGAAGCGCTACGCCGGCCCGGAGCGACGGGCACCAACCTGCTGGTAATCCTGGAGACTCGTCTCGACAACGTCGTCTACCGAATGGGCTTTGGCGATTCGAGGGCACAGGCCCGTCAGCTCGTGAGCCACGGCCATTTTTCAGTGAATGGGCGCAAGACCGACGTCCCGTCGGCGTTGTTGAGCGAGGGAGATGTCGTGGAAGTGCGTCCGACGCATCGAGGGCTCGAATACTTTGAAGTCCTCAAAGCATCGATGGGTACGAAGATGGTGCCCCGATGGCTTGAGGTCGATCCCGACAAGCTCCGCGGCCGCGTATCGGGTCTGCCCGCTCGGGAAGACGTCGATGCACCGGTAAACGAACAGCTGGTCGTCGAGTTCTATTCGCGCTAGCTGGTCCCACAATGCTGCCGTCAGGGAGAGAGAAAGACTTTGCAGGTAGATATGGTACCGCGGGTGGAGACGCTTTACAGCTCCGCTGAATTGGGGAGGTTCGAGGTCGAGCCTCTGGCCAGCGGGTTTGGCTTGACCATGGGAAATGCCTTGCGCCGAGTGCTTCTGTCCTCGCTCAATGGGGCAGCGATCACGGCGATGCGCATCGAGGACGTCTACCATGAGTTCTCGGCCATCCCCGGAGTCCGGGAGGACACCACAGAGCTGATCCTGAATCTCAAACAGGTACGGCTCAAGTCCTATACCGATCAGCCGGTCAATGTTCGGCTCGAGGGCACTGGACCCGGCGTGCTGACGGCAGGCGACATTCAGGTGCCGCCGGAAATCGAAATAGTGAATCCCGAGCTTCCCATCGCGACGTTGGACAACCGTGATGCGCGCCTCAGCATGTTGTTGACCGTGGAAATGGGCGCCGGTTACCTGACCGCTGAAGGGCGGGAATCTCCCGCCATCGGGGTGATTCCCATCGACGCAGTATTCACCCCGATTCGCCGCGTGAACTTCCAAGTGGAGAAAACCCGGGTCGGTGAGCGGACGGACTACGACAAGCTGCTGCTGGAAATCCAAACCGACGGCACGATCACGCCCAAGGATGCGCTGAGCCAGGCGGCGAAGATTCTGGTGGAGCACCTGGAGTTCTTGATTGAGCTGGACCGGACCGTCCCCCGGGCCGACAGCAAGTCGATTGCCCCAGGGCCGATCCCCTCACAGTTGCAGGAAATGCCCATTGAGGTGCTCGATCTTTCCTCGCGCACGTACAACTGTCTGAAGCGGTCGCAGATTACCACCGTAGGGCAGGTGCTGCAGATGAGTGAGGAGGAGTTGCTGGGCCTGAGGAATTTTGGTCAGAAGTCGCTCGTCGAGTTGCAGGAAAAGCTCGCCCAACACGGGATCATCCGTTCCGGCGAGGTCGAAACCGGGGACGGCCCCGCGTATCGTGTGGTCGGTCCGGATGAGGAGGAAGCCGCCGGGCTCTCTGCGGACCTGGGTGATGAGGCCGAGGATGAAGACGAAGATTCTGAACCGTAGGGTAGAGCCGTGCGTCACAAGTTAGGGCACCGCAAGCTCGGGCGGGCGACGGCACCGCGTCTGGCGCTGCTTCGGAACCAGGCGACGGATCTGTTTCGCTACGAGAAGATTCGGACCACTGAACCTAAAGCGAAAGAGCTGCGTCAGATGGCCGAGCACTTGATCACCCTTGCCAAGCGGGGCGATCTGCACGCGCGGCGCCAGATCCTGGCGCAGCTGTACGACGTTCAGGTCGCGAACAAGCTGGTAGATGAGTTGGCGCAGCGATTCGCGGATCGCCCCGGCGGCTACGTCAGGCTCGTTCACCTCGGTCCTCGTCGGGGTGATAGCGCGCCCATGGCGCAGGTCGAGCTCGTTTTTTGACGCCGCGATGTCTCGCAGAACCATCCGGCTCACGGTTGAGTACGAAGGCACGGACTTTCGCGGGTTTGCGGCCCAGCCGGGCCTGCGCACCGTGGAGGGCGAGCTTTCGGGTGCCCTGGTCAGGATGGTTCGAGACGAGGCTCGGCTCACGCCGGGCGGCCGTACGGATTCCGGAGTTCACGCTCGGGGGCAGGTCGTGAGCTTTTCCGCGGCCATGGAGGTACCCGCCGCCGAGCTGCGAGAGGCCCTCAATGCACTCACCGGGCCGGATATCTGGGTTCGCGAGGTGGTAGACGCGGAACCCACGTTCGATGCCCGACGGGACGCACGCTCTCGGCGCTATGAGTACCGGGTGTGGAACGCTCCCGAAGCAAACCTGTGGGAGCGGCGGTGGACGGCACACGTGGCCGATCCGCTGGACGTGGATGCCATGGAGGCCGCGTGTCGCCCGCTGGTGGGCCGCCACGATTTCGGCGCCTTCTACACCCACAGGGCGCAAGATGACACCGCCAGGGGAACCGTGCGGAGGGTGCACGAGGTGGGATGGTCCCGGGACGCGTTAGATTCTCGCTTGTTGCGTTTCGAGATCGAGGCGGACGCTTTTCTCCGGCACATGGTCCGATGTATCGTTGGCTCCTCGCTCCTGGTTGGTCTGGGAAAGATCCCCGTTGATGGGATCGCCGGCATGCTCGAGCAAGACGCAAGAGCCGCCGCGGGCCCGACCGCGCCCGCCGCAGGCCTGACACTGGTCGAGGTGTCGTACTAGGGTGGTAGAGGCAGCAGGGTGACCCAAAAGACCTACAGTCCCAAGGCCGGTGAGATTCAGCGTGTCTGGCACGTCCTGGATGCGACGGATCGGCCGCTGGGCCGTCTTGCCAGCGAGATCGCGATCCTGCTGCGCGGCAAGCACAAGCCGACGTACGCACCATTCCTAGACGTAGGCGACTACGTGGTGGTCGTCAATGCGGCGCATGTGGGCATTACCGGCAAGAACAAGCCCGACGACAAAATCTACTACAGTCATTCCCGCTATCCTGGGGGGCTGCACTCCGAGAGCCTGCGCCACCTGCTGGCGCGCTTTCCGGACCGGGTCATCGAGCGGTCGGTGCGCGGGATGCTACCCAAGAACGCGCTGGGCCGGGCCCTGATCAAGAAGCTGCACGTGTACGCCGGCGCGACCCATCCCCACCACAGTCAGACGAAGGAGCTGAGCGAGTGATTCGTAGTCCTCGGGCCCCGCGAGTGGGCGTGACGGCCATCGGCGGTCGGAAGACAGCCGTGGCGCGCGTGCTGTTGCAGCCAGGCACCGGCAGTATCCTGGTGGACGGCATGCCGATGGAGGAGCGCTTTCCGCGCCTCATGTGGCAAGCCGCGATCACGCTGCCTCTGCGTGTGACCAACACGAATCGGGCTTTCAACGTGCTGGTCAAGGTGTCGGGCGGTGGGTCCTCCGGTCAGGCCGGGGCCATCTCTCATGGCATTGCGCGGGCCCTGGTCAAGATGGATGAAACGCACCGGGTGGCGCTGCGCCAGGCCGGACTGCTCACGCGCGACTCCCGGGTCAAGGAACGGAAGAAGCCGGGCCTGAAGCGGGCGCGGAAGGCGCCGCAGTACACGAAGCGCTAGGCTGAGCTATCCCCGAGCAGTGGCGACAGGGCACCGTCTAGTGCCTCATTCCGCCATTACGTGCGCATGCAGGACGGGCAGGTAATGGAGACCAATCTCCCGGTCCCAATGGACGCCTGAGTCGCAGATATCCCTTGTGGGGCAGAAAATGTCCGCGGTGATTGGTACGCGAACTGGCGTGCCTCGCACCGTCCACGGGCTCCGTCGGCGATTGTTACGGCAACGCCATGGCGGAGAGTTTCTTCGCCTCACTCGAGTGCGAGTTGATCGCCCGGTCGCGCTGGCGGACCCACTTCGAGGCCCACATGGCGGTCTTTGACTACATCGAGGCGTTCTACCACCCACGGAGACGCCACTCCGCTCTGGGCTACCTCAGCCCGGCGGGACTCGAAAGGCGGTATGGTCGGGCCCTATCGGAAAACTCCGATCGGTCCACGAAAACGGGGTAACTCCAACCCTGCACCCAGTCCACGACGCAGGAGAACCGGACACGGCGTCACCCCTTGTGGCGCTCCGTTATGCGATTGTGTCCGTATGAGACCCACTTTGGGCAGAAGTGGCGCTAATAATACTTTGAGCACTTTGGGCACTACATTGTCCTTTGGTTTCGGAGTAGGCCACGGATGACTCCTCAGGAAGCGGCAGACGCGAGGATCCGTATCGAGACAGACGAGTGGCTGACCTGGATTCAGACGCTTGCGACGGACGATCTGGAAGAAGCGACCCGGGAAGTTCTTAAGGGGCTTGAGAAGAGACGCAAACTCGGCGAAACAGCGGCGGCCCTCAGAGTTCTTCTGAATGAGTTTCGCCGCCAGAAACCAAGTCCGGTCGGTGGGTGGATGACTACCGGCGAAGCGGCCGCCCAGCTCAGCATCAAGTCGGTTTCAACCGTGAAACGTTGGGTCAACGATGGAATCCTCGAGGGACGGAAGCTCGGGGGGCGAATCATGGTGTCTCGCGATTCTGTGGAAGAACTGCTCGCCAAGCCGACGCTGGGTGATCAGAGGAAGCAAAAGGTACAAATTGAATTTGAAGCTGACGTCGAAAGGGGGCTCCGGGCTTTGGAGGAGCTTGATTGGGGGCCGAATGCCCCCGATGAAACCGACTGGGAAAGTGAACGTAAACCGTGGATAAAGGAGGCTGATGATGATCGCCAATAGGCGCTCCGACCAGGATGAGCGCCGGCCACCTTACGGACGTCTTTACGTATTAGCAGCACCAAGCGTGCTAAAGAAAAAGGCCTGGATGCGGCGGCTTTCATACGCGCGACGAGCGGAATTCGCGCGACTATTTTGCACGCGATCAGCCGTCGAGTCTCTAGCCGATCAGGTGGCACACGCTTTGGTCACGCATTACGGTCGGAACAGTAATCCCCTTCGCGATATGGCCTATGCGGCGATCGCCGACCTCGTTGGCTTCGTCGAGTCTCAATTCGAAGTGCTGGATGATGTCAGCCCAGAACCTCTTTGGGTGACGGCGAAGCGTCTGCAAGCGGATGCGGTCAATGACATGGCCTTCCAAACAGTGTTCGTATCGACGGCAGAGCCAGAAGAAGGACCGCCGCCAGACGAGATGGGAACTCGATATTGGGACGGCGTCGTGTACGTCCACCCAACAACGTTGCTAGTTGAAGACGGCTTCCTGGATCACTTTGAAAAGAGAAAGATTTGGTCTGCCCTGCACGTTGTGCGGGGTCGGCGAAGCTGGTTGGGCGACTGGCCATCCCTGGCGGATCCCGGAGGGGTCGCCTTCGGCCAGGTACTCGCCGACCTTGGAAGAAGCTGGCTGACCTCAAGCTCGCTCGATGGTCATGGGGCGCACAACGAAGGGAGTGAGACGGGAGAGTGAGCTGGGGCTCCTCCTAACGATCATGGACGCGGCTACAGCGGTCGGGGTGCTAGGTCTCTTGGTGGCCATAGGAATAGGCGGCTGGCAAATCGCAATTGCCCGCCGACAACGGTCTCCCGTCTTTCCTGTCAGTTACGCCAACGCGCCACCGGACAGCATTACAAGAGTTTCTTCCAGACGCGAGGTGGTTCCCGTTGAGTTCATGATCCAGTGGACGGGCGAACGAGTGATCTTGGAACTGCCACGGGATGCCCGAGTCGCCGACCTGATCCCAGAGTTAGCGAGGACGCTCCATCTCCCCCTGCGGTACGAAAATGGACGTGACGTACCACTGGAGATTTGTAGTCAAGATCGTGGTATTGCCTTGAATGGCGAACTCACTATCCGCCAGAACGCCGTCCTACCTAACGAGATCCTGGTGGTACGCGTCGTCGCATCGACATTTGGTTAAGGGACGGAGCATCCTTTCTCTATAGGCAGGGAATCTCCGCAATCCTGCGTCGTTCGCTCTCTTCAGCTCCGCCTGCGTCTCAAGAACGGACGTTTGTGAGCTGTATGAGGTGAGTCGCGTGAGCGATTCGCTAGTGGACTTTCCAAGGGGGTCCGTCTTGAGCGCTCTTGCGGAATCTTCTCATCTGCTTTGAACATCCGGCTGAGATGTGTTCGAGCATCCAAAAGTTGACCACCTGAGAGGCAAACGCGCACCGAAAAGTTGACCACCTTGAGAATCGAACCTGGGGTCATGGCGGGGAGCCAGGGCACGGGGAGAAAGGGATCGGTGCTCAAGATGGTCGACATCGAATTCATCCGCAAGAAACATCTCGTGGATGGCTGGTCGGTTCGGCGGATCAGCCGCCAGTTGAGGCTCGCGCGCCAGACGGTGCGCAAAGCGCTTTCCCACACCGGGCCTCCGCGTTACCGGAGGGAGCACGGCCCGCCGCGGCCAGTCGTCGGCCCCTTCGAGCCGGTGATCGAGCGCTGGCTTGCCGAGGATCGGGAAGCGCCACCCAAGCAACGGCACACGGCCAAGCGCATCTACGATCGGCTCGTCGCCGAGCACGGTTTCACCGGGCACGAGGTGACCGTGCGGCGGGCGGTCGCTCGGCTGAGACCGAAGACCCCAGAAGTCTTCATCCCGCTCGCAGTGGGCTGGGACCAGCAAGCCCAGGTGGATTGGGGCCAGGCAGTCGTTCGCATCGCCGGACAGCCCGTCGTGGGGCACTTGTTCTGTCTGCGCATGCGCGCAAGCCAGGTCCCCTTCGTCTGGGCGGCCCCGACCGAGAAGCTGGAAGCGTTTCTCGAAGGTCACGTCCGCGCGTTCGCCTGGTTGGGCGGGGTGCCCGCCCGCTGTCTCTACGACAATCCGAAGACCGCGGTGGCACGCATCCTGGCCGGCCCGAATCGGGTGGAGCACGAGGTCTTCAGCAGTCTGCTAAGCCCATTACCTCTTCGAGAGCGTCTTCTGGCGGCCGGCCGAGGGACATGAGAAAGGGGCAGTGGAGAATCTGGTCGGCTACGCAAGGCGCAATGCGCTGGTGCCCATCCCGGACGTGGCGTCCTGGGATGATCTCAATGCCCATCTCCTCGCGTGGTGCGAGCAGGAACGACGTCGGCTGGCAGATCGGTGGGTGTCCGAAGCCGCCGCTCTTCGGCCATTGCCCCCAGTGGGGTTTCGCTCCGCGCTGACCCGGCTCGCTCCGGTGAGCCCATCGAGTCTCGTGCAGGTGGACCGGAATCGGTATTTCGTCCCGGGCTGCTATGTGGGCCGCACGCTCCTGGTCCGCGTGTTCACCGAGCGGATCGAGGCGTGGGACGGCGACACGCTGGTGGCCGAGCATGGGCGGCGGTATGGCCGAGGCGAGACCGCCATGCGGATCGAGCATTAGCTGCCCACGATCGCGCGCAAGCCGCGTGCGGCCACCCATGCGGCAGTGGTGGAGCAGCTGCCGGCCATCTACGGTCAGATTCGCGCACGCCTCTGCGGCGCCCACATCGAGGGCTACCGGGACTTCGCGGCCATGCTGCTGTTGCACCTGGAGTTCCCCGCCCAGGCGGTCCAAGCCGCCCTCGAGGAGGCGTGGGACCGCGGCTGTCTCAGCCCGAGCGCGGTGCGCCAGCTGGTGATCAACCACACCGCCCCACCCACCCCGGATCCTATCGCCCTCCCACCGGACCTCAGAGCCGCGACCGTCGAGCGCCCGGACCTTACGTCCTATGACGCCCTGCTGGTGGGAGCACTCAGGTGAACACGACCACCGATCCCACCCAGGCGCTGCTGGACCTGTATTGCCAAGAGCTCAAGCTGCCCGGCCTGCGCAAAGCGGCCCCGGCGGTCGCCCGCGAGCCGGCCGAGGCGAACCAGAGCCACGCGGCCTTTCTCGTCGCCTGTCTCGCGCAGGAGCTCACTTCCCGCCGCGAGCATCGGCTCTCGGTCCAGCGAATGATCGACAATCCGTTACGGAACATGTCTGACCACACCCTCAAAGCCGCCATCGACGGTGCCTACTCCTTCCAGGAAGATCAGCAACGTCTCCTAGATCGCGGGAGCATCACCGAGGACGAGTGGTTCATCAACCTCCACACCTACCTGTCGTCCTACTATCTGGCCGCCACCAACCCGCGCGGGCAATCCGGGCACGGTGGAGACGAGGTACGTTACCGCTACACGCAGGAGATGGTCCTACCGGCCCTCCACAAGTCGGGCGCTTTCATCGACATCGGTTGTGCCAACGGGTATCTCCTTGAGAAGCTGGTCGAGTGGACCTCCCCACGAGGCATTTCGCTGGAGGTCTATGGACTGGATATCTCGCCGGAGATGATCAAGCTCGCCCGCCATAGACTGCCCTTGTGGACAGACCGATTCTACGTCGGTAACGCACTGTTCTGGAGGCCACCACGGAGGTATGACTTCGTGTGCGTGCGGGAGCTCAACTACGTGCCACGGCAACGCAGGCGACAGCTCTTCGAGCATCTACTGCTGGAATGTGTCAGCACGGGCGGACGACTGATCCTTGGACCACGGACGGAGGAGCGGAGCATCCCTGGGATCGAGGATGAGGTTCGCGCATGGGGCTATCCGCCGACGGGGCTCGCGGAGAAACCGCACCAGGAGCATGCCCAGCTCGTCCGTCGACTCTTCTGGTTCAGCGCCCCACAAGCATGATGACGTATCAGCTACCACAAGCAGAGGCAGGAACGACTGGCCGTCCAACAACCGGTTGGAGCAGTCGACAACCCCGCTGTGGAAGTGACGCGGCGGATTGGGCAACGCCACAGAAGGCTTCCTTCTGATGCGGTTTCGCAGCTCAACCCGGCGTTGGGCTGCGTGCAGAGATCCACGCCGTCCGCGAAGTGCGGACCCTTGGCGTTGCCAGGCCATCTTCCACTGAGCCACGCGCGCCCACGGATATACGTTCGTCTCCGGGCGGACCTCGTCCCTTTCCACCGCGTGGCGCTAACCGAGCGAGTGACAAGCCAGCCTTGGGCTCGCTCGGGACTGCCCGAGGATACCCGCGTCAGCCGCGGGACGAAGGAGCCGCGTCCCTCGGAGCCCACGCTTACCGACCTGGACCTCCCCGCGTTGCATTCGTGCGGAGAAAGGTGTTCGAAGTGCGTACGGCGGTCCCGATGGGCTCCCACACTTGCCGCCGCGTGCTCGTTCTCGTTACTGTTGCGTGGGGCGGCAGGCCGCCGTTCCTGCGACGGAGACCGAGGGAAGAACATGGGAAAGCTGGTTGTCGGTACTTTCGTGACTCTGGATGGCGTAATGCAAGCACCGGGCGGTCCTGACGAGGACCGCGACGGCGACTTCCAGCATGGCGGTTGGTTGGTACCCTATTTCGATGAGCAGTTCCTCGGCATCATGACCGAGTGGGCAAAGCATGCTGGAGCCTTTCTACTCGGGCGCAAGACCTATGAAATGTTCGCCGCGTCTTGGCCCAAGTCCACCGACCCAGCCGACGAAATCGCTACCGCCCTCAACACCCGGCCGAAGTTCGTCGTCTCGCGGACACTCGAAAAAGTGACTTGGAGCAACTCCCACTTGCTGAAGGGCGACATCGCCGAGGAGGCCGCAAAGCTCAAGGCACAGGTTGCTGGCGAGATTCAGGTTCACGGCAGTAGCGACCTCCTCCAAACCCTCCTCAAGCGCGATCTCGTTGATGTGCTGCGCATCTGGCAGTTTCCCGTGGTTCTTGGCACTGGCAAGCGCCTGTTCGGCGAAGGTACGACTCCACTTGCATTCCGGCTAGTCGAAACACAACAGACTGCCACGGGTGCTGTCCTGCACGTCTACGAACGTTCCGGCCGTCTCAAGTACGGCGAAGTAGAAGTGGGCGAAGAGACCGTGATCTTCGACCCAAACACGCCGCAAAGACGCGGGCCGCCTCGCTCAGGCCCGCTTCCCGGCGCCCAAAACCCTGGAGAGCTTCGACTTCCTCGCCGTGCCCGATCTCCCCAAAGCCACGGTGCTCACTTTGGCCACCGGCGCCTTCATCCGCATCCACGAGAATGTCATCTGCCTGGGCAACCCGGGCACGGGCAAGACGCACATCGCGATCGGTATCGCGCTGGGCGGTATTCAGGCCGGAGCCCGGGTCCGCTTCATCACCGCGGTGGCGCTGGCCCAGGAGCTGCTCACCGCCCAGCAGGACTACCGGCTCCCGCGCTACCTCAAAGGCTGGCAGCGCGTCGATCTGGTCGTCATCGACGAGTTGGGCTATCTCGGCCTCGGCCCGGGCGGACCGCTGCTCTTCCAGTTCTGCGCCGAGCGCTATGAGCGCGGGAGCCTACTCATTACCTCGAACCTGGACTTCTCCCGTTGGGTCGAGGTGTTTGGCGATCCCAGCCTCACCGCAGCGCTCCTGGACCGGCTCACCCACCACGCCCACGTCCTCCTCTTCCACGGCGAGTCGTACCGCGTCCGCGAAAGCCGGGAGCGACTCCGGGAGCCGACCGCTAGCGAGGAAGGAGGGTCCAATGGACCCAGCTCTCCCGTTGCGTAACGATGGCGTAACGATAGTTTGTGAGCGGTGCGGGCAACCCTTCGCGCCGTCGGGCCGACGACGCTTCTGCTCGACGGCCTGCCGACAGGCGGCCTGGCGTCGTCGTCGCCCGACCCGGAGGCGATGGTCACCGAGCGCGCCACCCGCGCCACCACCGTCTACGAATGCCCGTCCTGTGAAACTCGCTTCCTCGGTGAGCAGCGGTGCCCGGACTGCGGAATCTTCTGCGGCCGCATCGGGCCCGGCGGGCTCTGCCCTCACTGCGACGAGCCCGTGGCGCTCGCCGATCTGCTCCTTACCCATGAAAGGAGGTGAGATCGCTCCCACGCCAGGCACGGCCGATCAAGGCCTACCTCGCTCCGTTCTCGCCCCGGCGACTCGCCAGCGACAGCCTGCTTGCCGTACAACAGTTCTACCCGGGGTGGTCAACTTTTGGGCGCTCGCAGTGGTCAACTTTTCCGTGCACGAACACATCCTCGACGAGCCCAGGCTTAAGGGCCATCCCGTCCCGCCAGACACCAGCCTCGCTATCGTAGAAGCCCACTCGCTGGGCCGGTTGCTTGTCTGGAGCGCCAGCTGCTTCCTCTGCCACGTCGCGCCCAGCGTCTTGAGGAGCCGCGCGAGCTCAGCCTCAGAGCCGCGCCTACAACACCAAACGCGTCCACATTGGATGCTGGACCCGGGGCAGGACTCCGGAAGAAATCATCGGCAAGGCCAAGGTCTATGCGTAAACCACGTGCGCCACACCGAGCCGAGTGTCGCCACATCTCGGGGTCAGTACGCGCTACGTGGGCAGGGCGCTTCTTTGGATCATTCACTGGACCGTTGCGGCATGACACGGGGTTGGTTCGCGGATGGTGCCTGGTGGCTAGGGCGGCGAGAAATACAGGATCCCCGCGCTCAGGGCGAGAAAAAGGATGACCGAGGCGGCGAGGCTCCGATCCCCCAGTAGAAGCTCCTCCGGGCTGCCACCCATACCGCGTGCCTGAACCAGGAACAGGTAGCGGAAGACGCCGTAGAGCGCGAAAGGAAGGGTCAGCATCATGGCGTGGTTTTTCGGAACGTTGTCTGCCGAGAACGTGTAGAGAGAGTACGCCATCAGGCTGGCCGCGGCCGCCACGGTGATGAGCCGGTCGAGGAAGTCAGTCGTGTAGTGCTCCAGCGCCGGGCGGTGCGCCTGCGCCTCTTCGGCCAGCTCGACCACCTCGGAGCGTCGCTTACCCATGGCAATCAGCAGCGATCCGAGGACTGTGCACACGTACAGCCACGGGGAGACGCCCACGTGGATGGCCACAGCTCCGGCCACGATTCGGATGACGAAGCCGCCCGAGACCGCGAACAGGTCGACCAGGACGATGTGCTTCCACCACAGGGAGTACGTCACCGTGAGCAGCAGGTACGCCGCGGAGGCGGCCAGGAAGCCCCAGCCCAGCGCAGCGGCGAGCGCCGCTCCCAGCACCAGGAGGCCGGCCGCGGCACCGGAGGCAAGCCGCTCGGAGACCTTCCCTGCCGCGAGTGGGCGAAAGCGCTTGGTGGGATGGGCGCGATCGACCGCCAGGTCTCGAAAGTCGTTGAAAACGTACCCGGCGCTCGAGATGAAGCAGAATGCGGCGAAACCCGCGAGCGCCCGGCTGACGGACTCCGGGTCCGTCAGATTCAGGGAATAGATCAGCCCGAAGAAGAGCAGGCCGTTCTTCAGCCATTGCTTCGGGCGCAGCTCCTCAAGGAGCGCCAAGAGCGGCGACGGCCGCACTGCTTTCGGAGCTAGGACGCGGGGCGCGGGTGTGGCCCGCTGCAACAGACGAATCAGCTTGAAGCGACCTCAACGATGGCTACGCGGGACGAAGAACCGGCCCGCTGCAACCGCCGGATCAGCTTGAAGGTGATCTCAACGATGCGGTGCGGGACAGGAAGCATTATCGGGCATGGCCCGCTGCAAGAGGCGGATCAGCCTCACGGGCACCTCGGCGCTGGCTGCGCCGGGCGGATGACGAACCGAGGAACTGCGGGGGAGGGAGTTGACTCGGGCCGGCTATACTTCGCACGATGGTGGCGCGACCGGGGCTCTTGCGACTCGACGAGCTGCTGGTCCGGAAGGGATACGCGGCGAGCCGCGAGAAGGCGAGGGCACTGGTCCTTGCCGGAGCGGTGAGACTCCCCAGCGGCGCGGCTCCCAAGCCCGGGCTCCTAGTGGGCACCGACGTTCCCGTCGAAGTGGCGCAGCCGGCACGGTACGTCAGCCGGGGCGGCGACAAGCTGGCACGGGCGCTGGACGTCTTCCACGTCGATCCCGCGGGCAGAGTGTGTGCTGACTTCGGGGCCTCGACCGGCGGATTCACTGACTGTCTGCTCCAGCGAGGAGCCCGACGGGTCTACGCGGTGGACGTTGGGTACGGGCAGCTCCATTGGGGTCTCCGCCAGGATCCACGCGTGGTCGTGCTGGAGCGAACCAATGCGCGATTCCTGAATGCGCTTCCGGAGCCCGTCGACCTGGTGACGATCGATGCCTCGTTCATTTCGTTGCGGCTGCTCCTGCCGGCTGCTCGCGGGATCACGACGGCAGACGCGGAGATCGTCGCCCTGGTGAAGCCCCAATTCGAGGCAGGCAAAGGCCGCGTGGGGAAGGGTGGCGTGGTGCGGGATCTCGCCGTCCATCGCGAGGTGCTCGAGGATCTCGCCGAATGGCTCCGCGCGGAGGGGTTTTCGCTGGTTACCCTGGCCGTGTCGCCACTTCGTGGGCCGGCGGGCAACGCGGAGTTCCTGGCACACATTCGGCCGGCCGTGGGCTCCTGGTGCGATGCTGCAGAGGCCATCGACCAGGTCCTGGAAACGGTGAGGGGAATAGGTGGCTCGGGAGAGGGGGCCGAACCGCATGGCTAGTGTCGCGCTGGTGTATCAGCCAGTCGTCGAGGAGGCAACGGCCCTCGCGCAAATGTGCGCCAGGACGGTCGAGCGTCTGGGGTTCGAGCCTATCTTCCTCTCAAGTCGGGAGCTGGACAACGTGGCGCCCATCGGCAGTGCCTCGTTCGTCATCACCTTCGGCGGCGATGGGACGATCCTGCGGGTGGCGCGGTGGGTCGCCGGCCACGACGTGCCGATTCTTGGGGTGCAGATGGGACGGCTCGGGTTTCTGGCGGAGGTGCAGCCTGCCGATGCCGCGGAGAAGCTCGAAGCGTATCTCGGGGGTGACTACTGGGTGGATCGGCGGGCCATGCTGCGAGCGGAGATCGTTCCTTCCTCCCTGGCTTCGCGTGGCGGCGATGGCCCCGATCAAAGCGGACCGAACGTGCACCTGAAACAGACGTTTCTGGCTCTCAACGACGTCGTCGTGGGTCGGGGACGGGCGCTCCGGACGGTGGGCGTGGACCTGGCGCTAAACGGCCAGTCGCTGCACGAGTTCCGTGGTGACGGGGTAATCGTGGCTACAGCCACGGGCTCGACGGCGTACTCTTTTGCTTCTGGAGGACCGGTGCTGGCGCCGGATTCGGGCGACCTGGTGGTCACCCCGATCTGCGCCCACCTCTCGACGTTGCGATCTTTTGTGGTCCCCGGCGAGGTACCGGTGCGCCTGGAAGTGCATGCGACCGATCTGCCTCAGCTCTCCGTCGATGGCCAGATCGAGCTCGGCCTGCCCGACTTCGCCGCCGTCGAAGCCCGCGTCGATTCAGTCGTAACGCTGTTTGCGCGACAGGGCACTCCGGAGGCGCTCTACCGTCGCATCCTCTCGAAGCTTGGCTAGAGCCCGGTCAGCTTGATCGCGACCTCAGCGATGGCTACGCGGGATCTGGCGTGATCGAACGTTGCTACCTCGCGGAGATAGCCATTCAGGATTTCGCGGTCATCGAGCGTCTCCAGGTGGAGCTCCAGCCCGGGTTTTGCGTGCTCACGGGTGAGACCGGGGCCGGCAAATCGCTGATCATCGAGGCGCTCGGCGCGGCGCTCGGAGATCGAGCGTCTTCCGAGTGGATCAGGGCGGGTACCGACCGGGCCCACATCGAAGCCGTATTCGCTTTCCCCAGGGCCGTTCCGGAGCTTGTCGAAGTTCTTGCCGAGTGGGGCAGCCCGGCCGATGAAGGCAATCTGATCCTGCACCGGGAGGTGCAGGTTGGGCGCAGCGTCACGCGCGTAGACGGCCGTGCCGCTCCCGGGCACATGCTGGAGGAGATCGGCACCCGGCTCGTGGACGTGCACTCGCAAGTTGACCACGTGGCCCTGAGCCGGCCTCGCATGCAGCTCGAGATGCTCGACCGCTTCGGACAGCTGGGGGCGCTACGGGCGCAAATGGCGAAAAACGCTCGAGAGCTGCGATCGGTACGCGACCAGCTGCGCCAACTGGAGGCAGAGCGGCTCTCGGCCGAGCGCGAGGCATCTTTGCTCCGCCATGAGGTCGAGGAGATAGAGGCGGCGGCGCTCCGGGCAGGTGAAGACGAGGAGCTCACGGCGCGCCGGGCTCGCCTCAGGAATGCGCTGCGGCTCCGCGGCCTGCTGGAGGATGCGAATCGGGCGCTCTTTGGGGACGGGGGAGTCGAGGGAGCGCTCGAACTGGTGGGGAACGCCGCGATCGCCTTCCGGGAGATCAGACAGCTGGATGCAGGTCTACCAGTGTCTGAAGAGCAATTGATCGAGGTGATCGACACGCTGGAGGGTCTGCAGAGGCTCCTGCGCAGCTACGAGGAAGTCCTGGAAGACGATCCCCAGGCACTGGACGCGATCGAGGAGCGGCTACTGATGATCGCGGATCTCAAACGCAAGTACGGCGTAACCGTTGAAGAGGTGCTGGCCCACGAGGCAGAAGGCTCCCGCCGTCTCGGTCTCGTCGATGACGCCGCACGGAATCGAGGGGAGTTGGAACGCCAGGAGGCATCTCTGGCGAACCAGGCGGCGGAGCTTGCGCTCGCTCTCTCGATGGCTCGTGTTGAAGCCGCAGGCACGCTCGAAGCCAGTGCGGAAGCGCACATCCGAGAGCTAGGAATGCCCGGAGCTCGTTTTCGGGTGCAACTTCTACGCAGAGCCGGAACCGAGGGCCTCCGAGTGGATGGGGGAATTGTCGAGTTCGATGAGACCGGTATCGACCAACTGGAATTCCTGGTCGCCGCGAATCCCGGCGAGCCGGAACGCCCGATTGGGAAGGCCGCGAGCGGCGGGGAGTTGTCTCGGATCATGCTGGCGGTAAAGGCGGCGGTCGCACGGGTGGACCCGGTGCCGGTGCTCGTTTTCGATGAGCTTGACCAGGGCGTTGGCGGGCGCATGGGACACGTGATCGGTGAGAAGCTGTGGCAGCTGAGTCGTGGCCACCAGGTCCTTTGCATCACGCACCTGCCCCAGGTCGCCTGTTACGCCGATCACCATTACGCGGTGACGAAGGAACTGGCAGACGGGCGGGCGACCACCGCCGTACGGCGGGTCGAGGGCCCCGACCGGGTCGCCGAACTCGCCCTCATGCTGGCCGGCGTCCGCGCCGGTGAGGCGGCGCACGAAGGGGCGAGAGAGCTGCTGGAGGCTGCGACGGAATGGAAGCGGGCGCGAACTGAGCCGGGCCCTCAGGGTGACGGCTGATCTACCGGGGGGCGGTGAGCACCAGCAGGATGATCCCGCCGACGAGGACCGTAGTGAAGACGGCGGTCAGCAAGGAGAACCAGAGGCGAGCACCGCCCTCGGTGGCGTCCTGCACCACGGCGTAGCTGCCCCCGCCGAGCACGTTGGCGGAGAAGATGGTCAGGAAGTACGGCGTGAGGATCAGCGGCAGCGCGAACGGGAACCAGACAAAAAGGATCGCAATGACTTCAATCGGAGACCAGCTCATCTCTGCCCCTGCAGCGTTCGAGTTTGGAGCACGAGGCTCCACACCTGCTCGTCGGTGAGCAGATCTCGGAAGGGCGGCATGCCGCCGAGTCCGTTGGTGATCATCCAGTTTAATTCACCGTCGGTGCGGTTGCGCACCCGGCTGGACGCGAGGTCGGCGGGCGGCACGGTGCGCTGAGCGGCGAAGCGGTCAGCGATCAGGCTCTTGCCGTCGCCCGCGGCGCCGTGGCACATGGCACAGTTGACCTTGAAGAGATCCGCGGCAGCCCGGACGTTCTCGTCGGTGCGCCGAATCGGGTTCTGCAGGTCCCGAGCCTCTGAGAAGGTGATGTGCGGCCGCGCGCCGGTCCGAGGCACGGAGTCGCTCGGGGGCGGAACGCGTCGGGGTTCCATCATCCGCGTTGACTGCTGATAGTGCATCTCGCGGAAGAAGTCGAAGCTGTAGGCGCCAGGGGTGCACGCCGCGAGAAAGAGCGTACTAGAACCGAGCGTAGCTGTGGCAGCCCAGGACGCCCAACGCGAGGTCGGCTTCGGAAGCAACAGCCGCATTCGCTCCTACTTGGTCACGATGTCGATGGCGCCGGCGTTGCGCAGGGCCTGTTCGGCCTCAGGGCCGCGGCCGTCGGTTCGAGTCACTAATAGGCCAAGATACCCCTCGCTGATCCGCTCGTCGTAGGGCGTGCCCATCAGGTAGGGCAGGCGCGATTCGAAGATGATGCCGGCCACTGTGAACATGATGGCGCCCAGCATGATCCCCTCGTACATCACGTTGATCATGGGTGGTATCGAAAGCAGCGGCTTTCCGCCCGTGACGATGGGGTAGGAAAGCTGGGTGGCGATGGTGATGAGCAGGCCCACCGCCAGGCCGCAGGCAGCTCCAATGAACGGAAAGACGTAGAGGCGGTGCCTTTCCGGCTCCTCGCCGAAGGCCCCCTCCGGATAGGGCGTGTCGGTGAGGGTCTTGAGATCCCGGGAGGCGAATCCGGCCGCCCGCAGCGCGTCCAGCGCCTGAGCGACCTGCTCCGGATCGCGGAACAGTCCAAGCATTGCCGGGGTTCGTGCTATGGCCATAGTTGTCAGCTCCTCCTCGTTGCGGCGGCGGGTCAGCCGTTCAGTCGCGAACTACACCGGGGACAGTTCGCCGTCCCACCTGGACGACGCGGCGCAGCGTCTGGCCCTCTTTGATGTCGAAAAGTGGAATGATCGGGAAGATCTTCGAGAAAACGAGAATCCCCGTGGAAACGATGGCGAAAGTGAAGGCGACCAGCAGCCACTCGATGGGCTGGGGCTGATACACGGTCACCCAGCTGAAGGGGAATGCCTGCTTGTTGGAAAGCGGAGGGACGATGAGGATGTAGCGCTCCATCCACATGCCGACGTTGACGCAGATTGATGTCCAGAACATCCACTTCACGCTTCGCCGCACGTTTCTGAAGAGCCAGAGGGGAACCGGGATCAGATAGGCCGTGAGCAAGAAGAGCGGGAAGAGTACGTTGTACGGAGGCTCGAAAATGCGCAGGTTCCAGATGCCGATCTCCATCTCGTCGCGCGAGAAGATGCCGTAGTAGAAGTCCATCCCGAAGAAGAAGAGCCACGTCGTCGAAACCACGACCAGGAGACGGCCCAGCGAGTCAAAGTGATCGTCCGTGATGTAGTCCTCGAGGTGAAAAATCCACCTGAGGATGGCCATGAGCGTCGCGACTGCTGAGACGCCGGAATGGACCGCGCCGATAACGAAATACGGTGGGAAGACGGTGGAATGCCAGCCCGGGACGAGTGCCATGGCAAAGTCCCAGGACACGATAGAGTGCACTGAGACGAAGACGGGCAGGATGAGGGCGGAGAGCAGGATGCCGGCGATCGCCTGAAGTCGCCATTGGCGTTTCGTCCCCTGAAAACCCATGGCAGCGGCGGCATAGATCGCATGCATGACACCCAGAGAGCGATCCCGAGCGACGGAGAGGTCAGGGATGAGTGCAACGTACACGAACATCACGCTGCTGAGCAGATAGGTAAAAATGGCGCTGGGATCCCAGACCAGCGCGGAACGCACGTCCGGCCAGATGGCCCGGCTGAAGTCGAAAGGGAATTCCCAGTAGAGCGTTCGCCACGGCCGTCCGCTGTGCAGGATGGGCATCAACATCGCGGTGGCCAGTGAGAAGACCGTGAGGATCTCTGCCCCCCGAGTGACCGGTCGGCGCCACTCGGCCTGAGTCAAACGAAGAATGGCGGAGATCATGACGCCCGCATGGCTGATGCCGATCCAGAACACGAAGTTCGTGATGAGCACCGCCCACTGGGCCTGGTTGTTGTAGCCTAGGAACTGGAGCCCCCCGCCGATCATGATGGCGAACGAGATCGTCCCCGCGCCGATGACCGTACCCAGGCCGGCCGCCGCGACCCAGAACCACATCGGCGTGTGGAGCGGGAACTTGAGCAGGTCGTCGTTGATCTTGGGTGAGGAGAGCTCACGCCATTCTTGCATCAAGCCTCCTGGGCTAGCGGGGCTTCGCCACGACGGCGACTTCGGTCTTCAGGAAAGGCTGCTCCACCTTCAACAAAAGCCCGGTCTTGAGTTCCCACAGGCAGATCGCCGGTACCAGGCGCAGGGTGAGGAGGTAGAGGAACCCCACCGCGGAGACGGCGCCCATGAACACCAGCACGTCCATGAGGTCGGGCATCTGGGCCGGCGGCGCGAACTCGAGATGTGTTCCCACAGGACTGACCACCGACCACGACGCAACGTAGATGCGAACTCGGTCGATGAGATTGCCGAAGAAGATGATGCCCGCCACGAAGATTGGGCCTCGGATACTGACTCGGATGGGGTTCCAGATGAGCAGGGCCAGGGGGAGGACGAAGTTCATGCAGAAAGAAGCGATGAAGAGCGCCATGTAGGGGCCGAACATGAATAGATCGAGGAGGAATCTTTCGCTGGCCTGGCGACCGTACCAGTTGGTCAGCAACTCGGACCAGGTGAGATAGAAGAAGAGGAGTGACAACCCGAGGAGGAGCTTCGAGGCACCCCAGAAGACATCGAGTCCGATGTAACGGTCCAGCCCGCCGAATCGCCTCAGGGCTCCCGCGGTCAGGAGCGTGGTGGCGAGACCGCCCTGAAGGCCCGAGATGGCGTGGTATGGCGGGATGATGGCGCTATGCCAACCCGGAACCAGGCTGATAGCCAGGTCGCTCACGATGAACACGTGCACGAAGACGAAAACCATCAGATAGAAAGCGCCCAGCACCACGAGACCGGCAGTGAGGACGTCCCACTGACGACTGCCGCCGAACCAGCCCTGCCCCGCGGTTCCCCTGGTTACCGCGCGGTCCGGACGGGACGAGAAATAGAGGATCGCGAGGCCGGTAAAGGTCAACAGCGCCATCATGATGCTGTCCCAGAGCTGAGGACCGCCGGGCCAATCAAACCAGATGCTCGGACGGCCATGAAAGTCCGGGAGCTGGAAGAGTAGAAACATGAAAAGGGGCGTGGTTACGAGGCCGCCGATCGCACCGATCTCAGCGATCCGACGGATCGGCAGCGCCCAGTAGCCTTTTGCGAGGCGGGTGGCGAAGGCCACCATCGGCATGGCCTGCGCGGTGGATGCGAGGAATGCCAGCGCCGCGGCGGAATAGCCCCATCTGGAGTAGAGGTGCGGACCGCCCATGATCATGGAGATAAGGGCGAACAACCCAATCAGCGTCAGTATCGCGAGGATCAGCATGGCCACGGTCGAGCCCGCGCGTCCCATCCGGACGCGGGCATCACGGGTGGCCTGCTCGGCCGTCAGGGGCTCGGCGTGTGGGAGATGGGCCATCCAGTCCTCGTCGAAAACTAGCCGCTGATTACGGGGAGCGAGCGAGTTGCGTGTTGCGCCGGCGCACCGGCGTGCTCCGGACCATGTCCGGTGTAGTTGGGGTCCACCTTCTTCAAATAGACCAGATTGGGCTGAGTTCCCAGTTCGTCCAGCATGTGGTACGCCCGAGTCCCGTTCGCCAGGCGGTTGATCCGGCTGTTCCGGTCTTTCCAGTCGCCGAAGACGATGGCGCTCGTGGGGCAGGCTTGCGCGCACGCTGGCTGGAGATCTCCGTCGGCCATGGGGCGCCCCTGTCGGGCTTCTTCACGCTTGGCGCGATTGATTCGCTGCAAGCACATGGAGCACTTCTCTATCAGTCCTTGCGTACGGACAGTCACGTCCGGGTTGAGCTGCGCGTGCAGCGACTCGGGCCACCGGTGCGGTTCCCAGTTGAAAACTCGCACCGAGTAGGGGCAGTTGTTGCCGCAATAGCGAGTTCCCACGCAGCGGTTGTAGGTCTGGACATTGAGCCCTTCGGTACTGTGCTGAATCGCATATACCGGGCAGACCGGTTCGCACGGCGCGTTTCCGCAATGCTGGCAGGTCACGGGAATGAAGCGGGCTTTGACGTTGGGGAACTCGCCCTCCCAGTACCGCTCAATCCGAATCCATTCCATGGCTCGATGCTTGACGAAATGGTCCGCGGTGTTGAGCGGGATGTTGTTTTCGGCCTGACAGGCCACCACGCATGCCTGGCAGCCCGTGCAGAGGTCGACGTCGATAACCATTCCCCACTTGTGCAGGCTGTCGACTGCCCCACTTTGCACGGGGGCCTGTGCCGCGTCAGCCATCTTGTTCCCTCCGGAGGCTCGTCAGCATCTTGGGAGCGCCTGAGCGCGGCGGCTCAGGCGTCACGGGTGATTTTCAGGATCTGGAACTCTTCGATCTGCACCGACTCAGCGGTCCCCTCGTACTTGGGCAAGCTCATACGTCGACCGGTCTTCACCAGCCGGGCGCGGGTCGCGCCGTACGCCAGGGCACCGGTTGCTTGATCGGTCACGGGGGCCACAATGTCCAACGGATTTGCGCCGCGCCTTTCGGCCCACCGCCCGTATGACGTATGCCCCTGCCCTAGGGGCACGGCGAGGACGGATGGAGAAGCCGCGGGGTGCACGTAGACGGGCAAGTCGATCCGGCCTCGGGGCGTCTCGATGCCAACGATGTCGCCTTCGATCAGCCCCATCTCCCTGGCGGTTTGCGGGTTGACCTCTACCCAGGTCTGCCACGTCGCGCTAGTCATCGGATCGGGCGCGGCCTGGAGCCAGGGGAGGTGGGCATTCTCGCCGCTACCCAGCGTATTGTGTGGGAAGAGGACGAGGTTGAACGGGTAGTCCCGATCCCCACCATCAAACTGGGGCGCCGGGAACGTAGAGGTGAGACGCGTCACGTCGGGCACAGCGGCAGCTTGTCGGCTCTCTCCCGTTCTGCCTTCGTCCCACCAGCCGCCCTGCTGGAGCATACGCACCCAGAATCGCTCAAAGCCGGTCTCTCGAACGCTCCCTCGTCCTTCCGTGTGGAGAGGCCGGATCCGCTCGCGCAGCAGGTCCTTGAAAGTGGGCCAGGGAAGCGCTTCGCGGATGGGGCTTCCCAACTCCTCACCGAGTGTTAAGACCACGTCCCAGAAGCTCCGTGTGTCGTAGAGCGGACGAACGGTCGGCTGCTGGACGGTGTGTATCTGGAAGCCGGGCGCAGGATCCGGGACGTCGTCGCCCCACTCCTCCAGGGGGAGGTGTGAAGGCAATATCAGGTCCGCCATGAGCGTCGTCTCATCCCGGAAGCTTGAGAAACTCGCGACGAATGGCGCGTTGGCCAGGGCCTCCTGGAAACGCAGCGCTCCGGGCGAGTCGAAAACGGGGTTGGCATCCTTCACCAGGACGGCCTGGATGCCGCCGCCGCGGATGCGCTCGGTCAGGCTCTGCCAGTCCCGGAGTGAGTCGCGCCTGGGGTTCACGGTGAGGCCATTGATCGCCGGACCCGGATTGGGCAGTACGCCGCCCGCCCGGCCAATGTTGCCGGCGAGCAGATTCAAAGCAAAGATGGCGGTGAGTGATTCAGTGCTGTTGGTGTGCGTGCTCACTGTGCCGCCACCGATGGCCAGGGCCGGGCGTTGCGTCCCGAAGGCTCTGGCGATCTGGCGGATGCGCTCGGCGGGGACTCCTATCTGCTCCCACACGCGATCTGGCGCGTAGTTGTCCAGGGCGCGTGGCCCACCGACGAGCCGAGCACCCTCGGCATCCGCGGCGCCTCCCGCCAACATGACCTGACCGATTGCTAATGCAAGCAAGCCCTCGCTGCCCGGCTTGACCCACAGCCACTCGTCGGCACTGGCACCGGTGGCGGTGAGGCGGGGCTCAACCTGTACCAAGTAGCCCCTTTGCGGGCTGGTCTTGGGACGGAATTGACCGGCGCGATAGTCACCCTGGCGGAAGCGACCGTACTCGACGCTGTGGTGGACCTGCGACAGCCACGGGCCGAGGAAATCGGCACCAAAAGAAAGCACATAGCGCGCGTTCTGGAAATCGAACTCGGGAAGGATCTCGCTGCCGAAGGCCCGGCGGGCGGCCTCCCGGAGTGGGGCCTCGCCGGTGAGATCGAGCGCGTGCCACTGAAGTCCATAGGCCGCGGCGAATCGCTCGACCAGGAAATGGCGGTGAGCGCGCAAAGGATTGGTGATGAGCGCGACTTCGGACTGCCGACCCTGACGGCGAATTTGCTCCAGTCGGCCTCGGAGCGTGTCCAGAGCCTCGTCCCAGGAGATGTCCAGGAACGACCCGGATCCTCGGTCGCCGGTTCGCTTCATGGGGCCCTGTAGGCGATCCGGGTGGTACTGTTCCTGCACGGTGGCCTGGCCACGCGCGCACAGCTTGCCCAGGTTCAGCGGATGATCCGGATTGCCTTCAACTTTCTTGGCCTGGCCATCGATCACGCGAATGATCGTGCCGCATCCCGCGGGGCAGGCACGGCAAACGGTTGCATAGTAGTTCTCGTAGCCGGTGAGGATGTCCTCAGCCATCTGCGGTCGGCTCTGGATCATGAACTCGCGTGCGGGAATCTGGCACCCGGTGAAGACCACAGCTCCGGCAGAAGTGGTAGCCGCGGCCTGCAGGAACTGCCTGCGCGTTACCCCGCCTTGACCGCCACGCGATCCGTCAGCCACGAATGCCCTCTTTCAACTCACTTGTGACAGGTGGCGCACTCGGTGGGGGCGCCCCGGCGTTCGGTAGAACCGGCGCTGCCCACACTGACGACGCTGTTCTGACGATGGCAGGCGAGGCAGTCCCCCATGTTGAGCGGGCGCACTTGAACGACCTGCCCCATAGCGGCCACGTCGCCGTGGCACGTAGCGCAGTCGAATCCTGCCCGGATGTGCGGCTCGTGGGTAAACCGTGTGTGATCGGGAAGCCGGTGTACCCTTTCCCAGTCGATGGGTCGCTGCTGCTGCCAGCTCAGGCGGAGCTTGTCAATTTCGGCCTGAGCGCCGGCGGTATCGAGACCGAGTCCGGGAGCGCCCAGTGAGGATTGTGCTACCGCGGTGTGGCAGAACATGCATTGCTGGACGTCCGGCAAACCGGCAGTCATACCGCCGATTCTGCCGCCCTGGTCGGTTCCTCGGTGGCAGAAGGCACAGTCGATACCGACCTGGCCAGCGTGAACGCTGTGGTCGAAAGCGATCGGCTCGTTGGGGGGTGGTTTCAACGTGTTCTGAAGGAGTCGCGGTGCGATCAGCGTGATGAAGATGATGACGGTGAACAGCGCGGCGGGGATGGAAGCAACGATGAGGGCTCGTCGGAGATCGAGACCCATTTAGATTGCGAACCGCGGGTAGATCTGGTCCATCAATGCGATCGCCAGCGGGATGACGCGAAAGAAAAAAGCATAAGCCGCTGCTACCAGGGAGACGGCGGCCAGTGGGTACAGAAAGCGGCGGAAAGCGCCGAGACTGGGGGCAACGTCGCCAGTGATGACCAGCGAGGGGATGACGCCGTGGGCGATGAGGAAGGTAACCGCCGTGTTGACCATCAGAATGACGAAAAGCACGAGGCTGTTCAGGGCCTGGGTCATGAGGACCCACGTGTCGGGTCCAGCTACGCGCGGATCCATGGTTCCCTAACCTCAATGGAAGCTAGGCCGAGGAAACGGAGAGGCGCCTCCGAACTAGAGGCGCCGAGGGGCGAACGACGACCGCCGCCGGGGGACCGCTCGCAAACCCGCCCATTCTGTAGCATCGTCTGAGAGAGCCGCAAGGTCATATCTCGCTAGCGAACCTGAGCGTTATACGGGTAGCTATAGAGAAGCGCCACCAGATCTTGGGCCTGCTGATCGGTTAGTCCGAGATTGGGCATGATCGTGCCGGGCTTCATGGCGGGCGGATTCATGAGCCAGCGTGCCATCTGGTCCGGAGTATTGGGGAAGCTTGCTTCCGTGAGTGTTGGCCGAAGTGAGACGTTGGTCAGGTTCGGGCCGAGGACCCCAGTCGCACTGGGGACGCCCTGGAGAGTGTGGCAGGTCACGCATCCTTTTTCTACGAACGTGGTCCGGCCGCGCTCGGGGCTGCCGGCTACCCCCGGCGCAGGTGTGAGGCGTGGCAGCTGTTCCGGAGCGGTGGAGACCCGGGTTTGAGCCGCGGAGGGGGGCGCCCCGCACGCGGAAATCAGAAATAGGCTAACGAGCCCCACAGCGAAGGTCAACGTGAGGCCGCCGGGACGAATGCTGCGTGCGCTGAACACGTACTGCCCCTCCACACACAAACGGCCGCCCGAGCGTTCGTTGGGGCTCATGGACGGCACGCGACACGATGTTAGGACAACGCAGGGTGCTTGCGCCAGCGCGCGCCCCCGCGAATGGCGTTGCGCGAGTTCCGTTCGTGCCAATTTCCTACGAAGGTGGAGCGTGCGGCTCGGCTGGCTAGAATTGGGCGTCCCGCACTCGCGTTTTGGAGGTCGGCCACTTTGGCATTGGAGGCGGTCGCTGACCGCTTGAGCGCCGCGCTTGGGCCTCACAAAGTGATTACCGATCCGAACCGATTGGCGGGGTATCGAGGGATTGCGTGGGGCGCCGCGGCATCCAGGAACGATCTCGCGTGGCCGGTTGGCCCGCCCGCCGCAGTCGCGGTTCCCGCTTCGACGGACGACGTTGTCGCGGTGATCGGCGTGGCCCGGGAGACGCGCACTCCCGTCGTTCCTTACGGCGCCGGCACGGGGGTGCATGCCGGCGCCGCGCCGCTCCAGGGGTCCATCGTGGTCGACGTGGGTGCAATGAACCAGGTCATGGCTATCAGCCGGACTGATCGCTCAGCGCGCGTCCAGCCGGGGGTACTGCTCGGCGCTCTCGACCGGATCTCCGCTGAACACGGCCTCATGATGGGGCACGACCCCTGGAGTCAGCCGATCGCATCCGTCGGCGGCGCCGTGTCGACAAACGGGGTCGGCTATCTGGCTGGGAAATACGGATCCATGGGGGAACAGGTACTCGGGCTAGAGGTAGTGCTGGGGACGGGGCAGATCGTGCGAGTACGGGCCCTTCCCAAGACGTCAACGGGTCCGCAGATGCGCCATTTCTTCATTGGCGCAGAAGGAGTCTTGGGCGTAATCACCGAGGTCACCTTGCGCCTCTATCCAATTCCGGAGCGGCGAAGTGTGGCCGGGTACTGGTTCCCTCGCTTTGAGGATGGCCTGGCTGCGGTCCTCGACATGGTAGCGATCCAGCTGCGGCCTTCGATGATTGACTACGAAGAGGACTCGTCGCGCGAGCAAGCCGTGCTGGGGCTCCTGGTCGACGTGCCGTCGGCGATGTACCTGGCGTTCGAGGGCTTTCGGGAGGAGGTAGCGGCTCAGACGGTTCGCGCAGACGCCATCTGTCGGGCGCACCTGGCGACGCCGATGTCACGAGAGGCTCCTCGGAAATTCTGGGATACACGCCATGAAGCCTCAGATCGTTGGGTGGAGCAGCGGAAACGTGGCGAGGTGGCCTCGGCGCAATGGACGACGGCTAGTCTGCCGAACGTGAGCCTTCCGGTTTCGGCAATTCAGGAGTTTCGAGAGCGGGCTGCCCGAGAACTGGCGCCGTATCGCTTGGCGATTCAGGCTTCGGGGCTCTGGGGGATGCCGGAGCTCTTCTCGGTTCGCTTTGTGCATGTGGCGCCCGGCGATCCGCAGGCCGCAGATGAGCTTGACGCAGGCACCGATGCCGGACTGCGGCTGGTCCAGGAACTGGGCGGATCGATGGAGTACTGTCACGGCGTGGGCCTGACGCTCGCGCATTTGATGCCCAATGAATGGGGGGTAGGGCTCGAGGCGCTCCGCCGCGTGAAGGGCGCGCTCGATCCGGACCACATCCTCAATCCGGGGAAGCTGGGACTCTAGACGTCACCCCAAGTTCTGGTCAGCTCGAACTGAGATAACCGCGAGCTCCGGTTCTTACTGGCGGCTCAACAACGCCAACCGGTTGAGGGTTTCTTCCAGGGCTTTCAACTCTTCGCCGTATCGGGCGAAGTCGCCCGCTCGGAGGGCACCCTGTGCGCTCTCGAAGCGCCGTTGAGCTTCTGCCGCCAATTGGGACAGAGTCTGGGGGACGGCAACCGGGGCGGGCGCACCGGGCGCCGGGGCCGGTGGGGCCGACGGTGGAGCGAACGGCGCTCCGGGCGCGGCCTGTGGTCCAAAGAGGCGCGTCAGGCCCTCGTCGAGTGATGGCTCCATGACGATACGGCTACCGGTAGCTACGATCACGCGCTTCAGTTCCGGAAGGGGGCTATCGGTCGCCTGGAGGTAGATCGGCTCGACGTACAAGTTCGAGTTCCCGATTGGGATTACCAACAGGTTGCCTCGGATGACGCGTGACCCGGCCTGATTCCATAGCGAAAACTGGGCGGAGATCGTCGGATCCTGATCGATGCGTGTTTCCAGCTGCATGGGACCAAAAACGACCTTGTCCTTCGGGTACTTGTAGACGAGCAGGCCGCCGTAGTTGGGCGGGTCACTACGCGCGGTGAGCCAGCCGATCATGTTGTCGCGGGTGCCTGGCACGAAGGGGAGCATCATGATGAATTCCGGGCTGGCCTCGCCGGGCAGCTTCATGATCACGTAGTAGGGGTCGACCGGCTGACGCTGGTCGTAGAAGATCTCGTTGGGAGTTGCCCACACGTCCTCGCGCAGGTAGAAGGTGCGCGGGTCCTCCATGTGGTAGAGGCGATACACGTCCGCCTGGGTACGAAACAGCTCCTCGGGATAGCGGAAATGGGAGCGGATGGCGGGGGGGGCGTCTTCCTGCGGCGAGAACAGGCGCGGGAAAATCCGCTGGTAGGTTTGGATCAGAGGATCCGAGGGTTCCGTGACATAGAACCTCATTGAGCCGTCGTAAGCGTTCGTCACGATCTTGACACTGTTGCGGATGTAGTTGAATGCCCGACGGCGGTCAGGCGGGCGATAGGGCTGGGCGTACGGGTAGCGGTCGGTCAACGTGTAGGCGTCGTGTACCCAGAAGAGCTGGCCGTCGGCGACGACGAGGTACGGGTCCGGGTCCAAGCGTAAGAACGGGGCTATGTCTTGGGCTCGCTCGACGATATCCCGCCGGAAGAGCAGGCGGGAGTTCGGCTGCAGCGACTGGTTGAGGATGAGGTTGGCATCCTGAAACTTCAGCGCGAAGAGGATCCGATTGAGCGTTGAGCCGATTGGCACTCCGGTGTCGGCGGCGTACGTCGTGAAGGCGCCGCTTTCGCCTTGCGGGTAATCGAATTCGGGGGTATTGGTCTTCACGACTACGTAGTGACTGGTGCTTTCGCCGAAATAGATCTCCGGCCGAGTGATCGGGATTGGGCCCACGGGGGGCACGTCGCGAATTGTCAGGTCGGGAAGACCCTCCTGGCTGATGACGTTCACCAGGCTCATGGCGACCCCGTATCCATGCGTGTACTGGAGCTGCCGCGCCACCCACGAACGCGTCTCCGCCGGCAGGCGGTCGGGGTCCAACTCACGGCCGGCGATCATGACTTGGCGAAGCCGGCCATCCAGCCGATAGCGGTCGATGTCGACATCGGCGAATTGGTAGTACTGGCGAATGGCTTGGATCTGGTTGTACGTCTGCAATAGCGGGCGGTGGTCCCAGAGACGGATATTCTCCAGGGTGGCCTGCTCGGTGCCGAGGACCGCTGCGCTCACGGCGTCCTCAGCCGGAAAGTCGCGCTCCACAATCCTGTCCAGGCCAAATGCCTGGCGGGTGTACTGAATGTTGTAGGCGATGTAGGGGCGCTCCCGGTCGAGTTCGTTCGGTTTCACGTCGAGGTTCTGCACGAGTGTGGGGAAGATGCCACCGACGAGCACCAGCGACGCCGCCCAAACGGCCGCGCCGATTGTGACGAGCCGGAAACCTGCGGAGAAGGTGCTGAGAATGCAGAGCACGGCGGCGCCAATCGCGGTGATGGCGAGGATGTACTGAGCCCAGCGCTGGGCTGACAGGTCGGTGAAACTCGCCCCGTAGGCGGCGCCGCGACTCGAGCGGACGAGATCGAAAAGGTCCAGGATGTGGTTGAAGGCGATGAGCAAGAAAGCACAGGCTGCGAGAATCAGGAGATGTCCCTTGACTGTGCGGGGCAACCAAAAGCCAACCTGGGACCAGTTGACGGCAAGTTCATAGGTGAAGAGCAGTGCGTAGGTGGCAACCACCCCGATTGCTACCAGCACGAGAGTGGTGACCAGCCATCCCAGGAACGCCCGGAGGGCCGGCATTTGAAACACGTAAAAGCCGACGTCTTTGTCAAAAGCCGGATCGGCGATGTTGAAGGGCGACATGTTGAGCACTTGCAGGAGAACCAGCCAACTACCGGAAGCCAGCAGGCCCATCAACAGCGAGAAGAAGAGCCCGGCGATCACCATGCCGACGCCTATGAGCCGCGCGTATTCCCCCTGAATGCCGATCTGATTTCCGAGCTGGCTGAGCAAGTCCTCCCATGGGCTCGTGGGCCCGACTCGCCGGGGAGACGGTTGGTACCGGTAGGCGAATCGGCGGGCCAGAGCGACATTCAGGGCGAAGATGCCGAAAAAGGCCAGAGCGGCGAGGGCAAAGAGGATAACTCTGGCCCCCACCGTGGTGACAAAAACGCTACTTACGCCCACGCTCTCAAACCACATCCACTCGGTCGCGAAGTCCGCGACGCCCAGAACGATGAATAGGAGAACGAGGGCGATGATCCCGATGATCATCTGGGGGGAAATGCTGGGCCGAAACGGTTCTTCGCGAGGAGGAAACGTGTCCAAACGCTTGGCATCCTCTTGCGAGAGCGATCGGCGTCTTTCGGCCGACAGGGGATTCTACACCGGGCTAAACATCGTGGCGTCGTTGACCGATAGCCAAGCAGCGGGAATTGCCCTGCGCGGGAGGCGGGTGACCGGTGAATCTTCCGGCGGTGTCTGCGCGCAAGCTCCTCGATCAGAGTCTCGATCCGGATCAGCGGGGCGCGCTCTGGTCCCAGCTCGTGGTGAGGGTTATCGTCGAGAAAGCTGGCGAGTCGGGCTGGCTGCCAGCTTCGGTGCGGGAAGATCCGGACCGGAACAGCGAGAGGCGCTAGAACCGCGAGGGGCGCGTCGTCCACCTCGGGTCGCGGCTCCAGTCCAAGAGGTGGCTCCGAGGGGCACCAGCACGCTGCGACGTGTCTCCCCCGGCGGCCTGTAACGCTCCGGGTGCCTGCGCGTTGGTACACTCGGATTGCGACCAGGAGACCACCATGCGCTGCGGCGCCGAATCGCTGCTTGAGGACCTCCAGGACGAACGGTTGACAACCAGGGAGAGGCACGCTCTGTGGTCGCTCTTGCTGGTTAGGGCCTTGATCGACCACCGACAGGCTGCCGATCGGAGCCGGTTCAGGTCCAGCGCCGCTGAGCGGGGCAAGCAGCGCTCGGAGCTACAGCCACGCCGCCATCGCCGCTCCGCCGCTTAGGTCTTTGCGACCCGAGAAACGGACTTTGCGCGTCTAAGCAGCGCTCATGAGATCCGGAGCCTGCTCCGTTGTCCCGGGAGCCGAGTCCGAGGAGCCGACCGTGTCTCCACGCGTGTTACCATCCGGCAAGGTCTCTCCGTGAGCCTTCGCTTTTCGGGGGCAGGCGTATGTTCGACTTGGCCGGGCTTTCGAACTGAGAGCGGATATGGTGGCACCCGCAGCCCCTTAGGGACTTCGTACCGAATGGACGCGGACCCAAGGCGGGAACGATCTGTCAGGAGATGGACAGGAAATGGCGGTGAGCGGAGAACTGATCCGACTCTTCTACGAACTGTGGGAGTCTTCACAGGGTGGATGTGAATACTTCGAAACTGCGCCAACTCTCCCCGAGTCCCTTGAGAAACTGCCACGCTCTAATGCCGGCGAGGTCCAACGCGCACTGCGGAATCTGAACCGAATTGGCCACCTCACGGAGTATGGAGGGCTACCGGGGGAGTTTGTCGCGGGTCTGATCGGGAAGGAAGCGATTCGGGCGATCACGAGGGCTAGGCCCCTGATTGAAGAGGCGCGAACCCGCCGTGAAGAACCGGACTATCTGGGGTACGTCGACAAGTTGCTCGGCGTGTGCCAGCAGGCATTTCCGGAGTATGAGCCGAAGTACCGATTTGAACCGCACGCTGCCTTCGGTCTGGCGCGGGACGCGGGGTGATTCTCTGGGCGGCTTTGTCCCGGGCGGGCCGATAGCCTCGCCTGCTCGCAGGGCGAGAGGAGAGGCTAGCTCTCTCCGGCCCGGTTCGGGAGGAGCACGATTCCGTTGGGACCCGATCCAACCGGGATCGACGCCAGAAGCTCGCCGGTCGCTGTGTCCAGGATGGAGAGGTCGCCGCTGAAGATGTTGGCGGCGTAGCGAGCCGCTCCCAGAGGTCGCATCGCTGGGGCTGACGTCCGTTGCCCTGTGAGCAGGTCGCGGAGCGAAACCTCAACACGCCTAGCCGGGGTGCCGCCGGGCGGGAGACTGATTGGGAAGCGGTGTGAGGGCTGCGGTGTTGCCGGCTTCCGGGGGTCGACAGTTCGCTTGCTGTTACTCTTTCACCGACGGGTCTGGGATCGCAGCCTCGACACGCGTGCCGCGCCCTAGCGCTGAGTCCAGGATCAGCTCGCCGCCCACCAGTTGGGCGCGCTCCTGCATCCCCACCAGCCCCAGGTGCCCCTCCCGGTTTTGGCCCTGCCGGCTCTCATGAAGATCGAACCCTACCCCGTTGTCATACAGGCTCAGCCGCACCGCATTCGACTCAAAAGCCAAGGTAACCAACACCTGAGTGGCCGACGCATGGTACTCGACGTTGTGCAGCGCTTCCTGGGCAATCCGGTAAAGTGCCAACTCTGACTCCGGGGACAGGCGACGCTCCCGCCCCTCTACACGGAATAGGCTCCTCAGGCTGACCCGACTCTCCAGATCGGTTAGCAGCTTCTGGATGGCCGTGCCTAGCCCGAGATCCTCCAGAGTGGGTGGACGGAGAGCGCTCGCGAAGGTGCGCAGGCTCTGCACGACGCCTTCGACTGTGAGGCGTGCCTGCTTGAGCTCGATGGCCATTCTCGTCGAAGAGGACCGCCGGGCATACTCGACGCTGTCGAGCTGCCGGCAGAGCAGCATCAACTCCTGGGCAGCCACGTCGTGTAGCTCTTGGGAAATGCGCCTCCGCTCGTCCTCCTGTGCACGCAAGATCCGGGCCGCGTAGGCTCGCAACTCCGCGCTCCGGCGGCGCGCTTCGGTGGCGTCCGAGAGCACAGCCTGAACGATCCCCTCGCCCTCGGTGCCGGCCAGCCTCGTCGAGGTCGACTCCAAGTACATCAGGCTCCCGTCGGACCGCTCCAACACCAGATCGCCCCGTCCCGATCGGTGCAATCCGGGCGAAAGCAGGTGCCGCGCCCCGTCTTCTCCCAATAGCTCCGCAACCCGCCGTCCTTTCACGAGTTCGGAGGTGCTCCCGAATAAGAGTCCGGCAGGAGGGTTCACTTCCAATATCTCACCAGCGTCGCTCAGAACGAGAATGGCAGCCGGACTGGACTCGAACAGACTCCGATAGCGGGCCGAGGTCACCTGAAGGAGGTTGCGAGCCCGCGTCTCTTGCTCCACGCGGTGACCCACAAACACCGCGATGGCGTTGAAGATACCCAGCTGCGAGAGTTCCTCTACGCGCCCGAGTCCGTGGTGGAACAGCAACACGTTGGGGACGGCAAGGAGTGTGCACCACACAGTGGTAGCTAGGGACCCGGAGAAGCCGAAATTGAGGGCCGCGTAGATAACCGGGATGAAGAAGAAAGAGATCGGGACGAAGAAGACGGCCCGAAGGTTGGCCGGGACGAACTGCTGTAGCCAGGCGATCTCCAAAGCGGCGTGCGCGGCCGCCATCAGCATGACCAGCCCCTGGAGAGCCCAGAAGCGCCAGTCGTGCACGCGCGGGCGGTACGGGTACAGACGCTCTAGGAGCAGCCGAGGCGAGTGCTGGAGAGAAGGGGCTAGAGTCATCCCTCGTCCTCCGGCGAGACCCACCCGCGAGCTACCGCGAAGAGCACTGCCTCTACACGGGTGCTCGCGCCTAGCTTGGAGAGGATGCTGTTGAAGTGGCCTTCCACAGTCCGAATGCTGATGAAGAGATGGCCGGCAATGGCTTGGTTGCGGTAGCCCCGCGCGGCCAACTCCAGCACCTCACGCTCCCTAGGACTGAGCAGCTGCCCTGGCTCCCGGTGCGCCTGCCCGCGCCGACGCCACAAACGGCCCAGCTTCGCGGTGATGGCCGGATGGAGCACCGCTTCCGCACGGTGGACAGCCCGAATCGCCTCAACCAGATCGTCGGCCTCTGCCGTCTTGAGGAAATATCCCATGGCGCCCGCGTCCAGCATGGCTATGACGTAGTCGTCATCGTCGTGCGCGGTCAGGACCAGCACCCGCGAGCTGGTCTGCTTCTCCCGTAAGGCCCGCGCCACCTCGAGGCCGCTGAGCCCCGGCAACCCGATATCCAGTAAGACCACATCAGGCCGGAGTTGGTCCACCAGTTCTAAGACTTGGCGGCCATCGCTGGCCTCACCCACGACGCGCAGGTCCTCATGCTGTTCCAGGATCCGGCGGGTGCCGGTCCGAACGAGAGCGTGGTCCTCGGCCAGCAAGATCCGGATGGGCAACGTGAACTCACTTTGCATGAACTCATTTTGATTGTAAACGCGCAGACGCCGATCCACGCGCGTGTGAGCACCCGCCGCGTCAGGTAGGTGCTGGTACGTGTCGGCGACACGAAGCTACCCGGATGTGGGCCTGCCTCACGGAGCGCACACTCATAGCAGAGTGTTCGAGATGCTCCAAGGGCTGCCCCAGAACGAAGACAGAACGGAGGAAAGAACTGTGAGAGGGAACCTAGCATTGGCCGTGGTCCTGCTGGCCTTGGTTCTGGTGGCCACCGGCTGCAGCGGTGGCGCGCCCGCGACAATGACCGCAGGCTCGGGCCCGGTCGATATCAAGCTCACCGACTTTGCCTTCTCCCCAGGTGTAGTGCGTCTTCAGACAGGTAGGGAGGTCTCTTTCGCCCTTACCAACGACGGGAAAATCGAACACGAGTTTATGGTGGGCCGGCAGCGTGCATCTATGGGTGGCTACGAGCAGGACCTGTTTGCGGGAGTCCACGTCCGAGCCAGCGGGGAAGGATATGCCCTCGAAACTCCTGGCGAGGCCGCCGGACAGAGCGAGAGCCACGGGACCATGGAACTCGAACGGGGTGCCAACATGGCCCACGGGGGCACCGAGCTCCTGCTCCGGCCGGGAGGCAGGGCGATAGCGACCTTCACCATCCCCGCGGAGAAAGCTGGAGAATGGGAGATCGGCTGCTTCCTTCCCGGGCATTACGAAGCTGGCATGAAGGGTGTGTTGATCGTCTCGTAGCCCAGGTCCACCTAAGCCGATCTCCATCTCGCGGCTGCGCGGCCACCATGGCGAAGACGCAGAAGCCGCGCAGCAGGTCGATCCAAGGTCACGTCGGACGGTGGCTGCCGCTTCGGCCGGCGGGGCTTCGACAGGAGATGCACCCGTCTTGATGGGTGCATCTCCAGGGTGGACGGCTGAGAACGCTAGCCGGATAGCATCTGAAGGCAAAAGCAAGAGTTTTGCGCAAACCAAGACTCGTACGTTACCGCCCGCGAGGACCTTTTTCTGGCAAGACCCTGACGCGACCGTCTCGGAGCGACCTTTCCACCTAGACACCATGTCGCTTCGCGGCGCCACTGGCAATGAAAAATCGCCTTCGGGTTGAATGAGTCTAGCAGCGGGCGAAGCGAGGTCGGACCCTTGGTGCTGAGAGCCCGACGCCTAGACTGACCCCGGCAGCGTGGAGCACCACTGATTGTCGCCACCCAGGACGGGTGAGCACGCAGGCTAGTTTTCTTGATTCTGCCCTGCCGCACCTGCTGCGCATCTGATGTTTTGGGGGAGGATGCGATGGATCTGGTCCACGAGCGGTGTAGCGGGCTGGACGTGCATAAGAAGACGGTGGTGGCCTGTGTGATGACCCGGAGGTCGAGAGACGCGGACCTTCGGGACGATGACCGACGACCTGGAGGCGCTCGCGGAGTGGCTGCAGGGATGCGGCGTCACCCACGTCGCGATGGAGAGCACCGGGGTGTTTTGGAAGCCGATCTACAACGTGCTGGAGACCTACGACTTCGAGCTGGTGGTGGTGAATGCCTAGCACATCAAGGCGGTGCCCGGGCGCAAGACGGATGTGAAGGACGCGGAGTGGATTGCCGATCTGCTCCGCCATGGGCTGGTACGAGCGAGCTACATCCCGAGCCGAGCGGAGCGCGAATTACGGGAGTTAGTACGCTATCGGAAGGCCTTGGGGCGGGAGCGCGCGACCGAAGTCAATCGGGTGCAGAAGGTGCTCGAGGGCGCGAACATCAAGCTGGCCGCGGTCGCCTCGGATGTGATGGGTAGGTCCGGCCGGGCAATGATCGAGGCGCTCATCAATGGGGTCGTGGATCCACGAGGGATGGCCGAGTTGGCCCGGGGCAAGCTCCAAGAGAAGCAGGAGGAACTGGAGCGAGCCTTGCGGGGCGTCGTGGGTGCCCACCAGCGGATGGTGCTGGCTTCCCAGCTCCGGCACATCGCCTTTCTCGATGAGGAGATCGAGCGGCTTGGTGAGGAGATCGCGGAGCGTCAGCGCCCTTTCGAAGACGCCCTCAGCCGACTCCAGACGATCCCCGGGATCGGGAGACGGACGGCTGAGGTCATCCTTGCAGAAGTCGGCCCGGACGTCAGCCGGTTCCCCACCGCCGGCCATCTGGCGGCCTGGGCGGGGCTCTGTCCCGGACAGAACGAAAGCGCCGGCAAGCGCAAGAGCGGAACGACCCGCAAGGGATGCGTTTGGCTACGAGAGGCACTCGTCGAGTCGGCCCGGTCCGCATCCCGAACCCGCACCTATCTCGGGGCCCAGTACCATCGCCTCGCCGCGCGCCGAGGAGCCAAGCGAGCCGCCGTCGCGGTTGCCCACACCATCCTGGTGATCGTCTACCACCTACTGAGCAAGAACGATGTCTATCAGGATCTCGGAGCCAACTATTTCGACGAACGAGACCAAACCGCGACTATCAAGCGCGCCATCACCCGTATCTCCCGCCTCGGCTACGAAGTGACACTCGTGCCACGCGCCGCGTGAGGTCTATTTTCATATCAGGGCGAGAGGAGAGGCTAGCTCTCTCCGGCCGGCTTGGGCAGGAGCACGATTCCGTCGGGACCTGAGCCGGCCGGGATTGACGCGATCAACTCGCCGGTCGCTATGTCGAGGACGGAGACGTCGCCGCTAAAGATGTTGGCGGCGTACAGGGTATCGCCCGCAGGGCTCACCTCAATGCCAACGGGACCGTCGCCGGCTGTCAACACTCCCACGACCTGACGTCGTGCCGTATCGATCGCCAGGATCTGTTGGCCGCTGATCTGGGAGACGAAGGCTGTCGAGGAGTCTGGAGAGAAGGCAATGCGGATGGGCTCACGATGCACCGGAATCCGGTCGGTGACTCGGCTAGTGGCGACGTCCACGACGAAGACATCGTCAGTGCCGCGGTTCGCCACGTAGACCCATTGGCCATCGGGGCTCACCGCAAGTCCTTCGGCGCCTGTTGACATGCGCACGGTTTCGAGGTGCTCCAGCGAGGCCGTGTCGAGGATGGTGAGGCTGCCGTCCCCTGGGTTTGTAACGTAAGCGCGGGAGCCATCATGGCCGAGGAGCACCATGTGCGCATCCCGTTCGGCGGGGATCTCTCGCACGATCCGGCCAGTTTGAGTGTCGATGGCGAGAACCGAAGAGCGGGGACCATTCGTGACCAGGAGGGACTGGCCGTCCTTCGTGGCGGCCAGTCCGTGGGGTGACGCGCCCCCGGGCCAACGATCCACCACGTGCAGCGTCATGGTGTCGATGACGCTGATGGTGCCGCCTTCCTGGTCAGAGGTGTAGACGCGGGAGCCGTCCGGCGAGACGGCAATCTCGTGGGGATTGCGCCCGACCGGTATGCGCGCGATGAGTTCGCGAGTCGCGAGGTCGATCACAGCAACGTCGTCGGAGTTCTGGTTCACGACGTAGGCGATGAGATCGTCTGGTCGGGTGCCTGACGAGGAGCGCCCTTCAGCCGGCGACGCCGGCGGACCGGCAGCGAAACTGTCTGAACCAGCGCAGGCGAACAAGAGGGGGGTAGAGAGAATCGCGGAAAGCACCGAAGCTGCCCGGCTCTTGGGCCAGAAGGTGAGCATGGAGGATTCTAGTTTGCGGCCGGTGCTTACGGCGGCTACAATCGCTTTTTCCCAACTCTCCTTCTGGGCATCGCATTCTTCATGGCGACTGACGGGCCCCATGTACCGCCGCTAATGCCGCCCCGGCGCGTCTTGATGGCGCCTGGCCCCACAAACTTGCCGCCAGCCGTGCTGCAGGCCCTGATTGCGCCGATTACGGGGCACAAAGACCCGTATTTTCTCACCATCATGGATGAAACGGCCGCTTTGCTGCGCTACGTGTTCCAAACGACCAATGAGACGACTCTGTCTCTTCCGGGCACGGGTGGTGCAGGCATGGAATCGTCCATTGCAAACCTCGTACAGCCCGGTGATACGGCCGTCGTATGTGTCAGCGGGCTGTTCGGCGCGCGTATGGCCGAGATTGCCCGCCGCAGTGGCGCGGAAATCGTCCAGGTTTCGGCTCCATGGGGAAGGCCGGTCGATCCTGAAGATTTGCGGAGAGCCATGGCCGGCCGCAGGGTGCGCGTAGTCACGATCGTTCACGGTGAAACTTCCACCGGTGTCCTGCAACCAATGGAAGAACTCAGTGAGATTGCACGCGACAACGGGGCGTTCCTGGTGGTCGATGCGGTCGCCACGATCGGGGGACTCCCCGTCACTCCGGACGCCTGGAATAGCGCCATTTGCTACGGAGCCAGTCAGAAATGTCTTTCGGCGCCACCGGGCGTCGCGCCAGTTACGGTGAGCCCGGAGGCGATTGACTATGTCCGAGGCCGCGGGCGGTATAGCCCCGTGCCCGTCTGGTATCTCGATCTGGCCGAGCACAGTGCCTACTGGTTTGCTCAAGAGCGCGTGTACCATCACACGGCTCCCGTTCCCTTGATCTACGCCCTGCACGAAGCCTGCCGCCTCATAGCGGAAGAGGGAATCGAGGCTCGTTGGGCACGGCACGCTCTGCACCAGCAGGCCCTCGTCGCCGGACTCGAGGCGATGGGCATTCAACTTTTTGCTGATCCGTCCTATCGCTTGACCACCGTGGTATCCGCCTGTGTACCCAAAGGAGTAACAGATGCCCGCGTGCGCGGCGAACTCTTGAGCGAGTACGGCATCGAAATTAGTGGTGGACTGGGCGAATACGCGGGCAGGATTTGGCGCATCGGAGTGATGGGCCACTCAGCGAATCGCAACAACATCACGCTGCTGCTTTCCGCACTCGAAGGCTTGCTCGCACGCCAGGGGTACGGATCAGTTGGCGGAGCGGGAGTTGCTGCGGCTGACGCCGTCTACGCTTCACTCCTCACCCCGGCCTAGGCACTGATCCGAGAGCCCCGTGAGAGGCCTCGGACAACCCGATGCGAGAGCCGCCCACCGGAGACCAGTTTCGCCTCGTCATGGGAACTTTCGCGACCGGCGTAACAATCATCACTTCGGCTGGCGGTGACCTTGCTCGGGCTATGACCGCGAATTCAATGACGTCGGTTTCGCTGGATCCGCCGTCAGTTCTCGTATGCGTTAGTCAGGCCCGGTTGTTACACGGCGTCATGGCTTCGAGCCGGACGTTTTGCGTAAATGTTCTCCGTGCGGACCAGGAAAGGCTCGCACGGGCGTGCGCCCAGACGGGCAGCCGGGAGACGTTGCTGGAGGGCGTTCCCTATCGCGTGGGCCGGAACGGTGCCCCTATTATCGAGGGCGTCCTCGCCTACGTGGAGTGCGTGGTCGCGGCCTCGCTGGATTTCGGAACACATACGATCTTTGTGGGCGAGGCGGTCGGCTTTGGTGCTGAGCAGGGGGAGCCCCTGCTCTTCTACCGCGGGCGGTACACCAGACTGCCTGCTTGAGCTGGAACTCCCCCGACAGTCATCCGTGTGTCTTGCCGACGGCTCCGTGGATGAGGCTTCTGAGTGAGGTCACCGTCTGAGAGGTGCCGTCGTTGCGGTTCCTCAGGATGACACAGTCAAGCGTTCTTGAGCGTGCCCCACATGTAACGACTTCCGGCGGGTGACGTACTGCCACCCCGCGGCTCAATGGTGATCCCGAGGGTCTGTACGCTGGCTAATGGCATCGGGGACTTCACTACCAACATTCCGGCCCCGTCATCTTCGAGATAGAACGTACCTCCGCTCACGCGCTCCTGATCGGCCTGGAGCCAAAGCTGGTACACCTTGCCCGGCTCGAGTTGGGGTAGCCCGCTAACGACCAGTACGGCATCTCGATCACCCGGCATGTAGTAGAAGGATCCACTCGCGGCGGGTGCCATCTCAGTTCCGACGAGGCTTGTCATGGCGCCGCCCTGTTCGATCGCCTTGCCCAGAATCTCGGCAGCGTGTTGACCAATCTCCCAGCTGCGCTCGAGGGCGGTTCGGTTCTGCTGCAATTCCCGTTGGAGGCCAAGGACCTGGGTGGAAAGCCACACGCTCGCGACCAGGGGCACCAGCGCGACTGCGGCTGCTAGCTGGAGCGGCCGCCAGGTCGGGAAAAAGGCCGGACTTCGGCCAGGGGGTCGTGCGAGCGGCGGCTCCGAACCGGATTCTCCGTCGAGTGCTTCTTTCAGCAGACGCCGTCGGGTGGGGTGGGGCTGGCGTTCCGGGACCGCCTGCCGCAGCATCTGAGCGGCCCGCCACGACACGGCTATGCGTGCCCGGCAGTCCTGGCAGTCGCTCACATGCTCCTCGACCGCTTCGGCCTCGTCGCTGGTGAGCGCCCCAAGGACGTAGAGGTCACGAAGCTCCTCGATTTCCGGGCAGTTCATATCGTGGTCTCGAGAATGCCATCGGCCTCGAGGAGAGACCGCAGCTTCCGCATTCCGAGGCGAATCCTGGTTTTCGCGGTGCCAAGAGGTTCTCCCAGCTCCGCCGAGATTTCGGCGTGGGTCTTACCCTGGAAGAAGGCCATCTCGATGGCCATCCGCTGAGCCGGAGGTATCTGGCCTAGAGCTCGCCTTATGGCCGTCGCTGTTTCCTTATCGCCAGCTGCGTCGGCCATATCGACGGCATCTTCGGTACCCACAAACGCTTCTGCCCAGAACTCAGGCAACTGCTGCTCGGCCCGTGTCTTGCGGCGGCGTAAAAAGTCGATGGCCCGGTGGTGGGCGACGCTGAGCAGCCAGGCTGCCAGGGAGCCACGCGCGGCATCATAGGATTCAGGCTGTCGCCACAGCCTTAGGAAAACGTCTTGCAGCACATCCTCCGACGCTGCGCTATCAGCGAGGATCCGATAGCTCAGCGAGTAGATGGATCGCGAGTAGCGGCTGTAGAGCTCGTCGAGAGCGCCAGCCTCGCGACCCTGGATTTGGGCCACGAGAGCTTGGTCGCTCAGGGACGCGAGATCCATCTGCATCTCATACGCACCAACCGGGTTTCGTGGATTCTCTGGCGGTTGGCGAGCCTACAGGTCGCGGCCGCCCGAAACCGAAGGCAGGGGGCGAGGCACGGCCGGAGGAGTGAGCTGACCGAGGCTAGTGGCAAGCACAAAGCTGAGACCGACCAGGAAATAGACAGCGAAGAGGAGGCTTCCCCAGATGTGAAGGGCGGCGGCGTAGGTCACTGTCGCCAAACTGAACACCGCGCACAGCATCTCCACCAGGATAGCCGCATCGGGTCCGATCACGTATCGCTTGCCGTCCCAGGAATCGGACGTGTTGGCGATGCCGAACTTTGGGGTCCGCTCGAAGGTCAATTGCTTCGCCAGCAGCACCCGGAGCACCGCTCCGGCGACGATGAGCATGATGCCAGCGCCCAGGACGCTGGCGAGCATGATGTAGGGCAAGCGTTTGACCAGCTTGCCGGTCGCTCGCCATTGCGAATAGAGGAGGTAGACGCCCGGAGCCAGTGCTGGGAGGCTCGTCAACAGCCACAGGACCGGGTTTGGCGCGGTAACCCCGGTCCGCTGCGCGTAGTACATGAGTACCGGCTGCAGGAAGAACAGGACGAGTAGGCACACGTGGCTCATGTAGCCGAGAAGGTGCAGGGCAGCTTCGAATTTCACTAGTCCGGGAAGCGGGGCACAGAATACTCGCGGCAAGAGCTTCAGCGCGCAAGCGAAGCTTCCGGCGGCCCAGCGGCGCTGCTGGCGCCGATACGCGGTTACAGCTACGGGCAGCTCTGCGTAAGCAATCAGATCTGGAAGGTAGACGGCCTCCCAACCCCGGAGCTGAGCCCGATAACTGAGGTCCAGGTCCTCAGCGAGAGTGTCGTGCTCCCATCCGCCGGCATCCTCGATAGCCTTTCGGCGCCAGACGCCAGCTGTCCCATTGAAGTTCATGAAGAATCCGCCCCGGTTGCGGGCAACCTGGTCCACCAGGAAATGGGCGTCGATGATCACCGCTTGGAGCTCGGTAAACAGGGAGTATGACTGGTTGAGATGTCCCCATCGCGCCTGCACAAAACCAACTTTTTCGTTTGCGAAGTAAGGCACGGTCTCTCGGAGGAAGTTGCGCGGCGGGATGAAGTCAGCGTCGAAGATGGCGATGAAATCGCCTTTTGCTTCGGCTAGTCCTTTTTCCAGAGCTCCCGCCTTGAAGCCGATGCGATCTTCACGGCGAATATGGGTGATGTCGATGCCTTGGCCGGCGTATTTCTTGACGAGCCGTCCTGAAATGAACCGGGTCTCATCGGTGGAGTCGTCCAGCACCTGGATCTCCAGGCGATCTTTGGGCCAATCGATGTCGCAGGCGGCCTGCACGAGGCGGTCGACCACGTAAAGCTCGTTGAAAATGGGGAGCTGGACGGTGACTCTCGGGTGGTCTGTCACCGGGGCCGGAACGGGGTGCTTCCGGGGCTTGGCGGCAGCCAGATAGGTCAAGTAGAGCAGGTTGAGGCCGATACACAGGAAGATCGCGCACCCAACCACGTAGGCGGCCGTAATCGGGAGCCAGAAGGCGTCCAGAATCAGCGTTCCCCTTGGGTTATCAGAGCGATGCTCGCCCTTCGTCGGGCGCTAAACGTGGAGCCGCGCGGAGCGGGCAGCGGCGCACCCTCGCGTGTCACGGTGCGGGTCCGAGAGTATATCGTGGTTGCAGACCTCTGTCACGCGGCGACCCAGTCGACATAGACGCTCAGGGGCGGCGAGTCCTATCATGAAAAGAGTCCCCATCTGCGCTGTGTGATCAGGACGGAGGCGCTGACCTGAAACCTCCTCAGCAAAGGTACAGTGACCTCGAGGCATTATTCCTCATGCGCCTGTTCCGCCTGGTCCGAATGCGGGCGAGGCTCGAGCGGAGCGGTTCCAGGGGTGACGTCAGGCGCCGATTTGTCGAGCTTGCTATCACCTCCACACTTCAGGACTGCGAAGGGCTCGGTCTGAGAGGTGAGGCCCACGCGCTGCTCGAATCAGACGAGCGGACCGTCGACTCCTAGGAAGCTGCTGAGAAGCCTATCCATCTTGAGGCACCTCGACGAGATCGAGGCAGGCTATGAGGCTCACCGCGAACAGATAGCTAGGGCGTGCCAGCGTTGTTCGGTGGTCACCTTCCGCGCCGGATGAATCCGGCCGGAGTTAGTTCCAGCCCGGTGGCAGCCCTTGGCGCGTGCCTCGAAGCTCTGAAGAGCGCGCCGAGGGCTCTGATCGTCGACCTCGACGGCACGATCAGCCCGATTGCGCCCGATCCCGAGTCTGCCTTCGTGCTGCCTGGCTGTCGTGACGCCCTAGATGTGCTGTCCGAGCACTTCGACCTCGTGGGCGTGCTCACGGGGCGCCGACCGCTGGAGGCCCGAGATCTGGTTGGACTGGACTCGGTTGAGTACTGGGGCGTCCATGGCATGGTCCATTTGAGCGACGGCGTGGAGCGGATCGCGGCGGAGGCGCTCCCCTTCGTGGCAATCCTCGACAGCATTCGGGCCGTCGTCGAAGCGCATGACCTGTGGGAGGGAATGTGGGTAGAAGCGAAGGGGCCGTCGCTGGGGGTCCACTACCGGAAGACCGCGAAACTGAACGACGCTCGGGCGTGGCTATTGACGACATTGAGGCCGCTCGCTGTTGAGCATCACTTGGAGGTTCTCGAGGGCCGCATGGTAGTGGAGCTCCGCCCTCCGGGTTTGGGAAAGGGCTGGTGTATCACGAGTGTTGCGCGGGATCGTGGACTCCACGCCCTGGTGTACCTGGGGGATGACCGCACGGATGCGGAAGCGTTTCAAGCCATGAGGCGCTGGGAGCGGGCGGGCCCGGACCGCCACGGAGTTGCCGTGGCCGTCGTGAGCACCGAGGTGCCACGGGATTGGGCGGCCGGCGCGGACCACGTCGTGGATGACGTGAGCGCGGTCGAGCGTTTGCTCCAAGGATTGGCGCATCAGGTCAGTGGCTGAGCACCAACCCTCTGGAGATGCGCTCTACCTCGCGTACCGGCGCTTGTTGTTGACGTAATCCAAGAGGATGCACTCGCCAAGCAGGCTCGGTGAAGTGAAGAAGGCCCGGCCCCGATTGACTCGGGCCATGGTCCGAACGAACTCCGAGAGATGGCGCTCGCATTCCATCATGAACGTGTTGATGGTGATGCCGTCGTCTTTTGTGCAGCGGAGGACCTCGCGCAAGGTCTCGTCCGTGGCGCGAGGGGAACGGCGGAGCGGACCCCGGTTCCCGCCATCCTCGTCCCCTCCGATGGAGGTGAACGGGGTCGGCTGGCCATCGGTGATCAGGATGATCTGCTTGGTGCCAGAGGTCCGGTTCAGCAGCAGGCGGCCCTGGCGAAGCGCCTCCTGAACGTTCGTGCCGCCGCCGTACTCGACCACTAGCTGTCGAGGAGCATCTCAGGGCGGAGCGTCAGCACGAAATAGCTGAAAGCCACGACCCAGAGGTTGTCCTTGGGGTCCTTGGATCGGATCAGGCTATCGAGCGCGAGCGCCACCTTTCGACCCGCCTGGAACCGTCCTCCCATCATCATCGAGTAACTCATGTCGAGCATGATCACCGTCGCGCACTGGGTGAGGGTCTCGGTGCGGTAGACCTCGAAGTCGTCGACTGTCATCTTGACTGGAGTCCCCTGGCCTTTGCGGAGCAGCGAGTTCATGACGCTGCGTTGGGAATCGACCAAGAACTGGTCCCCGAAGATGTACGGCTGCGGAGGTCGCCGTCCCCCAGCATCTCGTCGGCGATCTTCTCCATCAGGTCCTCAGGAGTGAAGGGCTCCACATCGTGGGTCCCGTCCGAACGGCTGTATCGGAATAGATGCATGGGGTTGCCCGCCCCCGCGCCCATTCTAGTCGGGGCTGCTAGCCGGCGAATCCCTCGTTGGCGCCCGGCGTCCTGGCGGGGGTGGAGCATGCCGTTGCCGGGTGTCGAACCCCGACCCGGAGGCGCGGCCGGGGTCTACACTACTATCCAGCTGCGCAGCCAGAGCGCCGATCGGGGCCACTCTCGGTCCTAGCGGGAGTACCGGAGGATCGTCCCGCCCTGGCCGGCGACCCAGACATTCTCCGAATCGAGGGCGGTTACCACGAACAGGTTCTTGGCCGTGGCGCTGTCCTGGATCTCCCAGGTGTTGCCGCCGTCTTTGGTATGGATCACCGTGCCCGTGACCCCCACGGCCCAGCCGACGTTGCGATCCGCGAAGGAGATCCCCGTGATACCGCCCGAAGCGGGAATCCGCTGTTCCAACCACGTCTTGCCGCCGTCTGCGGTGTGGAACATGCGGCCCTTCCTTTCCACCCAGGTCTCGCCCTGGTCGTTGGTTTGCGACACCTGGCTCTCGCCCGCGTACCAACCCGTCATGCGATCCACGAACTCGACGGCGCCGACGTTCTGAATCTCTGCCTCCTGCCGCGTCCAGCGCTGGCCGCCGTCCTCGGTGAAGGCCATGGAGCGGCGGGAGCCGACGATCCAGGCATAGTTGGCGTCCAGGACGGAGATGCTAGAGATGCCCCTGGAGCCGATCCCGCGTTGCTCGGTCCACGTGTAGCCGCCGTCCTCGGTCCGGAACAACTCCCCGGCAATTCCTGCCATCCATCCGATCCTCTCGTTCACGAACCTCACGTTGGCCGGGAATATGGTTTGCTCTTTGGTAAGGTTGGTCCAGGTGAGGCCGCCATCCGCTGTGTAGAGCACGGTATTCCAGGAGCCGACAGTCCACCCCCGCTGCGCATCGATGAAGTCCACGCCCCGGAGGCGCTGCGTGGTTCCCGAAGACTGCAAGGCCCATGTTTGGCCACCGTCACGCGTGGCGTAGATGGTGCCGCGATCGCCGACGGCCCACCCGGTAGTCTTGTCGACGAAGTCGATGTCGTTGACGTCGACGATGCGCCCCTCGGCGCTGGTCATAGTGGTTTGCACGTGCCACTTCGGCTGAGCCCAGGGCCAGCGGAGCTGCAGGTTCGCAGCGACGAAATACAACACGGCCGGGACAAGCACGGCGTAAAGCACCAGGGTGAAACCAGAGTCGCCACCGAATCTCGGCACGCCGCCGAACAGTCGAAGGATTCCGCTGGAGGTAGGTAAGCTGCGAGTTCGACGAGGCGTGTAATGGGCGCACTTCCAGCAAAACCCGTCAGCGGGTCGGGCCGTGCTGTATTCGGTGGCCGCGCCACAGATCTCGCATGGCGGGGGCGTGGGGGTGCGAGGTCTTCTTCGAGCCGGGGCAGAGGTCGCCAAGTCTTTTCGCCTATCCGGGATGTGCGGATTCTGTCTGAATGATACAGCCGGCCCAGCGCGCGTCCGACCGTGGAGCGGACGGTCGTGGGGTCGGCGACGTGAAGTCAGGGAGACCGGCACCCGCGTTTGACCTCCCAATTGACACCCTTCACAAGGGTGCCTAGACTCGAAAAAAGGGGAAGCGCTCCCCGGGAGGTCCGAAACCGATGAGTGTGTCGTTCGAGCCCCAGATCCACGGCGCGACGAGCGACGTGTTTTCCACGCTAGCGCCCGGGGGATACGAGCAGGTGATCTATTGTCAGGACCAGGA
>JACQOR010000081.1 GCA_016202435.1 Chloroflexota bacterium
ACCCGGTGGCGGCCCTACCCCATTGGGTAGTCCCGAAGATGGACTCCTGCTCTGTTGGGTGAGACGGGGACCAGGCTGGAACTCGCGGCGCCGACGAGAAGTTGTCACTGGGGATCCTTCTCCTGATTAGGGCCGCCAATCAGGTCTACATGACCATGATCAACGTCGTGCTTCAGCTCAATCTGCCGGACGTATTTCGCGGCCGAGTCATGGGAGTGTGGGGACTGACCTGGAGCCTGCAGCCGCTCGGCGGTACGAATCGCCGGAGCGGTCGCGGAACACACCGGAGTGCCCTTCGCCATTGCGATCGGTGGCGTGCTCGTTACGCTGATGGCGTTCGCCGTGATCGCTCGGCCGAGCGTGCGAATCCTCTAGGGTGTGGCTGCCTCTGGGGCATGATCGGTCGGCTGCTGAGCGAGCAGACGATCCCGAGCCCTGAGGTACTCTGCCTCATCGACGCGGCCGGCAGCGTGATCGCGGTCGAGGGCGATCAGGTCCTCGATGACGCGCTCCTCAGGCGCAGTCGCCGCCACCCGGTCGCGGGCGGTCCACCAAGCCGCCAAGACAATCGCGATCCCCATGAAGACACCCACGATGGCAATCGGGGCCGGAGTAACCGGAAAGCTGAAGCCGGGCGGGGCTGGAAGCTGCCCGATAGTGAGCTTTACCATCGTTCCTGCAGTGAGAGCATTGCCGTCGATTTCGCGGTATCGGCGGTCCCCCACGACTGTATCCCGCGGGGCAGGGAATCCTTCCGCCGAGATTGACGGCCCGCCGGCCGGCGAAAAGATGTGGAGCGCGTCCGCTGGATAGCGGAGGGTGCGCTGGAACAGGTAGCTGCTCTCGGAGAATGGGAACTGGTAGGAGAAGGCGATTTCGGTACGACCCGGCCGCACTGGAGCCAGTGATGCGAAGCCGCGGTCGATTTGGACAATGCCCGCGGGGTCGAGCCCGAGGTGTGGTGTCAGCTGAAAGGCATGTGCTGGCAAACCGAAGACCAGGAGTCCGGACGGACCGCCAGCGCCATCCGCTTGGGGCAGAAACGTGCGATCCGTGGGATTCAGAAGGCGATGGACTTCGAGAAGAGTGATGGTCTGGGCATCGGCATTGACTTCCGAGAATATGAGCGAGGATCGCTCCATACGGATGCCCGGGTCGGAGGCAGAGCTTTCGTACACGTTGAACGTCGTTTCTACCTGCGTCTCGGTTTCTAGCTCGATCCGCTCGACGTAGGAAACGCCGCCGTAATCAGTCCCCACGATGTACGTGGCTCCAGCATGACGAGGGATGTCCTCAAGCCGGAAACGGCCGCTGTCGTCGGTGGTGCCCTCCCAGGTCCCCAAGGACTGGTTCTCGTTCAAGGCAACGACCTGAACTTTTTGGCCGATCGGTGGTCCTATGGTTCCTCGAGTCGCGTTGATGATCTGGCCCTGCAAAGTTAGCGCCTCAGTGGTGTCCTGGGCCAGGGCCGGATGGGTCACATACGTCCCGAGCACCGCCGCGTAGACTGCTGCCAAGAGCCAGCCTGCGTGGTGGCGGGATCGGCCCCCAGGGGCGACAGCCATCTTTTCCGGAAGGCGAGAGGGTAGCAACCCCTGGCCCGTCCCAAGAGAGAGGACGGCCGCCCGCAGCCGGCGCCGAGAGCCTGCCGAGAGCTCGTGGGAGGGGTGCCCAGGGGCGAACCACGACCTCAATTGGGTGTCCACGCAGCGCCGCCATCCCGACTGAGAAAGAATTGATTCTGGTCGTCGACCAAACCTACGATCTGACCACGGATCCCCACGGCGCTCACAGCACCCTTGAAGGGTAGGCGGATCCACTGAGCCCCCGCCGTGGTGCTCTGGAAGAGTCCGTCGCTGGTGGCAGCGAGCAGGACGTTGGTCGTTGGATCCGCTGCCACGGCGCGTACGGAGCCCAAGACCGCCAAGTTGCCGGCGCCGCTGGCAAGCGTCCAGGTCCGTCCGCCGTCGGAGGAGCGCATCACCCTTCCGCCCACCGCGAGGAACAGAATGTCGGGCGTGCCCTGCAGCGCGGCCAAAGCGGCCACATCGCCTGCTGGAGCGGGGCCCTGGAACTCCCAATGCGTACCTTCTTGAGTCACGAAGATGCCAAACCCAACCGCGTAGGCATAGATGCTTCCGCCCACTTTCTGAGCACCGTGGATGTCGGCGCCGGGAAGATCGTGGACTACCGGCGCCCAGCTTTGGGCATCGTCCCGGCTTTGCCAGACGACCTCATGGCCGAGCGCGAGCCAGCGTCCACCAGACACGTTCACGATGCCCATGAAGTCTCCGGCCGGAAGTACCGGCCTCCAGGTCCTCCCATCGGCGGAGCGGAGCGCCCCGGAATGGTGTCCGATCCAGAGGTCGGCTACCTCTCCGACAAACACCACGTGAGGATGCTCGAGGGACAGTGTGGTCATCGGCGCCTGGGCCTCTTGCTGGGCGATCAAGCGCGTGTACAGCAGTCCAATGGCGGCTACGGCGAGAACCGCCAGGGCCGAGGCGGCGAGCAGTGTACTCTGGAGTCCCCAGGGCCGGCGGGTGGTCAATGCAGTTCTTGCACGGTGCCCGTCGAGAACGAGCGGCGACGCTGATGGTCCATTCGCGCTCACTTCACGGACCGCCCGCGACTGGAGGGCAGCCGCGAGTCGGGCACGTGCATCCCTCTCGGCAGTGACCTCTGCCAGCACCGCGGCTGCTCGGAGACGATAGCGGTCCCTCAGAACGTAGTAGTCGGGATCGGCGAGATTCCCTAACTCCCTGTCGACCTCAACGTCCTGTAGATCGGCGAGAGCTGAGCCGTACCGCTCGTCAAGCTCGCGGAGGCGGCCGACCCTGGGAGCAACCCGCCGACCAAATGCGCGGCTGAGCGGATACAGAGTGACCCCGAGCGCCACCAAGACGAGGACGAACGTGAATATGGCACTCAACGAAGGGGCTGGTCCTTCAATTGTTCTAGGCCCCGGTCGACCTCGGCGAGGTAGTCGGACAGTTGATCAGACGCCGGCGCCTGATCCTCGACGGAAGGGTGCCGGCGGATCACCCAGATGACGAACGCAATCGCTGCCGCCACTCCCAGGAAGGGTGTGATCCACACAGCGGCGGTGAATCCGGTCGTTGGGGGCGAAAGGAGTACCGACTCGCCGTACCGCTCCACGAAGTAGTTGAGAATCTGCTGGCGGGAATCGCCGGCTTCCAACCTGGTCCTGATCAGTTCCCGCATCTGCGTGGCTAGCTGTGATGGTGAGTCGGCCACCGAGAGGCCCTGGCAGACGGGGCACCGTAGATCTCGCGCGATCCCTCGCGCCTCGTCCTCGAGATCCTGTGCCGTGGCGCCGAGGGCGGTCAGCACAAGGGCCATGACCGCCACCAGGAGGGCTTTAAACTTCAACGGTTGCCGCGGGCGCGGCCCTGGGCATCGGGACCGTCACGGTAGGTACGACGTGGGTGGGCTCGGGCCAGAGGCATACCAGGGTGCCGATCAGCAGGATCCAGCCGCCTGCCCAGATGAGGACTACCATCGGGTTTACCGTGGCCACGATGCTGATGCTGCCGTCATCTCCCCAACCCGCAAGCACGAGGTAGAGGTCCTCAAGGCGTGTCGTCTCTATAGCGATCCTGCTGGCCGGCTGGTTGGTGAAGTTGTCGTGGAAGACTTTTCCGGGGGAGAGGGTCCAAGCGCGGTCCTCGCTATCCGTTACGCGGACTCGGGCCGACACGACGTGCGCCCCCGGCTCGCGCGTCTCGAACAGGCCCTGGTTGGTCAGCGAGTATCGGCCAACTGAGCCAGTCGTCCCGAGCGGCAAGGTGAACTCCCGAGCCTGCTGATAGAAGGACGAGTTGACTATCCCGACCGCCATTACGGCGACGCCCAGGTGGACCAGGTAGCCACCATACCGAGGACGGGCGCGAGCGATGAGCCGAGCCAGAGCGATCGGCGCGGCCTCTGCCGTCGAGCGCATTCGGGCTCGACCCCCGCGCCAATACTCCCAGCCGACCGTGGCGGCGGCGAAAGCCGCCGCCACTAGCGCGAGGATTGCCGCTGGCGTGCGGAGTCCGATGATTACCAGGAGCGTGGCAGCGACGCCGGCGATCGCCATCGGTATGACGAAACTCCGCTGTATCTGCCGACCGGTGGCGCGGCGCCAGGGAAGCAGAGGACCGATCCCCATGAGGATCAGAAGGAGGAGCAAGAGCGGCCCGTTGACCTGCTGATAGAAAGGAGGGCCGACCGTTGCCTTGATGCCTCGGATCGCCTCGGAAAGGATCGGGAACACCGTTCCCCAATACGTGGCGAAGGCCACACTGGTAAGGAGGACGTTGTTGAGCAGGAATCCCGTTTCGCGGGAGGCCAGACTTTCGAAGCGGTCTTCGTCCTTGAGGTGTGGCAAACGGTGGAGCAAGACGGCGACCGAGAAGATCACGACGATAGCCAGGAATCCAAAGAAGTAGGGACCGATGGCCGACTGGGCGAAGGAGTGGACCGACGTGATGACGCCACTCCGTACCACGAAGGTCCCCTGCACTGCCAGTGCAAACGCCGCAATCACCAGTGACATGTTCCAGACCTTGAGCATGCCGCGCCGCTGCTGGACCATGACCCCGTGGATGTAGGCCGTGATCGCCAGCCAGGGCATGATCGCGGAGTTCTCAACCGGGTCCCATCCCCAGTAACCGCCCCAGCCGAGGACGTGGTAGGCCCACCACGCACCTAAGAGGTTGCCGGCGGTGAGGAAGCTCCACGCTAAGAGTGAGTAGCGTCGCGTCGCACGCATCCAGTCCGCATCGGTGTGGCCGGCAAGCAGGGCTGACATCGCGAAGGCGTAGGGTACCGCGACACTCGCGTAGCCGAGAAGCAGGAAGGGTGGATGGATCAGCATTCCGCCGTCATAAAGGAGCGGATTCAGGCCCTGGCCGTCCGGTAGAGCTCCGGGCAGCCGGTTGAAAGGACCCGAGACGAAGCCCAGGATGAAGAGGAAGAATGCCTCCACTGACATGAGCACGCCGATGGCGTACCCCAGGAGATGGTGGAGGCGGTGCTGCTCCCGCCAGATCGCCACAGCCGCGAGGATAGAAAGGCCCAACGCCCAGAACAGCAGCGAGCCCTCTTGCCCACTGTAGAAGGCCGCTATCACGAGCTGCGGGGGCATCGACCGGCTCGAATGGTCGGCAACGTATTGAACCGAGTAGTCGTGGTTGACGAAGGCGAGAAGGAGGGAGATCGCTGCCAGCGTGAGCATTCCGGCCACCGCGAACGCGCCGTTGCGCGCGGCGAGAACGAGCCGGTAGTCTCCGGTGCGACCGCCCAGGAAGCCCGCCGTTACTGCGCAAGCAGCTGCCACGAGGGCAGCCAGCACCGCACCTTGCCCAAGGTCGGCGCTGCTCAGCGGCATGAGGTGTTCACGGTCGTAGTGCCCCCTCGTAGATAGCGCGCAGCGCGATGGCCAGCGCGTATATCAAGATACCGATCATCGCCAGTTGCCAGTTGATCGAAACCCGGGGCGAAAGCGCTTCTGTCGCGCCCAATCCTGCTTTTCGTGCCAGCCAGAACATCCAAACGGCCAATCCCACCTTTGCGGCCAGCACCACCGGGTAGCTGGGGGGAACTGGCGCGCTAGCTAGCCGCTGAACCGCCAGAATAGTGCCGGTGAGCACGAAGACCGCGACACCGGCTCCGATGGTCTCACGCAGCACTGGGGAGGAGGCTGACGAGTGGCGGTCAGAACTCAGTGCCACCACCAGGGCGCTGCCGACCCAGAGCACCGCAGCTAGCGCGTGCGCCAAACGCAGGGCTCCCAGCAGCACCTCTTCAACCGCGGGAGCGATGGTTGTCCGAGCCCTCCTCCACCGCCCTTCCTGACGGGCCCCCACATTCTAGAGCGAAGCTTCCTAGAGCCGCTCGTCTCGGTCGTCGACCGGGCGGCGGGGTCCGTCGTCGTGGGGCCGCGTCCGCGCGATGATCCACGTGCCGATGCTGAGCAAAAAGAACAGCGATGCCCACATGACAAGGAGCAGAGCCGCAAACAGAATAATGATCCACCAGATAGAGAAACCGGGAGTTTCCACGAACCCCGCTCCTGCTACGCGAACAAGTATAGACGGCACTCTCGCCCGGGACGCACTTCGAGGACTCGGACCGTAGGCGAGTCGAAACCCTTGGCCTCAAAGCGGAGCAACTGGGAGTCCCACTCACGCAGTTCCATCGGTTCGGTTCCGAAGGGAAAGGCCGCCAGGAGTAGCGCAGGCGAACCTCCAGATAGCGTGGACAGTCCCCGAATCCTGTCCACCTCCCGAGCGACTTCCTCTACCGAGGCGATTGTCGTGCGCGCCCCACGGCCGGTACTCGTGTAGCTTGTGATGAGGCCCCGAACGGCCAGCCACCACTGCGCGCCTTCCCTTACCATGGAGACGTCGCACCCCTGATAGTCCGGACGCAGATCACGAATCGCGCCGGCCCGCGCGAGATCGCCGAGGACGCTCAGCGTCTCGATCTTCATCCAGGCGTCGGGACGGAGACGATGGCGGTCGAAAAGCTGGAAGTAGGACACTCGTGCGGCAAGATGTTCGAGCAAAGCGTCCCACATTGCGTCCACTCCATCACCTCACGGGCCCGCTGGGACTCACCGTCGAGACGCGTCGGCTGAAAGGCCGGTGCGTACGGGTCGGCGATCCCCCGCCAGGGTGGGGAAGGCGGGACTCGAACCCGCACGCCTTGCGGCACGTGATCCTAAGTCACGCTCGTCTGCCAATTCCGACACTCCCCCTGTGGTGCACAATACCATCGGCTTCCATTGGGAGGCCAGCACTTGACACCGGACCGGTTCTTGGCGCTACGTGGATAGTGCTTCACTCTGGCAGCCCCATTTGACCAGCGAAAGATTTGAGATCGAGGCGACGCGTGGAAGCGCACGCGTCGGGTCTTTGCCCACGCCCCACGGTACCGTGCTCACACCCGCGTTCTGCCCTCGCGCTGACGAGGGGATTGTTCCTGGGCTGGGCCCGGATGAAGTAAGGCAGGCGGGTGTTGCCCTGCTGGCCGCGAGTGGTCTCGATCTTCCCCTTCGGCCCGGGATCGAGTCGATCCAGCGACTGGCCGGCATCCATCGATTTGTCGGGTGGCCCGGTCCGTTGCTCGTGGACGCCGGTACCCAGCGGCTATGTGAACTCGACGCAGCCGGTGGGATCCACGGCCGCCTGGAGCGAGTAGATGCTGACGGAGTCTCATACGCGTCGCCAGTCGACGGGTCTGTTCGGCGGATCACTCCGGCTTCTAGCGTGGAGGCGCTGGAAGCTCTGGGTGCCGATATCGCCGTGCCCCTCTATGACCCAGGGCGCACTCTTGGAACGCAGAACCGGAGAGGGGAAGTGCGAGGCCTCTCGGCTCTGTGGGCGGCAGCGGCGTTCCGATCCCGAACGGGGAACACCGGTCTCATGCTAGTCGGAGGGGTTCAGGACGTTCGAAATAGAGACGAGGCCGCATGGTACGCGGCCAAGCTGCCCCTTGATGGGTACGCGTTCTTGGCTGTTAGCCGGACCCCGCGTTTCGGTCCGCTGCTTGAGATCTTGCCCGCAGCCACGGTCCGGTATCTTGCCACGGCTGGTGGACCCGACGAGTTGGCCATCGCACTGGCTGCGGGATTTGATCTTGTGAGCTCGGATGCTCCGTGGCGCGATGCGCGCGAGGGTCTGGCCTACACGGAACGCGGCACCGTGTCGTTGAAGGGCCCGCCGATAGTTGCAGAGCGTGGGCCAATCGAAGCCGATTGCCTTTGCTACACCTGCCAGGCGCTCGAGCGGCCCTACGTGCGCCATCTCTTTGGCACGCACGAGATGCTCGGCCCGCGGCTGGTGAGTGTGCACAATCTCGCCTTTGTGGCGAGACTGTTCGCCCGGTTTCGGACAGACCTGTTGCGCGCATGAAACCTTTGCATCGGCATCCAACTGGGGCCCGTGACCTGGCGAAAGCGGGATGGCAAGTCGCCCCGACCCTATCACGAGTACATCACACTCGTTGACTGCCTTTTTGGGCCGATGCTAGGATGGCTAGCAGCCTAGTGTTCTTATAGGGGAGCCTCGTTGCCCAGTCTCGATGAACTCCGAGCCCAAATCACGCAATGCCGACTCTGCGACCTCAGCAAAGCTCGAACGCAGGCGGTCCCTGGAGAGGGTAACCCCAGGGCTCAGGTAATGCTTATTGGGGAGGGCCCGGGCTTCTACGAGGACCAGCGGGGTCGGCCCTTCGTGGGGCCTGCGGGTCATTTCCTGGACGAACTCCTCGGTTTGGCCGGTTTCAGTCGAGGTGACGTGTTCATCACGAACGTGGTGAAGTGCCGCCCACCGGGGAACCGAGACCCGGAGCCTGAGGAGCTCGCTGCCTGCGATGGACATCTCAGGGCCCAGATTGAGGTCATCCAGCCAAACGTCATCGTCACGCTGGGGCGCTTCTCGCTGGCGAAGTTCGTCCCCGGCGTCCGCAGCATGAAGGAGGTCCACGGCCGTGCGATACCCTATCAGGGGCGTCTGGTCGTAGCGATGTATCACCCAGCGGCGGCCCTGCATCAGGGCGGTCTGCGACGAGTGATTGAGGAGGACTTCCGGATGCTCCCGATGATCGTCGCGCGAAAAGCGCCGGCCGGTGCGGTGGCCGAGCCTGCGCCTGCGGCCAGTCCAGCCGCGGAACAGATCTCGCTCTTCGCCCTGTAGCCCGGACGATTGACGGCGACTCGCACCCCCTCTGCTCGCGGGACTCGACCGGGGATCAGAACTGGTTCGCGCGCCCGTGGATCGGCTCTGCGGGCGTCTCGCTCGACGGCCAAAGGGCCGCCTATCGATATGCCCGACCTGCCCGGCTGGCAGCTCGCCGGGACGTCATTGATCGCCGTGGCTCTCGTCGGACTCCTGGCGCTTACTTGGCCCGAAGGGCCCATCTTCCCCCAGGTAGCGCGATTCTTCACCCATTGGATCGGTTGGCTCGCCGGACTAGGGTTATTGTGGATTGGCGCGGTCGGAATCGTGGTGGTCGCTCCCCAAGCACGCCAGCAGCGCTGGGTTTGGGCGAAGCTGGTTGAAACCGGAATGCTCGCCGTTGGCGTCCTGGTGTTGGATGCCATCGAAGGGTCACGGGCTTACGGCCAGGTCGGCTACGCCCTGGCAACGTCACTCACGCGACTCTTAGGTCATGGCGCCACAACGACGGTGATGGTCGCGGCGGTCGTCGGCTCCGGAGTCGCAGCCGTCGGGATTCGTAGTGATCAGATCTGGAGCTGGGGCCGCAGCGTGGCAGCGCTCACCTGGGGAGGGGCGTGCTTGACCGTCGGGGCGACGAGTTTCTTGCTGCATCGACTCGTCGCCTGGCTTGAACGCCGGAGGGCCAGCGAAGCTTCCGGTTCTCCGCGCGTCACCACCGGCGCGTCGGCCCACACGCCGGTGGTCTCCGGAGATCTTGCTGTTCTAGAGTTGGCGGCGGCCGGAAGTACCTGGAAAGCGCCACCTGTGGGGATTCTTGCGTCGCGCAGGCCACCGGAGCCCAGTGACGGTAATCTGCGCGAGCAAGCTCGGGTGATAGAAGATACCTTGGCCAGCTTCAACATCGGCGCTCGCGTGCTGGAGATCAATCAAGGACCGGCCGTGACCCAGTTTGGCATTGAGCCGGCCCAGGGGGTACCCGTTAGCAGGATCATGGCGCGCGTAAATGACCTGGCCCTGCGTCTCGGCGCTACGCCCATTCGCATGGAAGCCCCGGTTCCTGGCCGCCGCATGCTCGGGGTCGAGGTTCCCAACGCCCGGGTTTCGCTCGTGGGGCTCCGAGAGATTCTGGAGAGCGATGTCTTCGCCAGAACGAAAGCGCAGATCCCATTGGCGCTCGGCCGAGACATCGCCGGTAAACCGGTTGTTGCGGACCTGGCACGCATGCCCCACCTGCTCATTGCCGGTGCGACTGGCTCTGGAAAGAGCGTCGCCATCAACTCGATGGTGGCGTGCCTGTTGTCCCAGTTCACGCCTGACCAGCTCCAGCTAGTGATGGTGGACCCGAAGATGGTGGAACTGACGGGTTACAACGGCATTCCCCATTTGCGCATGCCGGTCGTGACGGAGATGGACCGCATCGTGGGGACGTTAAAGTGGGTGGGGCACGAAATGGAGCGGCGCTACAAGCTTTTCGCGGCCCATTCTCAGCGGAACATCGACGGTTTCAATCAGCACGTCCGAAGGCTAGGAGAGCGGCCGCTCCCGTACATTGTGGTCATTATCGATGAGCTTGCGGACCTCATGATGACGGCCCCAGATGAGGCGGAAAAGACTATTTGCCGCCTGGCGCAACTCGCCCGGGCGACCGGCATCCATCTGGTAGTCGCGACGCAGCGGCCCTCCGTGGACGTGGTCACCGGACTCATCAAAGCGAATTTCCCGAGCAGGATCGCTTTCGCGGTGACGTCGCAGATTGATTCCCGGGTTATCCTCGACATGGTCGGGGCGGAACGGTTGCTGGGGCGGGGCGACATGCTCTATCTGCCGCCGGACGCGAGCAAGCTGGTGCGCGTCCAGGGAACGTATGTCGCGGAGGAAGAGATCGAGGCGCTGGCAGCCTATTGGCGGCAGCTCGGCGCGCCCCAGTACGACGGTCAAGACCTCGAGGACGTTGAGAACCTGGGGAGACCGGTCGACCCGGCGGTCGATGACCTGTACGAGCGAGCGGTAGAGTTGGCGCAGCAGACTCGCCGTATGTCAGTGTCGCTCCTTCAGCGGAGGCTTGGGATCGGCTATCCGAGGGCCGCACGGTTGGTGGACCTCCTAGAGGAGCGCGGGATCATCGCCTCTGCCGAGGACGGCCGCACTCGTGAGGTGCTCGTCCAGGGAGAGTTGCCTCCACCAGAATGACCGAAGCTCTTGTCAGGGAAGAGCTGACGTCCGGTCCGGTTCGCGGGGAAGACCTGGCTCAGGCGAAGCGCTAGGAGCGGACCTTGCTTCGAGTCCTTGCCGTCCTCGTCGGACTTGGGCTTGCGACGGTCATTTTTTATCCGGAGATCGCGCTTACCGGTCGCATCCTCGCTGATTATGACGTGTGGACATACTTCTATCCGCTGCGGCAGTATGGTGCTGATGCCCTGAAGGCCGGCCGGTTCCCGTTGTGGAACCCCGACACGTTTCTGGGCGCCCCGTTTTTTGCTAATCCCCAGACATCGCTTCTATATCCGGGAACGTTGCTCTTTCTCGTTCTGCCGGTTCCGGACGCCTACACAGTCTCTGTCCTACTGCACGTCTTTCTGACTGCGGCCGCAGCCCACGCCTTCATGCGTGTCGTCCTCGGCGTCCGGACTGTGCCCGGGCTCTTGGGCGCCTTCGCCCTCGCCTTCGGAGGGGCGGTCTCGGCGCAGATCGGCCATATCAATCAGCTCAGTGCAACCCCGTGGCTGCTGGTTGTCGCGGTCTGTACCGACCTGGCTTTTCGCCGGCGGAGTCTGGTGTGGCTCTCCCTCGGAGCTATGGCACTAGGAATCCAACTGCTCGCCGGGCACGCGCAGATTGCCTATATGACCGCGTGGGTGGTGGGGATCTTGCTGCTCTGGCGAGTGGTTGAGGAAGTGCGCTCTGGGATTCCCGCCGAAGACGCTGGACCAGCAGTATCGCGCTGGAGGACGGTGCTCCGCGGGATCGGCATATTTGCCTTGATGGTGCTTCCTGGCGCGGCGGTGGCAGCGGCTCAACTCGTGCCCACCGCCGAGCTTTCTGGAGAATCGGTCCGAAGCGGCGGATTGTCCTTTCCCGAGGCCGTCACCTTCTCGCTGCCGCCAGATCAAATTGCACGGGCGCTGCTCCCGGGCTATTGGGCGAATGTGTATAGCGAATTCATGGGATACGTGGGAACTCTCCCCCTCTTCCTGGCGATCCTCGCTCTGGCCTTCGCCCCCGGTTTACGAGTTCTCTTTGCACTGCTCGTTGCCTCGTTGGGTCTTGCTCTGGCTCTGGGGGGGGCCAACCCACTCTATGGCGTGGTGTACGAGGTCGTGCCCGGGATCGACCTGTTCCGCGTTCCAGCACGCTGGCTGCTCGTGTACAGCTTGGGGGTGGCCGCGTTGGCGGCCCTCGGCGGCGAATGGATCTTGGACCGCCCGCTGCCGACCGCCAACGTGTGGCGGCCACCCGTCGTGCTGGGAATCGCATCATTGATCGTCGTCCTGTTCACGGAGCTCGTGGGCGACGTTCCGGATCGAATCGTGGCGCTTTGGATGTGTGGCTTCATAGGAGCGGGTGTCGTCGCGCTGCTGGCCTTGCGGCGACCCGGAAGAGCAGTCTCGGCGCTGCTGGTGCTGGGATGTCTGGCAGAACTGCGCGCCACCGCCCTGGACTTGCCGGCGCGAAACCCGGTGCCTGCCGAGGCGTATACGACGCGGCGAGAAGTCCCCAGTTACCTGGCCCAGGCGGGGCAGGGGCGCCTGCTCAGCATTGCTCCCACGGAGTACGAGGTGCCCGACAGCGCGATCCTTGCCGCGAGCCATCCCAACCTTGGCTCCGCGGCTTCGCTGGCGTTCAAGACCGCACTCAAGTTGGATGAGGTCATGTCGCCTAACGTCCCGCTGCGGTTTGGCCTCAGCACAGTAGATGGCTATGACGGGGGCGTGCTCCCGCTGCGTAGATACCTCGAAATGGCGAGCCTTTTGGTCCCCAGATCCGATCTTAGAAGTGACGGCGTGCTGCGCACTCGTCTGCTGGCTGTTCCGGAACCGGCGCTGCTGGATCTTTTCCGGGTCAGAGCGGTCATTGCGAATCAGGTGAACGACATAGACATAGACGGGGTGCGTTTCGACACGAGCAGCGCGCGACGACTGGTTGCCGGAGCCGCCGTCACAGTGGACCTGTCCGCGCCGCTCGAGCTGCGGGAGATCGCGCTCCTGGCCAGCACGGATGAGCTGTCGACGCTGGACACCGTGGGGACGGTGGTCCTGGAACGTGCGGACGGCTCCCGAGAAGAGGTGCCCTTGCTTCCGGAGCGCCACGTGTTTGCTCGCGGGGCGCCGGGGCCCCTCAGAGCGGCACGGCGAGTAATTCAGCCGGGGCAGTCCGGCGGTGAGGACACCGCCGTGAGGATCGGGGTCGCGGCGGGGGAAGCGGTGACCCGGGTGACATACCACTGGAACGGGCCCGGTGTCTGGGAGTTGCGGGGCGCGGTTCTGGTGGGAACAGATGGCCGGCAGGAGCAGCTAGTCCTGCTTCCTGAAGTGCGGCGGACGCTGTTCCCCGTGCTTAAAGTGTACGAACCTACATGGGCGCATCCGGCCGTGACAGACCTCGTGCTGCAGGCCGAGACAGTGGATGACGAGCGGGCGCTCGCAGGACTGCGGGCGGAGCCCGCATCGCCGCAGTGGCTGGTTCGCCTGGCGGAGGGCTCGGACGCAATGCCGCAGGAAGGTGCGGGGCGGGGACGGATGTTGCTCGTCGACCGTTCCCCGGAGCGGCTGGGCTTCGAGCGCGTTGGCTCTGACGGCGCGGGCTATCTGGTGGTGGACGATGCCTGGGTGCCAGGCTGGCGGGCGTGGATAGACGATGAGGAGGTTCGAGTACAGCGCGCGAACGTGCTCTTCAAGGCCGTCTGGGTTCCAAGCGGAGCGCAGAAGGTGGTCCTGAGCTATGAGCCTAACTCAGTCAAGGTCGGGTTCGTGGCCAGTGCGCTCGGCGTCCTCGCCATCGTTGTGCTCCTGGTCCTGGGGCTGAGAGGTCGTCGGCTCTAAATTCCCTGCGGACAGCACCGCGCGAGCCTCTGGGTCCACCACGTTCCTACAAGACCGGGCGTTCCGGTGTCGATGCGGGTTCAGCTATAATGCCTCCCCCATGCATGCGGTAATTGAGAGTGGCGGTAAGCAGTACCGCGTCTCCCCCGGCGACAAAGTCACCATCGAAAGGCTGGATGTGGAGTCCGGCACAACGGTGGAGTTCAGCCGAGTATTGCTCGTGGAGGACGACGCGGCGATCGAGGTTGGGCATCCGACGGTCCCTGGCGCACGGGTGGTCGGGCACGTCCTCGGGCACGACCGAGGGGAAAAACTCGTGGTGTTCCGGTTCAAGGCAAAAGCGCGATATCGCCGCCGCACTGGTCACCGGCAGTCCCGTACCCACGTCCGCGTTACCGAGATCCAGCGAAGTTAACGATGGCGCACAAGAAGGGCGGCGGGAGTTCACGCAACGGGCGCGACAGTGAGGGCCAGCGCCTCGGTGTAAAACGATCCGATGGGTGCGTAGTTCGGGCGGGCACTATCATCCTCCGCCAGCGCGGGACCCCGGTTCGGCCCGGCAACAACGTCGGGATCGGCCGGGATCACACGCTATTTGCTCTGATTGACGGTACCGTTCGATTCGAACACGCGACCCGCGAGCGGAAGCGCGTCAGTGTCTACGCTTCCGAATGAGCGAGGGCGAGCAGGACCGTTGAAGAAGGACATCCACCCCGAGTACGTAGAAGCCACGGTGCACTGTGCCTGCGGCAATACTTTTTCCACACACTCCACCAAGGCAATGATCCGAGTAGACATCTGCTCGCGATGCCATCCGTTCTTCACAGGTGAGCAGCGGTTGGTTGACACCGGTGGACGCGTCGAGCGCTTCATGCGCCGCATGAGCCGAACCAGCTCCCGAGTTGAAGCTGCGGAATCCGCAGGGAATACCACTCCGGCGCGGTAGCCGGTAGCCGTTTACACTGCGGGCGGCGGCACGGCAAACAAGTTTCCCGTCAGCGCCCCCCCTTAACTCGGGCGTTCCCAGCATTTCTGACAGGCGCATCCTGCCTTCCGCTGCTCTGTTTCCCAGAGTTTCTCGCGCCGTAGAGGCGGGCCGTCGCGTAGCGTGGCAGTACACGCTACTCGGTACCGTGTACACTAGGAAGGAGGGGGCGAAGGAGTGGAGTGTGGACGCGAAACCGATGAGAAAGTGGACCGCTGGCCGCGTTCGGGAGCTTCGCAAAAGCCTCGATCTAACCCAGGAACGGTTCGCTCAACACCTTGGCGTACGGCAGCAGACTATCAGCGAGTGGGAGACGGGCGTCTATGTGCCTCGCGGAGCCTCGGCCCGAGTCCTCGACCTCGTTGCTGAAAAGGTGGAGTTCCAATACGGGCTCGAGGCTCCAGAGGCTACTCCCGACGCCGGCGATTGATCGGCGGCGGATTCGAGCGCACCTCCCGGTGGCTAGACATCGCGGGATCCCGGAGGCCTTTGTATGCTGGCTGTGGCAGGAGCGGAGAGCCGGTCGGACACTGATCACTTCTGATGGGCGCCGCCTGGATGTGATCTATCCGGGGCGGCGGTGGGGCAGCTGGGGTCCGGACTTCCGAGAGGCGATCTTGGCTGTGGATGGTGCGGTGGTTCGGGGTGACGTCGAGGTTCACGTGCGCGCCGCCGACTGGCGGGCCCACGGTCACTCATCAGATCCTGAGTACGCCGGAATCCGGTTGCACGTGATCTTTGAGCGCTCCGCCTCGGGTCCGGATCAGGCCACACTGATGACGGTCTACCTGGGCGCCCACCTCCTGGAATCGATCGACGCGCTTCTGCAAGCGTGGCGTGAAGCCTCCTTGCGGACCAACAGTGAGTCTTGCCGTTCACCCGAGGAAGCTGCGGACCTGCTTGAGCGAGCCGGGTTGGCCCGGCTCAATTCGAAGGCGGCCCGCTTCGAAGGCGACCTGGTGACCGTAGGGCCCCGGGAGGCGCTGCTTCGCGGGGCAAGTGAGTGTCTAGGGTATGCGGCAAACGTGCCTCCGATCAGGGCACTGCTGGAACGCTTCTCGGTGCGAATGGTGGCAGACCTGCTGCGAGTCGAGGGCGCTCTTGTGGCGAGCGCCGCGCTCTTCGGCACCGCGGGTCTACTGCCTTCGCAGCGAGGCAGGCTTCCTCCGGACGGCTACTCCTTGCGTATGGAGCATCTCTGGCGCGAGCTGGCGTGGCCGGGCCCTTCGCGGAGTCTGGGCTGGCGTTGGATTGGAAGTCGGCCGGCCAATATGCCGACACGGCGGGTCGCCGCACTTCTGGCGCTGCTCCATGAGGGTCGGGGTGCCCCGGAGGAGGAGGTTCTGGCGGCGGTTTGGGAGCTGCCACCTCGCAGGGTGGCGGGCGCACTCCGTGCGACGTTTCAGCGAAAGGGTGACGAGTACTGGCGTGCCCATGGGGACTTCGGACAACCCCTACAGGTCCGGACTGCACTGGTCGGTTCTCGGAGGGCGGCCGACATCGTCGTAAACGCGGCCCTGCCGTGGGCCCTGGCGATCGCTCGGGCGCGGGACGACCGGCCTCTTCATGATGCCGTCATCCGTGCGTATCGTGTCCATCCGCGGCTCGCCGACGACCAGATTACGCGCCATATGGCGTTCCAGGTGCTAGGGAGCGTTTCAAACCCAGTGGTCAATTCGGCGTGCCGTCAGCAGGGATTGCACCAGTTGTATCGCGGCTGGTGCACCGACCGCGACTGTCAGGACTGTCCTGCTTTCGCTCAAGACGGAGCGACCCGGGTTCCTTCTCAAAGTCAGGCCAGCGAGGCGTCTCTTAGCAGAGCCGCGAATATGATCGCACCCGGCAACTTCGACAGGCCAGGGGAGCCGAATGGCATGCCGCACTCATCGAACAGGTAGAATGGACGAAACTTTCAGGAGGCTCACCACCACGATTCCCGACAACCCCGATTGGCGCCGCCACCGCGGTGCCTGCCCTAACTACCGCGAGCGCTGGTCCGCGGAAAGCGAGCCTGGCGACGACGGCTGCCGCCTCCTGTATCAAGTGATCTGCCTGATGAACACGCCCCCACTCACCATCGAGGAGCAGCAGCGCTGTCTCTGCACGACCGGGGGCTGCTGGCGCGGTCCTGAGACCTGCGTCGACTCCTCTCATGCGAGGACTGGATTGGGCGTCCTTTCCTAGCCCGTGGCGCGGGTGGCTTCTGGGAGAGACGCGCTAGGATACCGCCTGCGCAAGCACTCGGGGAATCTGCGGCAGCAAGTCTGACGCGGCCAGCCCACCTGCACCGAAGTCCGCAGAAATGTTGGCGGCCGCGGCCCCGTGCGCCCAGACCCCAAGGCGGGCCGCGGCGCTCGGCGTCAGTCCCCGCGCCAGCAGGGCACCAACGATTCCGGTGAGAACGTCTCCCGTGCCGGCCGTGGCCAGCACGGGGTTCGGACGGGCATGCACCCAGGCGTTCCGGCCACTGCCAATGCCGGTGAACGGACCTTTCACGACCACCGTCACCCCCCAGGCTCGGGAAAGTCGTCCTGCAAGCTCCCACGCGGGCTCGTCGGGCGCAAGATTCGTACCGACCAGGCGGGCAAGCTCCCCCAGGTGTGGCGTTAGCACGACTTTTTGACCGATCCAATTCTCCCAGCCTGGACGAGTGGCGAGTGCGTTGAGACCGTCAGCATCCACCACGACGGGCAGGCCGGCGACTGCCGCGTGACGCAACACGGCTTCCACCACGTCGCCAGCGCTCCCATCCGTCGAGAGCCCCGGCCCGACCGCCACGGCATCGAACCGGTTGAGCTGTGGCGTGAGACGTTCAACGCATTCACGGCCCTGGGCTGCCGGTCCGCCGTCCGGCAGGGGCAAAAAGGTGATCTCGGCCAGGCGACTGGCCACGACATCCCGCAACCAGGGCGGTGCGGCCAACACAACCAGGCCCGCACCCGCGCGGACGGCAGCGGCGGTGACGAGATACGCCGCGCCTGCGTATCGGGCTGACCCGGCCAATACCAGAAGGCGCCCGAGCGTCCCTTTGTGGGCACCGAGGGGCGTTCTTGAGAGCATCCCTGCCAGTGACGTTAAAGTCACCACTTCGGCCGCTTCTGAAGGGCCGGGGGCGAGCCCGATATCGGCGAAGGCCAGCTCGCCGGTCCACGAGGAGGCGGCGGCGGACAGTAAGCCCTGCTTGGCTCCACCCAGGACCACCGTGAGATCGGCGATAACTGCGATCCCCCTTGCTCGGCCCGTGTCCGGGTCGAGGCCGCTTGGGGTATCCACGGCCACCACCTTGGTGCCGCGTTCGGTACGGCGCTGCTCATTTAGCGCCTGGATGATCCCTCGGAGCGGTTGTCGGGGTTCGCCTCGCGCGCCAAGGCCAAGTAGCCCATCGAGAATGACGGTCGCGTCGCTGAGCGCATGGTCCAGTTCGGAGGTGCCCTCTGAATGGTCGACTGCCTTTCCCCCTGCGCGGGTGAACTCGTCCTTCTCAGCGGCCGTAATCGAATGGCCCGGGCATAGATAGAGACCGGCTTGCCACCCAAACTGGCGGAGGCGGCGTGCCGCGATCCAGGCGTCCCGGCCGTTGCGGCCGGTGCCGACGAGCGCAAGCACGACGGCCGGTGTAGGCCAGCGGGCCGCCACGGCTTCTGCCACCGCGCTGCCCGCTCGATCCTGGAGCTCCTGCTCGCTTGTGCCCGATGCCAGCGTCTGGCGCTCGAGGTCGCGCATCTCCGCTACCGAGATCACCTTCATCGCGAAGGCGCGCTCGGCGGTGTTTCGGCGATGGCGACGGCGATCGCGTTTTCGCGCGAGTGAGAGATACTGACCTCAATCTCGGTTACGCCCAGCCGCTCGGCACGGCGTAGCATCCGGCCAGACAAACGCACCTCCGGCTTTCCCGAGGGCAGGCGCACCACCTCGATGCTCCTGAACGCCATGCCGCCCACGCCAAGCGCTTTCATGACGGCCTCTTTTGCGGCGAATCGCCCGGCGAGAGACGCCACCCGCCCCTGATTCTGTTGCCACTCCAGGTCGGTATACACGCGTCGCCGGAGACCGGCCGGGTGGCGCGCGAGGACGCGCGCCAGCCGCGAGATTTCCACGATGTCGATTCCCAAGCCCACTCGTTTGCGCCCCCGTTTGCCGTGCTGAAATGGCACCGTATCAGTGCGCCGTCCCAGTGTCAAAAAGGCAGGCCGGGACGCTCGGGCGGCTGATCGATTGACACGGCGGCACGATGAGCCCTGTCAATCACAGGCCCGTTACAAGTCGTTGACATGCCGGCACGGGGTAGGCACCATGCAGCCTGGCAGGCACTTAGTCCCTGCAGCGGAGGATGGATGCAAGAGCGAGAGGATTTCCCGACACTGCTTCGATCATTCCGAGAGCGGGTGACGCGCTCTCGGAACAACCTGGCGTATGAGGTTGGCGTAGATCCGTCATACCTGACGCGGATTGAGCACGGCGACCGGGAGCCGCCGCGCCAGCACATTGTTGAGGCGCTGGCGCGGGCCCTGCGTTTGACGATTCCGGAGCGGAACCGACTGCTCGTTGCGGCCGGCTACGCACCGGTCTCGATAGTGGAGCTCGGCGTGTGGGATGACGCGTTCCAGGCCGTGGCCGACGTGCTGAACGACCGACAGCTCTCGCAAGAGGAGCGCGACCAGTATCGGGCCGTCGTGCAACTCATCTCCACGCGGTGGCAAGCTGCCGGCCGCAATGCTCTGCTTGAGCTTCCCTGATCAGGATCTCCTTCTTGGCTCGGCATGGGCCGTGCAGTTCCCTGCTAAGATGCTTCAGAAACATGAAGATCGGGAGGAGGATTCCGGATTGACGGATGAATCTCAGACCGAGGGGATGACAGAGTTCACGCCTGAGCGCTGGGAAACGGCGGTCGAGGATGCTGCAGAGATCGTTGCACTGCTTCTGGATCGGGGCCAGGCCATACTAGACGCCTTCAATGAACTGAGGCGCGAGCGCCCCATGCTTGTCTCCGCCGCGGCGGCAGCCGTCGGAGGCGCACTGATCGGAACGATTGTTGCGGGGCGGCGTCTCCGGCAGCGGAGCCGCAGACCCCTTGGTGCCGTGGCTCAGGCTACAGCCGTCGCCCAGGCGGCGGCCGAGCGCTTGGCGCAACAGCAGCCGCTGCGGTCGCGCCTGGGCGTCATGCGGGAGGGCCGATCCGGGTCCCGCCCTCAGGAGCGGCTCGTCGAGGGCGGGCGGGCGGCCCAGCACTTGCTGCAGCTGCTTCCAGTCGTCGTCGCGGTGCTAAAGAATCCCTTGGTTCGCACCGTGCTTTGGCGATTCGCTGTGCGATCCGTCCGCCGCTAGACCGAATCGGCGACACCATGAGGGCGGCCCGTCAATTGCCGGACTAGCCTCGGTGGCGTTCGGGGTCAACCTCTAGCGGGGAACGTCAACCGTGCCGTTGAGGCGGGCTACTGTCTTGACGCGACCATCTCTGAGGTAGATCCGGGGTACCCGGGGACCGGTTCCCGTTAGCACGTCCCAGGGGATCGTATCCGCTGCCTTGGCAACGTCCCAAATGTCGAGCTTTCCGTTTGAGGCCTCTCCATAGAGCAGCGCTTCCGCACCCGGCTGCACATCGGGGATGTTGCTTATGTCCACTACAGTGTGGTCCATCGACACCCGACCGAGCAACGGCGCCCTGCGCCCAGCGATCAACGCCGCACCTCGGTTGGAGGCCATTCTGGGAACCCCGTCCGCGTAGCCAGCCCCGAGCGTTGCGGCGGGAGTGGGGCCATTGGCACGCCAAGTCTGTCCGTAGCCGACGGCCGCCCCCGCTTCGAGCAACATTCGTCTTACAACTCGAGCCTTGAAGGAAACCGCCGGGCGCAGTATCGGTAATGCGGTCGGCCGTTCCGGAAATGGGCTGATCCCGTAGAGGCCCAGGCCCACTCGCACGAATTCCATATGGGCGTCCCGGTAGGCGAGGGTGGCAGCGGTGTTGGCGACGTGCCGCACGGGGAACCGATAGCCGGCATGTGCGAGTTGTTGGACCACTCGGTCGAATATTCTCATTTGCTCAAGGGTCGTCGCTGGATCCGTGTCGTCGGCGCTCGCGAAATGGCTCCAAATCCCCTCCACCCGCAGACCGGTGGCGTCCGACAGGGCCCTTGCTAACGGCAACGCCTGTTGTGGCTCAACGCCGAAGCGGTGCAAGCCAGTGTCCACTTTGAGATGGACGGCGATGTCGCGACCTACTCGCGCGGCGGCCCTTTCCAACGCGGTGACCAGTTCCGGGGTGTCGACGGTTACGCACAAATTGTGACCCGCGACCACATCCGTCTCGCTGGGGTCAGTGCGGCTGAGCACCAAGATCGGGGCCTGGATTCCTGCCGCGCGAAGCTCAACACCTTCGTGGACGCGAGCGACCGCGAGCCGACTGGCCCCCGCTGCGAGCGCGGTTGGCGCTATCTCCCGCGCCCCGAGGCCGTAGGCGTCTGCCTTGACGACCGCTGCCAGCGAGGCAGGCGCGATCCACCGGCAGAGCGTCCGCACATTCTCCGCTATGCGATCAAGGTCGATCTCCACCCAGCAGGGCAGACCGGGGCGTGGCTCGCGGTCGTCCGATGCGTTCAAGAACGACGCCAGTGCCGGTCATGGGGGTGAGACGACGGTTCCATCTTGCGGTCATTATAGGGAGGGGCTCCGACCTGATATTTTCTCGCGCGTCGTTGCTGGCATTCCGGAGGCGTGGCTACAATCGGGCCTTCAGCGGGTTCTTGGCCGGCTTTGGCGAAGGAGCAGACGTGTCGGAAGCTAGTCGATTTGTGCAGGAAATAGCCGAGCAGAGTGACGATTTTTCGCGCTGGTACACCGATGTAGTTCTCAAAGCTGAGCTCGCGGATTACTCACCGGTTCGCGGATGCATGGTCATCCGGCCCTACGGCTATGCACTTTGGGAGAACATGCGTGACGCGCTCGACAAGCGCATCCGGGCCACTGGGCACGTGAACGCGTATTTCCCGCTCTTCATCCCCGAGAACCTCCTGAAGCAAGAGGCGGAGCACGTGGCGGGCTTCAGCCCCGAGGTTGCCTGGGTGACAGCGGGCGGCGATGACGATCTCGAAGAGCGTCTGGCCATTCGGCCAACCTCCGAAGTGCTGTTCCTCACGATGTACAGCAAGTGGATTCAGTCCTGGCGAGATCTCCCGGTGCTCATCAACCAGTGGGCGAACGTGGTGCGCTGGGAAATGCGAACGTACCTTTTCCTGCGGACTATGGAGTTCCTCTGGCAGGAGGGCCATACGGCTCATCGCACGGAAGTGGAGGCGCAAGAAGAAGTGCTCCGCATGCTAGAGGTGTACCGGGACTTCGTCGAGACGGAACTCGCGATTCCCGTCATTCCGGGTGGCAAATCGGAGGGCGAGAAGTTCGCGGGAGCGCAGGCGACCTATACGATCGAGGCGATGATGGGCGACGGACGAGCCTTGCAAGCCGGCACGTCCCACGCGTTTGGACAGCATTTCGCGCAGGTTTTCAACATCACCTTCCTCGACAGGGATGGCGAACGACGTCACGTCTGGACCACCAGCTGGGGCGTCACGACCCGTCTCGTGGGAGCCGTTGTCATGGCGCACGGTGACTCATCGGGGTTAGTGCTTCCACCCCGCGTGGCCCCGTACCAGGCCGTTGCGGTTCCGATCTTTCGGAATGAAGAGGAAGCACAGCGGGTGCGCGGCGTCATCGACGACCTTGCCCGTCGCCTTGATGGCCGGGTGCGGCTCCACGCAGATTGGTCTGACCACACGCCGGGATGGAAGTTCAACGAATGGGAGCTGCGAGGCGTGCCAGTCCGTCTGGAGATTGGACCCCGAGACGTGGCCAACGGCCAGGTGCTTGCGGTGAGAAGGGACACTCGAGAAAAGCAGGCGATTCCCGTCGGGGAGTTGTCCGCCCGCCTGCCCACCTTGCTTGAAGACATCCAGCGATCGCTTTTTGCGAAAGCTCTCGCCTTTCGCGAGTCGCGAAGCCACCGAGTAGGGTCGATTCAGGAAATCGTCCAACAGATTGAGGTTGAGCGTGGGTTTTTCTACGCGCCATGGTGCGGCAATGGAGAGTGTGAAGCGGAGGTCAAGGCGAAGACCGGTGCTACCCTCCGCTGCTTGCCTCTTCGAGGCGACGGGGAGTCGGGTGCGTGCCTCGTGTGTGGCCAGCCTGAAACGACGACCGCCGTATTCGCGAGGGCGTATTGAGCTCCGAGGATTTGCTAGAAGAGCTCATGAGACGTCTACAAGAGGATGCGCCGCTGCCAGAGATAGCTCTAGCCACGCTCAGCGGCCTAGAGGGGGAGCCTCTCCACCAGTTCCGCCGAGCCTGGATAGAGTTGGACACAGATCGCCGCGTGCGGCTAGTTTGGATCCTGACGGAAGCCGCCGCTGACAACGTGGTATTGGACTTCGCCGCGGTTTGCGAGGTGGCGATGAATGACCCGGAGCCCGTAGTACGGGAGCAGGCCTATCGGCTCGCGGGGGAGGACGCCGGCTCTTCACTCTTCGAGCCCACGCTGCGAGCCGCCGCTGACGAGCCGGACCATGAAGCGCGCACTGCGGCTATCGACACTCTGGGCGTCTTCACCCTCCAGGCCCAGGCGGATGACTGGCCGGAAGCGGCCCAGCAGGCGGCACAACGGGTGTTGCTTGACCAGCTCCACAGCCCCGAGGCTGACCTCACTTTGCGTCAGGCAGCGCTGCTCTCCATCTCCTACCTGACCACTCCTGAGTCGGAAACCGAGATTCGGCAAGCATATGCGCAACCGGATATGCGTCAGACCGCCATTGAGGCAATGGGGCGGAATTGCCAGGACATCTGGCTTCCCGATTTGAGGACCGAGCTGCGCTCGAAGCAGCCAGCGTATCGACTCCAGGCGATCCTGGCGTGCATCGAGAGAGAGGATGAACGCCTCGTTCCTGATCTTGTTGATCGGATAGGGGATCCAGAACGAGAGGTGCGTCTCGCGGCCATCCAGGCCTTGGGCGCCATAGGAGGCAGGGACGCGGAATTGGCTCTGGACGAGATTGAGCGTTCATCCGACCCGGCATTCCGCCGCGCCGCGGCTCAGGCGTTGGGCGAAGCTCGCGGCCGGGACGAGTTCTTCTCGATCCCCCGTGGCCTCTCCGGCCGGGACGACTTGACGGGCGGCGAAGACGATGGCGTTGAGGACGGAGAAGACGACCCAGAAGGCCTCTAAATCATCCCCGTCCGTCAGACGGGCGCCGTCAGTTGACTGACAGCGGAGGGGCCACCCGTTCGGCGATTTCCTTCCAGAAAAAACACGCCACGTAGTGGCTCGGCTGGACCTCCTCGAGCGGCGGCTCGGCTTCGGAGCACTCTGGCTTGGCAAAAGGGCATCGCGTGTGGAAGCGGCAGCCACTCGGCGGATTCGCGGGATTTGGAACGTCCCCCTGCATGATGATGCGGGAACGTCGTTTCTCAACCGTAGGGTCAGGAACTGGGACTGCTGACAGTAGGGCCTTGGTATAGGGATGAAGCGGCAGGTCATAGAGATCCGCGCGGTCGGCGAGCTCGACGATCTTGCCGACGTACATCACCGCCACGCGCGTGCTGATGTGTCGCACCACGGCGAGGTCGTGGGCGATGAACAGATACGTCAGCCCAAGCTGGTCCTGGAGCTCCTCCAGCAAGTTGATCAGCTGAGCCTGGATCGAAACGTCCAGCGCGCTGATGGGCTCATCGCAGACGATGAACTCGGGGTCGAGGATCAGGGCTCGCGCCACGCCGATGCGTTGGCGCTGGCCGCCGCTGAATTCGTGCGGGTAACGGTTGACGAAGTACGGATTGAGACCGACGATTCGAAGAAGCTCCCGAACTTTCTCTTCACGTTCCTTCGGAGTGAGGAGATGGTGGATTTCAAGCGGCTCCGCGATGATCGCGCCGACGGTCATGCGCGGGTCGAGCGATGCGAAAGGATCCTGAAAGATGATCTGCAGGTCCCGTCGGTAACGCCGCAGCTCATTTGGATCCAAGGTCACGAGATCCTTGCCTTCGTAGAAGACATGCCCGCCCGTGGGCTTCTGCAGTTGCAGCACCGCGCGGCCAGTCGTCGTCTTTCCACAGCCGCTTTCGCCGACGAGTCCGAGCGTCTCCCCACGTTTGACGTTGAAGCTAATGCCATCGACCGCATGCACATGTCCCAGGGTGCGCTCGAAGATCAGGCCGCGCCGGATCGGGAAATAGACCTGGAGATCTTTGACGTCCAGGAGAACCTCGCCCCAGCCCTCCTTTCTCGTAAGCGTGCCGGCGAGTTCGGCTATTGAAGTTTCAGCCATCGGACTGCTCCTTCCCCTCATAGACGTTGACCCAGCATGCCACCCAATGTTCCTCGCCGACCAACGTGAGAGGGGGATTCTCCTCCTCGCTGCGCTCCACCGCGTAGACGCAGCGCGGCTGGAACGGACAGCTATCGCCGACCCGGGTGAGGTCCGGCGGGAAGCCCTCGATGGGAACCAGCTTTTGTCGGATAGATTGATCCACTCGCGGTATGGAACGGAGCAACCCGAGCGTGTACGGGTGTCGCGGATTGGCAAAAAGTTCTTCGGTGCCGGCCTTCTCCACGATGTAGCCGGCATACATCACATTGATTCGATCGCATAGGCCCGCGACGATGCCCAGGTCATGGGTGATCATGATGACGGCCATACCCAGGTCCTGGCGGAGGCGATTCAGCAGATCGAGGATCTGCGCCTGGATCGTTACGTCCAGCGCCGTTGTGGGCTCATCGCAGATGACAAGCTTCGGCTCGCAAGCCAGCATCATGGCGATCATTACCCGCTGGCGCATGCCGCCGCTGAAATTATGGGGGTACTCCCGAATCCGCGTTCGGGCGAACGGAATTTCTACCATCTCCATCATCTCGACCGAACGACGCTCCGCGGCCGCCATGTCCATTCCCTTGTGGATAACGAGCGGCTCCGTCATCTGCCGCAGGATGGACAGAACAGGGTTCAACGAGGTCATCGGATCTTGGAAGATCATGGAGATATCGTTGCCTCGGACCTTCCGAATCTCGTCGTCGCTGTACTTCAGCAGGTCTTGGCCTTCGAAAAGCACCTCACCACCGACGATGCGACCTGGCACTGGGACCAGGTTGAGAACCGAAAGCGCGCTGATGGACTTGCCGCAGCCGCTCTCACCCACAATCCCAACCGCCTCGCCAGGCATCACCGTGTAGGAAATTCCATTGACGGCGTGTACCACGCCCTCGCGTGTGGGGAACTCGGTCCGGAGGTTTTTCACCTCGAGAAGTGGCTCTGGCATTTGTCTCCTCTGTTTTTTTCGGCACGAGCCCGCCCGGGTAAAAGTGGGCAATTATACTTGGGCGCTCTCCGGCAAGCTTGCCAGCCGGACCGGTCGAGCTGATGGTGCCGTCGCGTTAGCGGCGCTCTCCTACCAGTGTTCTGAGTCGCTCTCCGAGGGCCCGACGCCATCGCTCGATCCCGACCAATCGTATGATCCAAGTGCCGGCGCTCGATCCGGCGGTACGCATTCGCTCCAAGGCAGTGAGGTCGGGAGTGCGTCGCCCGTACACGCCCTCGACGTAGCCCGTAGCCACTGTCCTCAGGGCCTCAGCAGCCTCGGGCAGTGCATCCGCGAGCGCCGTTGTGTACTCGTATGGCGTCTGTGAATCTCTTGGGCCAAGCCCGAACCAACCGGCGATCCGCACGACGCGCGCATACGGCCGGGCGAAACCAGGCAAGCTGCGCATCTGCCGTGCCCAGGACGCGGGTCCCAGCACCAGCCCGACAATCACTAGTATGAGGGCGGCGACCGCGATCATAGCACCAATCGGCGGTCCGGCTGCGTTCGCGTCTGGCAACGTCGTGAAATCCGACTCGTCCAGCGGCTCTTCTTCGTCAAGTGCCAGGTCATCGACGCCCTCGGACTCGAGAAGCTTCTGAAGCTCCTCTTCGGTGTCAGCCACGAGTGGGATGGGGGGTCTGAACGGCAATGGCCGGTTCGCGCTCGGCTCGAAGGTGATCCACCCATAACCGGGGAAATAGACTTCAGTCCACGTATGAGCATCGTTCTCTTTGACCAGATAGGACTGGGTGGCCTCGTCAAAGCCACCGGTGACATAGCCGGTCGCCACCCGGGCTGGGATGCCGACAGAGCGGAGCATCACCGTCATGGCGGTGGCGTAGTAGTCGCAGTAGCCCTCCTTCGAGTCGAACAGAATGAAGCTCACCCAGTCGCGCCCCGGCGGTGGCACAGCGACCCGGGTCTTATAAGCGAAGGTGCGCAGGTGCGCCTCAAGGTTCGCGGCCGCGTCGTAGACCGTCTCGGCCTCCCCCACGACGCGCCAGGCGTGCTGTCGGACCGCCTCCGGAAAGCCGTCGGGCAGTTGAAGGTAGGCAGGATACACTGACGCGGGATAGAGGGTACCGGCACGTCGCAGCTCCGAGATCGAGGCCGTTGGCACCGCAGCCAGTACGCTGTATTGCTGGCTCTGGCGAAGCGCCACGACCGGCCGCAACAAGGAGAAATCGGTCGGGTCGTTCCGGTACTCGTAGACTGCCACAACGCTGGTCGTCACGGGTGAGTCCGGAGCGTGGAGCACGGCGCTTCCCGGAGCGAGTACCGTGAAGACGTATTCGGTGAATCTTCGGCCCTGCGTGGTTTCCGCGGCGTCAGGCAGCGGCTGCCGGCGATCCCTACGAAGCGAGGTTGCCTTGCTGCCGGTCATGAGCTGACCCGTGTACCGGTCGTAGGTCGCAGCCCGCCAGTAGGCGGGCTGCTTTCCCGTGACGCGGTAGACGGGATCTTCCCCTAGTTCGAATGACCCTCGTGGGGCGAGGGTCTGCATCGATGTGAGGCCCCGCGCCGAGAGCGCCGATGGCTTGAGCGACGAAAACAAGCGGTCGAAAGTCGCCTGTGCATCCTGCCAAGGTCCCGAGACGGTCTCCCAGGCACCCGAGACCGTGCGGCTCGCTTCGACCGTGGAGCCCCGACCGAGCAGTATTTCCGTTTCGCCATTCCCAGGGAGGGACCAGCCGGTAAACAGCAGCGCGATCACGAGAGCCCCGCTAGCCATAGCAAATCCGGCATCGCGGCTTAGGCTTGGTTCCACGCCTTGAAGCCGCCACTCGGCCAGGCGGCGTAGCCCGCTCAAATTCAATAGCGATAGGAGGCTGGCGACGATCTGAAGGTAGGCTATCGGCCGCAGCGCCGGCGGCGAATACGAGAGGTTAAGGAGCAGCACCGCTCCGGTCGGGACAATAGCCCACCAGCCGGCCATCTGCCGGAACCCGCCGAAACTGCCAGCGTAGCCCCACGCCCACGCGAGCAAGGCCGTGCTGTAGGCAAAAAGCAGGTTGTCGGTGCTCGCTCCGCCTGAAATCGCGGCCCCAAACCACTGTCCTACCCGGTCTAGAAGGGCGTGTACACCATCGACCAGCGAGTCAGTCGGCAGGAAGCGTCCGTAGAGCAACGTGAGGCCGGAAGCCCCACCTAACAGCCCGAGGATGTGGGCCGGTATCGGTGCCCAAGGTACACGAGCGAGCGCCCACCCGGCGAGTACTCCGCCCAATGCTGCCCACGGCAGCGGCTCCAGGTTGTCGGACCATCGGGCTAGCTCTATCGACCAGGCGGGCAACCACGCGAGCGCCCCGATGAGGAGCAGCGGGACAAACGTCTCGCGCCGACGCACGGTCTGAGCTAAAGGCGCCGAGCCCTTATGGGGCACTCGCCACCTGCAGATGTCCATTGGAGGGCAGAAGCGGCTGGGCTGCGGCGAGCAGCCCTTCGAGAGGGTCCCCCCGCTTCACCAAGTGAGTCGCGATTCCCGCAGCCGCAAGGTGCTCGACCACCGCCGCAATCGCACTACCTTGCGAGGCCAAGTCATTCGGCGCAAAAGTCGCAGCATCGAGAACGACAGACATCATGTGCACTCCACGATGCCTCATCTGCTCACACACGGCCACCCACGCCGTATTCGTTGAAGGCGAGACGGTCCACGTCGTGGTATGCCGATTAAACCGGAGGGATTCAACGCTCAGGGTCTCGGACAGGGGCTCGGCGCGGTTGGCCTCGGCCAGAGCGAGTAGGTCGAGCGCATTGCCCAAGTGCCGGGTGCCCCGGTTGGGAGGAAGAAAGAGCCCCTGCCCCGTTAGACCGACCGCTCTCCCTTGAAAGAGGAAGTGTTGGAACAGCGAAGCTGCAATCGTGACCGCATATTCTTCGGTTGACTCGGGCCCGCTTCCCCGGTGAACTGCACCTTGGAGGTCGAGGACAATCCAGACATCAGAAAAAGGATCCAATTCGAATTCTTTGACCATCAACCGTCCAGTTCGGGCAGTAGTAGGCCAATGGATGCGGTGGTACGGGTCGGCGGGCTGGTACTCCCGGATTCCGGACGCCATCGGCGTTACGAATGGAACCCGTCCACTTTCCTGGGTACCCCCAGGCAACACACCCGGTAGCCGCCCCGCTACCAAGAAATCGACCGTCCGGGGGTACACGATGACCGTAGTCTCGTTCGGATACCTCGTGCTTCTCTGGAAAAGCCCAAAAGGGTCGCCCGTGGTACAGAGGATGTCCCCGATCGCGAACTTGCCGCGCACCTCACATCGGGTGCGCATCGTCCAGGTGCGGCGCGCTCGGGGACCCAGAAAGAGTCCTTGGGCCACACTGAGGCCAGCGAGATCGCATGACGACCGCACTTCGACCCAGGGCTTGGGCAGTAGCGAAGTGTTGTCCACGGCAATCCACTCCTCGAACACTCCGCCCACTTGCGCCCGCTGGGTCCGTGAACGCCGCTCGACCGAAATGGTCCGAGCGCCGGCGTAGGTCCAGATCCAGGCGACACCGATGAGGAGCAGCAGCACGTAGGACACGCGGTACATAACGCTCCAGCCGCCGCTCAGGGCGATTGCTAGAGTGGCGAGCCACAGCGCCGCCAGTGCCAGGCCTCGACGCAAAGGACTGCCGCCAATCAGGCGGGGACTCGCGTTCCGGGCACGGGAACAGACCGCAGGACGTCTTCCAGAACGCTGGCCGCTTGAACGCCACGAACGCGCGCACTCGGACTTACGATCAGCCGATGCGCCAGGACTGGCTCGGCCAGCATCTTGATATCGTCGGGAATGACGTAGTCCCGGCCTCGAAGCATTCCGGTCGCTTGCGCGGTTCGGAAGAGCGAGAGCGAGCCGCGTGGGCTCGCCCCCAGGTACACGTCTGGATGCCTACGAGTCGCCCCCACGAGATCGACGATGTAACGCCGCACCGCGGGCTCGACTCTCACTAGACGAATGGCCGCGTGTACCTCCTTAAGCGCGTCTGCATCCACGACCTGGCCTATGGCTTCGATGGGGTGGCTCATCTCCTGGGAATCCAGCACGGCCACTTCCTCGTCGCGCCCAGGATAGCCCAGGCGGATGCGCATGATGAACCGGTCGAGCTGGGCTTCCGGCAGTGGGAACGTCCCTTCGTACTCTATCGGGTTCTGAGTCGCCATGACCATAAACGGTCGAGGAAGTCGGCGGGTGACGCCATCGACTGTGAGCTGGCGTTCCTCCATCGCCTCCAAGAGCGCCGACTGCGTCTTCGGTGTTGCGCGGTTGATCTCGTCGGCCAGCAGAATCTGGGTCACGATGGGGCCGGCCCGAAACTCGAACTCGCCGGTCTTCTGGTTGTAGATCGATACGCCGGTCACATCGCTCGGCAGCAGGTCCGGGGTGAACTGAATCCGCCGAAATGTGCAGCCGATGGACTTGGCGAGCGCTTTGGCCAACATGGTCTTGCCAACGCCCGGTACGTCTTCGATCAGCATGTGGCCTTCGCTGGCCAGCGCGATGAGCGCCAGCTCCACTTCTCGAGTCTTGCCTAAGAGCACGCGTGACACGTTTTGGAGCACCGCCTGGAGTGTGCGACTTCCTTCAGCCATTCCGCCTCCGTCTCACCATCGGCCTAGGGTCTCGATGATACGACAAGCAACGCTCATTGACCGTGGCAGTACTTGTATTTCTTGCCGCTCCCGCAGGGACAAGGGTCATTCCGTCCCACTTTGCGGGTGGCACTGGCCCCTGCGGCGACCGGTACGCGCGCACGCACGGGTGCCGGTCTTGGCGCCTGGTGCGTGAGCTGGACGTGATAGATCGTGTGCGCCACGTCATGCTGGATACCTCGCAGCAGATCGTCGAACATGCTCGCCGCCTCGACCTTGTACTCGACCAGCGGGTCTCGCTGACCATAGGCCCGAAGTCCAATGCCCTGACGCAAGTCGTCCAAAGCAGTCAGATGGTTGGCCCACAGTGAATCGATGATTCGCAGAACCACCACCCGTTCGGCGTGACGCATCAGGTCGGCCCCCAGCTCTTGCTCCTTTTGGTTGTACGCGTCCTCCGCATAGCTCTTGAGCAGGTCACCGAGGTCACTGACGCGAGTTTCCTCCAGCAGGTCGGGGGCCACGTTCGCGGCCGGACAAAGCTCGCTGAAGGCGGCCGCAAGCCCTTGAAAGTCGCTGCTTTCCCGTCCGCCGTCGGAGCTGACCAGCAGCTCAATCTCGCCGTCTACCCAGTCGAGCAACATTTCTTTCAGGGTATCCTCGCCCAGCACGGCTCGGCGATCGGCGTAGATCACCTCCCGCTGTTTGTTCATCACGTCGTCGTACTCGACGACGTGCTTCCGCATATCGAAGTTGTAGCTTTCGACTTTTTCCTGGGCGTTCTGGATCGAGCGGGAAACGAGCCGGTGCTCGAGTGGGGTGTCTTCTTCGAAGCCAAGCTTGTCCATAAGATTCGAAATCGTCGGTCCGCCGAAGCGCCGCATCAATTCATCCTCCAGCGACACATAGAACCGGGAGGATCCGGGGTCTCCCTGGCGGCCCGCTCGGCCTCGGAGCTGGTTGTCAATCCGGCGTGCTTCGTGGCGTTCTGTACCGATGATGTGCAATCCGCCCAGGGCGACGACACGCTCGTGATCCTGCTGGCACATCTCGGAGATCTTTTCGGAAATGCGCTGCTCGTCGTCTGGCGTCGGGACTCTGCCATTACGGAAGTCCCGCTTCAGTTCCGCGTCACTCAGCCCCACCGGATTGCCGCCGAGAAGAATGTCTACGCCACGGCCAGCCATACTGGTGGCGATGGTCACGGCGCCCGGGCGGCCCGCTTGGGCGATGATTGCCGCCTCGCGCTCGTGCTGTTTTGCGTTCAGCACCTCGTGTTGGATTCCAATACGTTCGAGCTGCCGGCTTAACTCTTCCGACTTCTCGATTGACACTGTGCCCACGAGCACCGGCCGCCCGATGGCGTTGAGTTCTCGGATCTCCTCCACGACGGCGCGGAATTTCCCTTGCTCCGTTTTGTAGATGAGATCCGGAAAGTCCTCGCGCACCATAGGGCGGTTCGTAGGAATAGGGACTACGTCCAGGTCGTAGATCTTGCGGAACTCTTCCTGCTCGGTCGCTGCGGTGCCAGTCATCCCGCAGAGCTTTTCGTACATGCGGAAGTAATTCTGAAAAGTAATCGTCGCCAGGGTCACATTCTCCCGCTGGACGCGTACGCCCTCCTTGGCTTCGATCGCCTGGTGAAGCCCTTCGGAGTAGCGGCGGCCGGGCATCAAACGGCCCGTGAACTCGTCGACGATCACGACCTCGCCGTCCTTTACGACGTAGTCCTTGTCCCGCTTGTAGAGGAACTGGGATTTCATCGCCTGATCTAGGTAATGGGTCAGCTGATAGTTCTCGGCTGCGTAGAGATTGTCGACGTGCATCGCGCGCTCAACTTTGCCGATGCCCTCTTCGGTGAGGGAGATGGCGCGGTGCTTCTCATCGACGGTGAAGTCTTCACCCTCGCGGAGCCGCGGGACGACTCGCGCGAACATAGCGTAGTAGTCAGTAGACTCCTCGGCCTGGCCAGAAATAATGAGGGGCGTGCGTGCCTCATCGATGAGGATGTTGTCGATTTCATCAACAATGGCGAAGTTCAGGCCGTTCTGTACGACTTCGGCGAGCGACCAGACCATGTTGTCCCGGAGATAGTCGAACCCGAGTTCGTTGTTGGTCCCATAGGTGACGTCCGATGCGTAGGCTTCTTTTCGGCTGCGGTAATCCATGTCGTGCTGGATGACCCCTACGGTAAGGCCGAGAAGCCGATGGATCGGGCCCATCCATTCGCTGTCCCGCTTGGCGAGGTAATCGTTGACGGTCACAACGTGGACGCCCGAACGCGAAAGCGCGTTCAGGTACGCCGGCAGGGTTGCGACCAGCGTCTTGCCCTCGCCCGTCCGCATCTCAGCGATGCGCCCCTGGTGAAGCACGATTCCGCCTAGCAATTGCACGTCGTAGTGGCGCTGGCCGAGCGTCCGCCGCGCCGCTTCACGCACGACGCCGTACGCTTCGGGAAGCAAAGCATCAAGGGTCTCGCCACCGTCAAATCGTCGGCGAAACAGTTCGGTTTTGTCCCGTAGGTCGGTATCGGTCAGACGCCGCAGGTCCATCTCAAGCAGGTTGATCCGTTCGACCAGGGGCCGAATTCGACGGAGTTCCTTTTCGCCGCTGTCACGAAAAAGGCGGTTCAGCGGTCCAAGCATTCTGGCACCTCACACCCTCCGGCGATTCCAGGGCTGTGGGGAACGGCGTGCCTTCCGGCGAGATTTCTTCCCCGCGACCTGACCGGACCGAATCGCTCACTCATCTTACGTTGACAGGATCGCCCTGGGTTCATGTTACAGGCCGTGGACGGCGCGAGCCGCTGCAATAACCTCGGTTACCCCGACAGGCTCGCTTCCGCCCATGGCCGGCCCAAGCGCGTCTCTGGGCACTGGCTGACCTGCCAGCAGTGCCGCGGCTGACGAAACGCCGGTTCTGAGCACATTCAGGTCGTATCCGCCCTCAAGCAAGAGAATGGCTCGGCCGTCGCACAGTTCGTCGGCGGCCGCGAGGAACTGTTCCAAGATTTGGCTATATCCGCGCACGGAGAGCCTCATGCCAGCCAGAGGATCGGCCCAATGTGCATCGAAGCCGAGCGACACCAGCAGACATCCGGGCCTGAATCTCCGTAGCGCCGGAACGAGCACTTGCTCAGTGACCGCAAGGTAGCTGTCATCGCCACAACCAGCCATCAGCGGAAGATTTACGGTAGCTCCGATCCCTCCGTCTTCTCCCGTCTCCGAGATTCCACCCGTGCCTGGGTAATACGGGTATTGATGGACCGAGCAGTACAGTACGTTGGCACGGTCGTAGAAGATTTCCTGGGTGCCATTCCCATGGTGTACATCTATGTCCACGATCGCCGCGCGAGCGATGCTCAGTTCAGTTAGGGCCCATTCTGCGGCCAATGCGATGTTGTTGAAGAGGCAGAAGCCCATAGAGCGCTCTCGTGTGGCGTGATGACCGGGTGGCCGGACCAGCACAAGGCCATTGGGGTGGACGCCCCGCACGACGTCCGAAACGGCTTGGACCGTCGCTCCCACAGCGTAGGCGGCGGCCTCGTAGGAGGCCCCCGTGACAAAGGTATCCAGGTCGATCCAGCCGCCGCCAGCCCTGGCCAAATTCTCCACCTGGCTGACGTGCTGGCGCGAGTGTGTCAGCTCCATGGTGCGAGTGTCAGCTGGCCTCACCTCAGGCCAAGACAGGTCAAGGCCGGCGTCGCGAACGGCTTCGACCGCCGCGACGAGGCGCTCGGGACGCTCTGGATGCCCCGGACTGGAATGCTCCAGGCAGTGGGGGTCAGTGTAGATGGCGGTCATGCCCAGCCGGCTCGGTCGCCGGTGAGGGGCCGGCCCCGGAGCGCGAAGAGGCTTCGCTAGCGGAGCGACCCAGCGAACGCCATGGTCCCCGGCCCAGATCTCAAGGCGTCGTTGCGCCCGGGGCCAACCGGGGGCGGGAGCGGCCTCGCGGGGCTGGAGCCAGCTGTTCCCCAGGCTGCTCGGTAGGCAGGGGAGGTGCCTGGGTCGGCGGGCCTTCGCTTTCAAGCGGCTGCCCCTGGAAAACTTTCTCCAGGTCTGCGCCTTCCAACGTTTCCCGCTTGATCAGCTCGGCGGCCATAAGGTCAAGCACGTCACGGCGATCCGTCAACATCGACAGTGCCCGGTCATGCGCGTTTGCGATAAGCCTGCGAATCTCCTCGTCAATGGCCTCGGCGATTTTCTCACTGTAGTTCTTCTGCTCGGAGATCTCCCGGCCCAGGAAGATCAATTCTTCCTTGCGGCCGAAAGTCCGGGGACCCAGAACGTCGCTCATGCCGTACTCGCAGACCATCTTCCGCGCGAGGTTCGTGGCGACTTCCAGGTCGTTCTGAGCACCGGTGCTCATCTCGCCAAACACCAGTTTTTCGGCGCAATGTCCCCCGAGACTGGCGGCCAACCGGTCCTCAAACTGGGACCTAGTCCACATGTGCCGGTCCTCTTCGGGGAGGAATCGCGTGTAGCCTCCCATCATGCCGTGGGCGACGATGGAGATCTTGTGGACCGGATCGTGCTGCTCCAGGAAACGGCCCACGATCGCGTGACCCGCCTCGTGATAGGCCGTTCGCCGTTTCTCCAACTCCGAGATGACCCGGCTCCTCCGCTCGGGCCCGGCAACGACTCGGTCGATGGCTTCCTCCATCTCGCTCATGCCGACAGTGCGGCGGTTACGTCGCGCAGCAAGAATTGCGGCTTCGTTCAGAAGGTTGGCTAGATCCGCGCCGGAAAAGCCCGGCGTCTGCTTGGCCAGCACGTCGAGATCCACGGAGGTATCTATGGGCTTGCCTTTCGCATGCACATCGAGCACCGCTCGGCGGCCCGCTACGTCAGGAGGCGGAAGGACCACCTGACGGTCGAACCGGCCCGGGCGCAGCAGCGCATGGTCCAGCACGTCCGGTCGGTTTGTAGCAGCCAGAACGATAACGCTCGTACCCTGATCAAACCCATCCATCTCGACCAGAATCTGGTTCAGGGTCTGTTCACGCTCGTCGTGGCTGCCGCCCAGACCTGCGCCTCGCTGGCGTCCCACGGCATCAATCTCGTCGATGAAAACGATGCAGGGAGCGTTTCGCTTGGCCTGCTCGAACAAGTCGCGCACCCTCGACGCTCCCACGCCCACGAACATTTCCACGAACTCCGAACCGCTGATCGAGAAGAACGGCACACCGGCCTCTCCCGCCACCGCTCGGGAGAGCATCGTTTTGCCCGTCCCGGGCGGACCCACGAGCAAGACCCCCTTCGGGATACGGGCTCCAAGGGCCACGAATTTGTCCGGGAATTTCAGAAACTCGACTACCTCTTGGAGTTCCTGCTTGGCCTCTTCCACCCCGGCTACGTCCGCGAATGTCACGGTTGACTTGTTCGCTATGAACATGCGAGCGCGGCTCTTGCCGAACGACATGGCCTGGTTATTGGAACCCTGCGCCTGCCGCAACATGAACAGCAGGATCGCACCGAAGAACACCAAGGGAAGCAAGTTGAAGAGAATACCCATCCAGTTGCCAAACTGCGAGGGCTCGGCGACCACAATCGTGACCGCCTCAAGCTGCTCGGGTGTCACCCCGTAGTCCCGCAGTTGCTGAGAGATAGGACCACCGGGTTCTTTGCGCGAGACCGCTCGGCGCTTGTCAGAATACTCGAGGTTCAGACGGTCATCGGACCCGACTGAGATGCGGCTGACGCTTCCTTCACGGACGTCCTTCGCCAGCCCGCTGAAGCCGATGGTAGCGACCTCTTTGTCGCCGGCCGGAGGAAATGCCGTGAAGAAAAGGGCGGCAATCGCCGCGAGGATAACAAGGTAGGCGAAGCTATTTCGGAGCCATCTATTGGTGGTCATGAAACCTCTCTGGGGATTACGAAAATTATATCAGAGGCCCAGGAGCCTCCCGAATGGGGCCGGAGGCGTGAATTCAGCCACCGGACTGGCACCGCGTTTGCCTGAAGTCGGTGTGCTCTTGCCTCTTTTGGCGCAACATGAGAGGCGCGACCTAATGTCAAGGCTCCTCTGGGGTCAATCCGAGTCGAAGAAAAGTCGGAGCCACGCCTTCCAGTTAGCTCGCGTGACTGGCGCAGCTCTGGTCCTGGGCTCTGCTGGTGGAATCATCGACCCTTCGGGCCAGATGAGTATGACGGGACGGTCCCCCGGCTTCACGAGGCCGAGCTCGTTTCGCCCGACCCGCTCAATCTCCGAGTCACGGAGAGCATCGTTCAACTCAGCCTGGACTGCGAGGTTGTTTCGCCGAAGGGTTTCGATCTCGTTCGCGGCGGCAACAACTTGTTGGCGGGCCCGATACCCATCAAGGGCCCGCTGCCCACTCAGCACTGCCAGGTAGACGGCGGTGATACCTGCGAGAATCGCGATCAGTCGACGTCGGATGAGCACCGAGTGTGTCACCCGACGTCGCGCTAGTAGCCCGCGTGCCGAGTGCAAGGTTTGCATCACGAGTTCGTCCAAGAAAGGCCGGAAATCGGATCGACTCCGAATTGAACGGTCACGGCGCTGGGTTTTCTTGACGACACGAGCTCAGGGCCAGCTAGAACGATGTCGACGCTATAGATCTCGAAGGCTCCGTTTCCCATGCCGATGAAAGCTACGGCGTTGCCGAGCGGTGACCAGACCGGACTCCGCGCTATCTCCGGCTCGGCAACCGGCACCGGCCGGTCGGGATTCTTGATGTCAGCGATCCAGACCACATTCTTGCCGGCCTCCCGAGTGACGTAGGCAAGGTATTCGCCGTCGGGCGACCATGCCGGGTCGTAGGCGCCTCGTTCGGCGTTCGTAAGCGCCCGCGCGCCAGTGGGGCGAGACACGTCGATGAGGTATATCTGGCTCTGGCCGCCGAGGAACCGGGTCGCCGCGATGAAACGGCCATCGGGTGACCACGCAAAAGAATCGATGGCGTCGAGACCGTGAGCGGCAAACGTAATCTGCCGCGATCCGGTGCCGTCCACGTTCATGCGCCACAGCATCGGATAGAACGACGCCCGGTCAGTGATAAAGGCGATGCTCTGACCGTCGGGAGACCAATGAGGTTGGAAAGCCCAATCGCTACTGTCCAGAGGATTTCGGCGGTTTCTCGTGATCTGCCGCGGCTCGGTGCCGTCTGCACCCATCACAAATAGCTCCGAGTACCCCTGGTACATCCCCACCGCGACGATTCTCGCTCCGTCGCCGGAGGTGTCGGGCTGCAACCAGCCGCCTTCACGCGTAACCGGCTCGACGCGTCCGTTGGACAGTGACCAGATGTCCCCGGCGCGTGCGAAAGTTATTCGCCCTGGCAGAGCAGCGCCAACCGTTGCCCTCGAGGCCTCAGGCGGCTCAAGGGCAACAGCGAGTTTCATACTTGCAACGAGAGCGCCGCCGACGGCGCAGGCCAACAGAACGCCCAGTTGCGCCTTCCGGAAGAATTGCCAACCGATGGTCATCATCTGCACTCTCGGGCCAACTAGGCCATTGCGTCTGGCGAGGCAGCCTGATGGGAGCGGCTCACCGCGCTCGCCAGGGAAGTGTATCCGCGAGCGACCATCATTCCGGGCAGCTCGTCCGCGATCGTCATGGCGGTGCGCGGTTCCACAAAGGTCGTGGTACCCACTTCGACCGCCGTCGCGCCGGCCAGAATGAATTCGAGAGCGTCTTCCGTGGAGCTGATCCCGCCCATCCCGATGACCGGAACGGTGACTGCCTTGCTAGCTTGGTAGACGAGCCAAACCGCGATGGGGTGAATGGCGGGTCCCGAAAGGCCTCCCCATCCCCCTCCGAGGACAGGCCTTCCGGTCCACGTGTCGATCTTCATGCCCCTTAATGCATCCACCAGCACAATCGCGTCCGCCCCCGCCAACTCGGCCGCGCGAGCGAGGCTGTGGACATCCGAGGTCTGGGGTGGAAGTTCGGCCAGGAGCGGCAATCCTGTCCGGGTGCGCGCCGCGCTCACTATAGCCTCCACTCTTGCCGTTCTTACCATCTCTGGGTATTCATGCTCCAAAGGCTCGGCCGAGGCGAGGTTGATTTCCAAACCTCGCAGCCCAGGCAACTCGTCCAGCTCGCCCGCAGGTAGGCGAAATCGTCCACGGTACTCCACTTGCGGCGGGAGTAAGCGGGATGGGAGCAGCCAGGCAGCCGTATGCGCCTCGACGGCGAATGTCACGCTTCTGCCCCGTGCCAGCGCGAGTTCCGCGAGGCCGATAACTGGTAACGTGTTGAACCCCCCGCCGACCAGCAACAGGTGCCGGGCGCCGCGGTCAACGTGAAACCGCGGCCTTGCGGACCCAGGCAGTCCAGAATGTCTGTCGGCTGGCGGTCGGCAATCCAGTTGGACGCCGGCCCAGCCCGCCAAACGGCAAGGTCCATCTCTTCACCGTCAACCCGACACACGCTCATTGGGCGCCGCAGGAGCGGATCGTTCGAGGTCCCACACCCAATGTGTACAAACTGCCCTGCCCTGACCTGCCGGGCAAGGGGCCCGACATGAAGTGTGAGCAAGTGAGTGGACGGCGTGATGGCGCTATTTGCACTGACCGTGCCCAGAAAACGGGTCAAGCCCGAACGTGCTCCCTGCCGGTTACCGATTCCGGATCGAAGGACCAGTAGCTCGTAACCGGCAGAACCTCAAATGAACCGTCACCCGAAGCGATGCATTCGGCCACCACCCTCGCGGTGTCCAAGGAAGTAAAACACGGAATTCGGCGCTCGGTAGCCGCCCGCCGAATCTCGAATCCGTCACGAAACTGGTCACGCCGCGCAGACGGGCCAACGATGGTGTTCACCACGCCCTGAACCAGGCCTTCGGTGATGACATCGACCACATTAGGATGGCCTTCATCGAGTTTCTTAGTGCTCATAACGACCGGAATTCCGAGCGCCTCGATGAGACCAGCTGTACCCTCCGTTGCGTAGAGACGGTACCCGAGGGCAGCGAACGATCGGATGATTGGGATCGCTTCTGGCTTGTCTGCATCGTCGATCGAGAAGAGCAGCGCTCCGTTCCGCGGCAGCATGAGCCCAGCGGCAATGAGGGCCTTCATCATCGCCGGTCGGTAGCTGCGATCGATGCCCATGACTTCTCCGGTCGACTTCATCTCCGGGCCGAGGTAGGAGTCCACGCGAGGTAGCTTAGACATGGAGAAAACCGGAGCCTTGACGGCTACCAGATCCTGAATGGGCCACAGGCCATCCAGGTATCCTTGCTGCGCGAGGGACTCTCCGAGCATTATCCGGGTTGCCACGCTGACCAGAGGCACACCGGTGACCTTGCTGATGAAAGGCACCGTCCGGCTCGCTCGCGGGTTGACCTCGATAACGTAGAGGTTTTCCTCAAAGAGCACGTACTGCACGTTGAAGATGCCGCGGAGGCCCAGACCGAGGCCGAGCTTCCTCGTGTAGTCGACCACTGTATCTGCTTCCGCCGGGGAGATCGCGAGGGCGGGATAGACTGCCATGGAGTCCCCTGAGTGGACACCGGCTCGTTCAATATGGCCCATGATCCCCGGAATCAGCACTCGAGCGCCGTCGCAGACAGCGTCGATTTCGATCTCTCTGCCGGCGAGGTATTTATCGATGAGCACGGGATGGACCGAAGATAGCTCGGTTGCCGCGGCCACATACCGAATCAAGTCCGCCGGGCCGTGGACGATCTCCATGGCGCGCCCGCCAAGCACGTAGGACGGGCGGACCAGCACGGGGTAGCCGATCCGCTCAGCTGTGCGGAGCGCATCTTCGACGTTCCGTACACCGGCGCCTGGAGGCTGGGGGAGTCCGAGGCTAGTAAGCAACCGCTCGAACTGGCGTCGGTCTTCCGCGAGATCGATTGCCTGCACCGCGCTGCCGAGTATCTTGGCACCGGACCTGTGCAGGGCCTCTGCGAGATTGATTGCCGTTTGTCCGCCGAATTGCACGATTACCGGGGGCGCAGAGGTGAGAGGCGACTCGCCTGCCTCATTTTCGAGGATGTCGCGCACACTCTCTTCGTCCAGCGGCTCGAAGTACAGACGGCTTGAGGAGTCGAAGTCCGTGCTGACCGTTTCGGGGTTGCTGTTGACCATGATGCTTTGAACGTCTGCGTCTTTGAGCGCCAGAGCTGACCGCACGCTGCAGTAGTCGAACTCAATGCCCTGACCAATCCGAATGGGGCCGGATCCGATGACCAGCGTTCCCCGTCCGCCTAGTGGCTCGGCCTCGTTCTCAGTTTCGTAGGTGCTGTAGAAGTACGGCGTGCCCGCAGCGAACTCTGCGGCGCACGTGTCGACCATGCTATAGGTAGGGCGAATCTTCCAATCCGCCCGCAACGTCCGGACCTGCTCCGGAAGCTTGTCCGATAACGTCCCGATCTGAACGTCGGAAAAGCCCATCCGTTTCGCCTGGTAGAGCAGCTTGGGAGTGAGGGGCTGCCGTAGGAGGTCCCGCTCGGTCGCCACGATGCTCTCGATCTTTGCCAGGAAGAACGGGTCAATCCCCGAAATCTCGGCAATCCGGTCCCGGCTGACACCGCGTCGGAGCGCGGCTGAGATGGCCCACAGTCGCTGGTCATTGGGCTCTTCGATGAGCGGGAGGATGATCTCCAGCGGATCGTACTCCGACGTGCTCCACGCGCGATCTTCCCATTGGAGCGATCGGCCGCCAATCTCCAGCGAGCGCACCGCCTTCTGGAGCGCGGCCTCAAAGGATCGCTCGATCGCCATCACCTCTCCGGTGGATTTCATCTGAGTATTGATCGTGCGCTCGCCGCTGGCGAACTTATCGAAGGGCCACCGGGGGATCTTGACGACCACGTAGTCGAGCGCCGGCTCGAAGGCGGCCGTGGTGCGCTCGGTTACCGAGTTCGGGATTTCGTGCAACCTCCGCCCAATCGCAATCTTGGCGGCGACACGCGCGATTGGATAGCCCGTGGCTTTGGACGCCAATGCAGACGACCGGCTCACCCGGGGATTGACCTCAATTACGTGGTAGTGGTGTGAGCGGGGATCGAGCGCGAACTGAATGTTGCAGCCGCCTTCCACTCCGAGCGCACGGATAATCTTGATCGCTGCGGAGCGGAGCATCTGGTACTCGAAATCCGAGAGCGTCTGACTGGGCGCCACGACTATTGAGTCTCCGGTGTGGACGCCCATAGGGTCGAAGTTCTCCATGTTGCAGATCGTGATGCAGTTGTCCGCTCCGTCCCGCAACACCTCGTACTCGATCTCTTTCCAGCCCGTGAGAGATTTCTCGATGAGCACCTGGCCGATGGGGCTGAGCGTGATGCCGGCACCCACTACCGCGCGCAGCTCCGACCCGCTCCTTCCAAAACCGCCCCCTGTGCCCCCCAGTGTGAAGGCCGGACGAACCACCACCGGGTAGCCAATCACATCGGCGATCCGGAGAGCTTCGTCGATACTGCGCGCAATTGCACTCTCCGGCACTGGCTCGCCGATGCTGAGAAGCAGATTCTTGAAGAGTTCTCGATCCTCGGCCTGGCGCAGGGTGGTGAGCGGAGTTCCAAGAAGCCTCACATCGTGGCGTTCCAGCACGCCTGCTTCGGCCAGGTCGACAGCCAGATTCAGTCCGGTCTGTCCACCGAGCGTTGGCAACAGCCCGTCCGGTTGCTCCCGGACGATGATCCGCTCGATAACGTCTACGGTAAGCGGCTCAACGTAGACCGCGTCAGCGATGTCCGCATCAGTCATGATCGTTGCCGGATTGGAGTTCACCAGGACGGTGTAGACGCCTTCTTCGCGCAACGCCTTGCAGGCCTGAGTACCCGCGTAGTCGAATTCGGCGGCTTGCCCGATTACGATGGGGCCAGAACCAATGACGAGGACTTTCCGGGGACTCTCCCTCATCGAGCCTGAGTCTTCGCGGGCAGAAATCCGCTTTTCTCCGGGGCCCGCTCCAGGGCACCCCAACCCGGAATGGGCCTCTCAACCAGATCGAGAAATCGCTCAAAAATGTACTGGTTGTCCTGGGGCCCCGGACACCCCTCAGGGTGGTATTGCACCGAGAACGCGGGAAGCTCCCGGTGGGCGAGGCCCTCGACGGAACCGTCGTTCAAGTTCAGCATGGAGACTCGAAATCCAGAACGTTCGGAGATCGACGCGGCGTCAACCTGGAATTCGTGGTTCTGTGAAGTGATGTGGATGCGATCGGTGGCCAGGTCTCGCACCGGATGGTTTCCCCCGTGGTGGCCAAACTTCAGGCGGCTGGTCGTGCCGCCGGCGGCCAATCCGAGAATCTGGTGGCCGAGGCAGATCCCGAGAAAAGGAATTCCGCGCGCGAGCACGCCTCGCGCCATCAGGGCTGCTTGTTGCATGCGCGCCGGATCACCAGGTCCATTCGAGACTACCACGCCTTCAGCTCCGGTTTCTCGAATCTGCGCTTCCGTGGCGGTCCACGGCAGTACGATGGGCTCGGCGCCGCGGGCCGCGAGCGAACGCACGATGTTGTGCTTGATGCCACAGTCCACCACGGCGATGCGCCTGGCGGCCCGCATTACCGCGTGCGCTGTCGTCCGCTCGGTCCGGAGCGCCGTCCCCGCCGGGTCAGAGACCCCGGCGACCAAATTCTGGCTGGACAGCAACGGCGTCGTTCGCGCCAGTTCGATCAGACGGTGCACCCCGTCTTCGAGCGATACGGCAGAGCGAAGTGCGCCCAGGGCCGCGCGCATCGTGCCCCGTTCCCGCAGATGCCGGGTAAGCGCTCGGGTGTCAACGCCCTCCAACCCGGGGATTCCGGCGGCTGCGAGGAACTCGCCGAGGCTCTCCGTCATCAGCCAATGATTCGGAACCGGGGCCACTTCTCGAACGATCAGAGCTGTCAGCCAAGGCCGCGCCGACTCAGTCGCCTCACGTTGAACTCCATAATTGCCCACTTGTGGATAGGTGAGGACGACCATCTGGCCGCGATAAGAAGGGTCAGTTGCGATCTCCTGGTAGCCCGCCATGCTCGTGTTGAAGACAATCTCGCCGCGAGCCACGGAGTCCGAATGGGACGACTCCAGGGGTGCGCCGAACGATTTGCCGAAGAACACTCTTCCGTCCTCGAGAGCGAGCATCGCGTCGGCTGCAGCCAGCTCGGCGAAATGGAACCCGGCTTGGTGGTTCACGGTCGCTCGGCCGCGGTTGAGTCGTAGACCACATTCCCCTGGACCAGAGTCGCTCGAACTTGGCCGCGGAGTGTCTGGCCATCGAGGGGCGTGTTCTTACCCCGGGAGAAAAACCGCGCAGATGCCACCTTCCAGCTGGCTCCGGGATCGAAGATCACCACGTCCCCCGATGCTCCCGGCGCCAGGGTGCCGTAAGGAAGTCCAAAAACTCGACACGGTTCCGATGTGAGCCGGCGCACGAGGTCCGGAAGTGTGAGCTGGCCAGATTCAACGAGCTTCATTAAGCTCCCCAGCGCGGTTTCGAAGCCGGAGATTCCGAAGGCCGCTTCGTTGTACGTGCAGTCCTTGTCAATGGACCGATGGGGAGCGTGGTCTGTGGCGATGGCATCGATCAGGCCTTCGGCGAGAGCCTCCACCAGTGACAGCCGGTCTGCCTCGGTTCGTAGCGGTGGGTTCACCTTGGTTCGCGTATCGTAGAGGCACCGCGCGCCATCATTCTCTGACCCCAGCACCCATTCCTCTGTCATCGTCAAATGGTGTGGGGTGACCTCCGCGGTGATCGGGAGGCCGTCACGCTTCGCGGCTCTCAGGAGCGCCACTGACCCCTGAGTGGACAGATGGGCCACGTGCAGGCGACCCCCAGTCAGCCGAGCAAGCTGGATATCGCGGGCGACCATGACCTCTTCCGCGCTCGTCGGCTGTCCCTTGAGGCCGAGCAGATCCGAAATGCGCCCCTCGTTGACGACGCCGCCTTGGGCCAGACGGGGATCTTCGCAGTGATCGACCACAGGACGGCCATGACGTCGGCTCAACTCGAGTGCAAAGCGCATCAACCGGGCATCCCAAACTGGTCGCCCGTCGTCGGAGAAACCGATAGCTCCCGCGTCTGCCATCTCGCTCATGTCAGACAGTTCAAGCCCGGCCTGGTTTTGTGTGACCGTACCGAGGGGGATTACGCGTGCTCGCCCAGCACGGCGCCCGGCATTCTGCACAAATTCGATGTCCGTGCCCCGATCCAGGGTCGGCAACGTGTTTGGCATACAGCAGATAGTCGTGAAGCCGCCTGAGACGGCCGCCATCGCTCCGGTCGCGATGGTTTCCTTGTCTTCGAAGCCGGGCTCGCGGAGATGGCAATGCAGATCGACGAACCCGGGAGCCACGATCAATCCCCGCGCATCGACGTTGACATCAAACTCCCCGTCGGATTGTGCGGCGACATATCTGCCCACCCGTCCGTCCTCAATCACCACGTCTATGAAATCGTCGAGCCCCTGTGAGGGGTCGATCAGCCGGCCGCCGCTAACTCGAACTCGCGTGCGCCACCTCCAGAGCGGGGTGGGACCGGGTGTTGCGGTCCGAGTGCGCCTCTTCAGCGTTGGAGGCAGCCAGCAGATATAGCACGGCCATGCGGACGGCGACCCCATTCGTGACTTGGTCCGCGATCAGGGACCGGAGCCCGTGGGCCACCTCGGCGGAGATCTCGACGCCCTCGTTCATTGGGCCGGGATGCATCACCACCACGTCCGGAGTTGCTCGGCACAAACGCTCATTGGTGATGCCGTAGTCCCGCGCGTACTCGCGCAGTGACGAGATCGGGCTGCCGTCTTGTCGTTCCCATTGGATCCGCAGGGGCATCACCACGTGAGCGTTTGTGATGGCGCGATCCAGGCTCTCTTCTGCGCTAACCGGCCACGGCGAGCCGCCAGGGGCCGTGAAGCAACTGGGCGGCAACATCGTCGGCGGCCCACAAAAGACCACCTGCGCGCCGAGCTTGGTAAGCCCCCAGGCATTCGAACGGGCGACCCGGCTATGTGCAATGTCGCCCACAATCACGATCTTCAGTCCCGCGACGTGCCCAAAGCGCTCCCGCATTGTGTATGCGTCCAGCAACGCCTGCGTGGGATGCGCGTGCGACCCGTCCCCGGCGTTGACGACGGAGATTCCGGTTTCCCGTGCAACCAGGTGCGGGGCACCCGCATCGGCATGACGCAGAACCAGAATGTCGGCACCGAGGGAGTGCAAGGTACGCACGGTATCCAACAGCGTCTCGCCCTTCTCGACGCTGCTTCCGGAAGCAGCCACGTTCACGACGTCCGCACCCAGGCTCTTGGCCGCTAATTCGAAAGATATGCGTGTGCGGGTACTGGCCTCGTAGAAAAGGTTCACCATGGTTCGGCCATTGAGCGCAGGTACCTTGTGCACCGGGCGGCCCAAGACCGCTTTCATGCGATCAGCGGTCTCCAGAGCTGCCTCTATTTCCTCGCGAGTGAAGTCATCGAGGTCGAGCACGGAGCGACGATGCTTCCACAGCCCTGCGCCTGCAAGCTCCGGGCCTGGGTTCGGTTGCTCAGCGGCCACTACTGTGCTCCCCCCCGAAGGGCACCGACGTCCCCTTGCTTGATGATGACCTCGTCCTTGCCGTCAACCTCCGTGACCCGCACGACGATCTCATCTTCTTGAGACGTTGGCACGTTCTTGCCCACATGGTCGGGCCTAATGGGTAGCTCTCGATGGCCCCTGTCTACAAGGACCGCCAGGCCGATTGAGCGGGGCCGCCCGTAATCCATCAATGCATCCAGCGCGGCTCGCGCCGTACGCCCCGTGTACAGCACGTCGTCCACGAGGACCACGTGTGTCTGTGTTATGTCAATCTCTGGGAATACAGTCCGATGAAGCTCCCGAGCGCCACCGGCGAGCAGATCGTCGCGATAGAGGGTGACATCGAGCTGACCTAGGGGAACCGCCACGCCTTCGAAACCCTCGATCGCTTTCTGGATCCGCGCGGCCAGCGGCACGCCCCTGGTGCAGATGCCCACGAGCAAGAGGTCGTCCGGTCCTTGATTGCGCTCGATGATCTCATGAGCCACGCGCGCGAGCGTGCGACGCATCTCGTCAGCCCCAAGAACGAGCCGTTCGCCAGAGCTCGCCGCACTCACGAGTCCGTCTCACTGGGCAACAAAAAAGCTCTCCGTGGCCCGTAAAGACCTCGGAAAGCCGTGAACTTCGAACAACGCACGACCGAACTCCCTTTCCGGTCTCGCGGGGCCGGTTTAAAAGGATCGCTGCCAGCGGACGGTTGCAAGTGTATCACAAAGGGCCGAAGGTGCCCCAGCGAGGCCCGGCGGCGCAGCTTGTTTAGTTTGCCCGGGTTTCGTAGGATTCCGTGTGCACACTGCACGAGCCCGCTCCGATGCGCCCCGACCTGCGGTCACGGTGGCGGACGCCCTGCGGCTCGCGTTGCCGCCCGCTACCCGTGTCGCCGAAGGTCACGACCACCTGCGCCGCGCAGTGAGCTGGATTCGACTCTTCGTGACCCGCCCCTATCAATTGGGCGCCCTGGAGCCAGACGCCCTGGTCGTCCTGTCACTACGGGGGCTCAATTCAGGTACCCAGACTCAACGTTTTCCTCGCCTCGTCGAAACTCTCGCCTCGGCAAGGGTGTCCGCGATTGTCTTGACTGAAGAGTCGTCATCGATCTGCGAAGCCGCAAGAGCCTATGACACCCTGTCCGTCCTCGTCCTCCCCCGGGATGCTTCCCTCCAGGAAATCGAACGTGCAGTGATCGCACTCATCTTGGACCGGTCTAGCCAGGTCGAGCGGCGCGTGACAGAGGTTTATGAGCAGTTGATTCACCTGGCCCTGCGAGACTCTCCGTTAGCTGTGCTCGCCAGCGCGCTGGCTGACGCTTCCGAGCGGGTCATTTACCTGGAAGATGAGTATGGAGCTCTCCAGGCGCTGGAGGTACCCCCCGATTTCGGGCCGCGGGGACTCCCTTCTCCCGAGGAGGCCGCTCTCCTGTATTCGGCGCGGGACGTTCTGGGTATCTCACCTGCAACGCCCGCCGGTCCCGCTCGCTCAATCCCTCCGCTACAGAGGATTCTGGCGGACGGCGAGCACGCCGTCTGCTCAGCTCCGATTACCCTGGGCGATGCAGTGGTTGGCTTTCTGACGATTCTCGGTAGCATTGAGGATATCCAGGATCTGGATGAATATCTGGTGGTGCGATGCGCGTCGGCGTTCGCGATCCCCATCGCCAGGCAACGGGCCATCATCGAGACTCAGACGCGGCTCCAGGGCAGCTTCCTAGAAGGCCTGTTCTCCGGCAATCTGCACAACGAAGATGACCTCCTGGAACGCGCTCGCTACCTCGGCCACGACCTCCGGGATCGCTACGGCACCGCCTGCCTCGTGCTCGATGACCGGGCAGGACCGCGTGGCGTGCGCACATCGGAAAGCCAGAGAGCGGCCACTTGGGCATCCTTCCTCGATTCCGCACGTCGAGAGATCTCGCAAGTGTGGCCGCGCGCCCTGCTGAAGGACCGGGGAGCTACCCTCGCGATTGTCGTCCCGTCTGAAAGCGATGAGGCTGCCACTAGAGCATCTCTTGAGCGGATCCGCGCCGGGCTCAGCGACGCCGTATCAGAAGCCGCGGTGACCTGTGGCATCGGCCCGGTAGCAACTGGTCCAGCGGAGATCGTGCGATCCTATCTGCAGGCCGAACAGGCCGCCCGGATCGGCGCTCAGTTCCTCGGGGGTGACCAAACCGTTGCTTTCGGGGAATTGGGTGCCTACCGTCTCCTGGCTAGCGTCGAGAATCAACAGGCGCTAGATGGCTTCTACGAGGAGTATCTCGGGGCCATTGAAGGTTACGACGCTCGCTACAACGGTGAATTGGTAGAGACCCTCGAGGGATTCTTCTCGGCTAACGGCAATCATGCCCGCGCCGCTGATGGGCTACATCTGCACCGCAACACCCTGCTGTATCGCCTCGCTCGCATCGAAGCGCTGACCGGCCGTGACCTCGGCGACCCTGAAACGCGTCTCTGCCTGCAGCTTGCTCTGAAAATTCGGCATCTCGGTACCCGCAAGTCCGTGCCGAAGCTTGCGCCGATCATCGAAAGGAATGGCTCATGACCCTCTCAGACCAAGATGAAGACATCCGAGCTGACGTGCTGGCGCGCGGTGAGCGCGACCAGGTCAAATTCGTGAGCTTGCATTTCACCGACATCGTAGGCGCAGCTAAGAGCGTCACGATTCCTTTCCACAAGCTCAAGGATGCCGAGGACCACGGCGTTTGGTTTGATGGTTCCGCGATCGAGGGGTTCGCTCGTATCCACGAGAGCGACATGTACTTGGATCCGGACCTGAGGACGTTCTCCATCATTCCTTGGGAGGGCAAGGAGAATACGACCGCGCGGGTGGTGTGCAACGTCTTCACGCCAGATGGTGAGGAGTTCGCCGGGGATCCGCGGCACGTGCTTCGGCGGGCCATGGCGGAAGCGAATCGTCTGGGGTTCGTGTTTCAGACGAGTCCAGAGCTTGAGTTCTTTCTTGTCAGGGCCGATCACGAGTCTGTCGGAAGCGGCGTTTTTGGTCCGGATCGAGCGGGCTATTTCGATGCGACTCAGGACGAGTTGGCGAACCTGCGCAAGGAGATCGTGACTGATCTGGAAGAGATGGGCATCATGGTCGACGCCAGCCATCACGAAGTCGCCTACGGTCAGCACGAGATTGACCTTCGTTACGCGGACGCCCTGCGCACAGCCGACAACACCATGGCAGCGAAGACCGCCGTCAAAGCGCTCGCTCAGCGCCACGGGCTTACCGCTACGTTCATGCCGAAGCCCTTCCTGGGAATGAGCGGCTCCGGTATGCACATTCATCAGAGCCTGGCTGGTCTGCAGGACGGCACAAATCTGTTCTACGACACCGACGATGAGTACGAGATCTCACAGGTAGCGCGCCATTTCGCAGCGGGTCAGCTCGCTCATGCTCCGGGGATGTGCGCTATCCTGGCGCCGCTCGTCAACTCGTACAAACGTCTGGTGCCCGGCTTTGAGGCTCCGGGCTATATCAGTTGGGCGCGAATCAATCGTTCGGCATTGCTTCGCGTCCCGAGAGTGAACCGGCGGCGACCGGAATCGGCCCGCATCGAGCTACGGTGTCCCGATCCGAGCTGCAACCCCTATCTCGCTTTTGCGGTCATGCTCGCGGCCGGCTTGGATGGGATCCATCACCAAATGCCACTCCCGAACGCCGTGGAGGAAGACCTCTTTCAGCTGGATGACCCCGCGCTTGCTGGCCGCGGGCTCGGACCCCTGCCGACATCGCTGGAGCAGGCGCTGCAAGAGCTGGAACGGGATCAGGTGATCCTGGACGCTCTAGGGGAGCACGTGGCGGAATGGTTCATCGAGGCGAAGCGGCGGGAATGGGCAGAGTACCGGACCCAGATCAGCCAGTGGGAATGGGAGCGGTACTTGGAGTCCTGCTAGACGGCCAGGCTGGGTGGAAGCGAGTTTGCCGGGCCTCCAGGGTTTCCGTCCCTCGCAGATCAAACCTGACCAATGTGTACCGTCACGGAGCCGAACCCGAGCCGATTGAAACGTACGTTGCGAAAGCCAACGCTGCGCAGCATCGTTGCCAGCTCCACGGCTGTTGGCAAGGGACCCAACGAGGCGGGCAGGTACCGATAGGCCGCCCACTCGCCCGAGAGCGCCCCGCCAATCACGGGAACGACTTGCTGGAACCACCAACCGGCCAGACCGCCAAGCGCATTGGACGGGGGATGGGTCACCTCCAACGCGATCACCCAGCCGGCCGGCTTCAGGACGCGCCGCATTTCGGCCAGCCCGGCACCCAGATCCGAGAGATTGCGCAGCAAGAACGCGCTGCTTACCCGATCGAAGCTTTCGTTGGGGAACGGCAGGCGGAGCACGTCAGCTTGCACCAGTTCCAGGGCGGCGCCGGACTTCTTCCGTCGAAACTTTTGCTGTGCCGCGAGGAGCATGGACTGGGAGAAATCCACTCCAACGACCAGTTGAGCGCCCGCCCGTTCGAACTGAATAGCAAGATCTCCGGTGCCAGTGGCCAGATCGAGCACCGAGGTTCCGGCGGGCTGCGAGACTCGCGCGGCAAAGCGGCGCCACCGACGATGCTGGCCCAGGGACATCACGTCATTGACGAGATCGTACCGGCTAGCTACCCGGTCAAACATCGCCCGCACCTGTGCGCCCCGCTCGCCTTGGGGCGGAACGAAACCCGTGGCGTCCGGGTTCACGGGCGGCCGCGGCTCGGATTGTGGGAGGCGCAGGAAGTCAGAGAATCACCGACATGGTGCAGCGCCCTACGAGAGACTTACCTCGTCGTCCTCAGTGACTCCCTCACCTACGGCGACCCGGAGCGGCATGGCACCAACTGCCGCCGCGCGAATCTGCTGCTCGATCTCATCAGCCATTTCGGGATTCCGCTTCAGGTATTCCTTCGCGTTCTCTCGGCCCTGGCCCAAACGCGTATCGGCAAACGAGTAGAAGGCACCGGTCTTGTGGATGATTTCGAGCTCCGTGCCTACGTCGAGCAAGCCACCGGTCCGGGAGATGCCCTCGTTGTACATGATGTCGAACTCGGCCACTCGGAAGGGTGCAGCCACCTTGTTCTTCACCACGCGGACCCGCGTCCGGTTGCCGATAACGCTGGTCCCCTGTTTGATCGAGTCCGTGCGGCGAATGTCAAGACGCAACGAAGCGTAGAACTTGAGGGAACGGCCGCCGGGAGTAGTTTCCGGGTTGCCGAACATCACGCCGATCTTCTCTCGCAGTTGATTGGTGAAGATCATCGACGTCCGAGAGCGACTGATGGCTCCGGTCAGCTTGCGGAGCGCCTGGGACATGAGTCGGGCCTGCAAGCCCATGTGGGCGTCGCCCATCTCCCCTTCGAGCTCGGCGCGTGGCACGAGGGCCGCCACCGAATCCACGCACACCACGTCCACCGCGCCGCTGCGTACCAGGGCCTCGGCAATCTCCAGGGCCTGTTCTCCGGTGTCTGGTTGCGAGACCAGCAGGTCGTCGATCTTGACGCCGCAGTTCTGCGCGTAAATCGGGTCTAGGGCATGCTCAGTATCGATGAGCGCTGCCACCCCTCCCGTCGCCTGGGCCTGGGCCATGATGTGCTGCACCAGTGTCGTCTTGCCGGAAGACTCTGGGCCGAAGATCTCGGTCACTCGCCCCCGGGGGATGCCACCTACGCCCAGGGCCAGGTCGAGAGAGATCGATCCAGTTGGGATGACTTCGATGGCGAGCCACGCTGGTGCGTCGCCCAGACGCATGACGGCGCCCTTGCCAAAGCTCCGCTCGATATGGTTCAACGCCATGTCGAGGGCGCGCTGTCTATCAGCATCCAACGACATGCTGCCCGACCCCCACGAGGTGCTTGACGCCGCGCGTCAGCCGCTCAATGATAGCACATGCGTTCTATTCGTCAAGCCCCCGCGAGACTTTCGACGAGCAGCTCCAGGGCCGCTCGGACGCCAGCCTCCCGGACCTCAGCTCGCGAGCCGGGCCATACGTCGCGGCGGATCCGTGTCCCTCCGGGCGTCGCGACTGCCACGTAGACCAAGCCTACTGGTTTTTCGGCCGACCCACCACCGGGGCCCGCGATTCCGGTGACTCCTATGCCCACGGCGGCCCGCATGCGGTCCCGAACGCCCTCCGCCATGGCTCGAGCCACCGGTTCGCTCACGGCGCCGTGCTGCTGAATCAGTGAGGAAGCCACGCCGACGAGCTGCTCTTTCACCTCGTTGGCGTATGAGACGATTCCACCCTTCACGTAGTCCGACGAGCCGGGGATCGCCGTCAACGCTCCGGCGAGCAAGCCACCGGTACAGCTTTCCGCCACGGCCAGGTCGAATCCGCGAGTTCTGAGTGCCTCACCTGCCACCGCGGCCAGCCGCTCCGCGTCAGTGAAGCCGGACACGCACCGCTAGCCGACGATCCAGGTAGCCTCGGCCGCCTGCCCCCGCTGGCCGAGAGGACCCTGCGGGACCCCGTTTACCGAGATCTCGATCCCCGCGGCGTTACCCACTCGGAGCCTGATCCCTTGCCTGCCACTGAACGTCCGCAGCGTGCCACTGGGCAGTGTCTCGGCTAGAGCCGGATTGCCGTCCACCCACACCTGCACCCAGCTTCGCTCGGTCGTGCGCGCCTCCAGCAGCAGGCCGGTCACCGGCGTGGGCGAGGGGAGTGACGTCGGGGGCGGAGGACTTGTCGCGGTCGGGAACGGGGTCAGCAGCGCCGATACGCTCCGTCCGGTCTGCGTGGGGAGGGCCGGGGCGGTCACCGCGCCTCCTCCGGCCTCGAGGCTGCGCGCCAGAGAATTGTATTGCGCCTGCAGGTAGGCAAAAAGCCCAACGCCGGTGGCGACCACGAGCACGGTGACGATAGCTTTGAGAGAAACGATAGGAGGCCGATCCATAGCAGGCAAAGCCGGCCGCACGATATCCCGTTCGACTGGCCGGGCACGTCCGTAGCGAGCGAGCAGCTCCGTCGGGTCAAGGCCCAGCAACGCGGCATACTGCCGAATCAGGGCCCGCGCGTACACTCCGGGCGGGAGTGCCGCGTAGTCATCCGCTTCGAGCGCCTGGAGGTATCTCTGGCTCACGCGGAGCGTCTGCTGAACGTCCGCCAAGCTGAGCGCCTTCTCTCCACGAGCTTGCCGCAGTAGCGCTCCGATGGAGGGCCCCAGGCCGGCGTCCAACTATCCAACTCCAGGGTGTGAAGCTTGCGTCACGTTTGCGATGCGATCCCAGAGGTCGTGGCGACCGCGCCTATGATACCTAAACCCGGCCTCACGACTTTTCCAAACCTGACAGACTGACACCCTCCGGTCCACGGGCGCGCGCACCGGGTTGGAGCTCCAATTCCTACCGGTTTCCGACGCGCGTCGGACGGTCCGCGTACTCCGGGCTCCTAATCATTCTTGCGTCCGCACTGGTGCGTAACGGGGGAAGTTCGCTGGCGTTTTCTTACGGCTGTTGCCCTGGCGTCC
>JACQOR010000084.1 GCA_016202435.1 Chloroflexota bacterium
GATAGGAGAGGCGGTGGGTGCCTCACGCCAAACGGTCAGCCAGGAGCTCCGAGCCCTTGAAGCTGATGGGCTCGTGGAGGTTGGATGGAAGCGGGTTCGTTTGATCCAAGGCGCCGATCTGAGATCGATCGCTGGCCTGCTTCAATCGGCGGACGCGGAGGGTCTCTCTACAGCGGCCTGCTGAGCTCCGTTGACGCCTAGAAAACGGGGACACCCTGGCCGAACTAGAGTGTCCCCGTTTCAGTAGGGTGTGGCTCCAGACGCTCTCTAGTGCGCGGCGCCGTATCCTTGCGTGCCCGTCGCTTCGCTGGTTCTCCAGTTGAGGGCCAGCCCGATGGCTCCGCCCCACATCAAGTGGGCCACCGCGAACGCGGCAGCGTTCAGTCGCAGCATCACTGGATCGACGAGGGGGAGGACGATCACCCACATGGCGGCGAAGACCAGGAGCCCGAACCCTCCGCCGGCAACGGTGCCCGCGGTGAGGCCACGGAACCGATCGCCGAGGGTCTTTGAATAGCCAATGCCCAGAATCACCGAGTTCATCATGTGGCCCATCAGGCCCAGGACAACCGGGAGTGCCAGGAACGGGATGGGGGTGCTGATGGATTGGAGGTCGCGCAGCACGGTCGCGCTGATGAAAACCACCGGCGCCCAGAAGCCAGCCCCGGCCACCGCCTCGTAGATCATGGCGACCATTCCCATCACCATGCTGGCGATCAACCCAGCCAGGATCACGCGCGGTTGGATCATTTGATGCCTCCCCAGCCTTTTTCGTTTGGAGTCCGGCTCTCCGCTGCGCGGCTCGCGCGAACGTAAGCTGGCTCGCAGGACGCGCACGCTGCGAGGACCCCGGTTCCAAGACGGGTGCCGGCCAGAGCGTCCCCAATCGGCTCGGTCCTCGGGGCTGAGTTCTTGCCAGTGGCCCACTCGACCACCCCTCGAGCTGCCCGAGCGGCTACGTCTGGCAGCGCGCACAGGAAACAGGCGACGGAAGATGCTTGGATCAAAGGTGATTCCTCCTTCCTTTTTCTCGATCCAAGTCCAGTATTCCAGCGGGGGTCTCACGAGAATGTGCGGTGGCACACAATCTGAATAAGATTCGTCTGGCATGCTGGAGGCATGAAAACTGTGGAACGGAAGATCTGGTATCTGCGACGGCTGAATCTCTTCGCGGGAATGGCGCAAGAGGAGATCGAGGAGATCTCACGCCATCTGCGCGACCGGGCATGCCACCGGGGGCAGATGATTCTCGACGAGGAGGGACGGGACGACCGGATCTACCTGATCAAGAGTGGGACCGTCCGCATCTACCGGATCAGCCCTGAGGGACGGGAGCTCACCACGGCAATTCTGCGACCCGGACAGCTCTTCGGCACCTCAGCTCTGTTCGGAGAGACAGAGTCCGAGGCCATCGCCGAGGCCCTGGACGAAGCCTATGTGTGCGACGCCAGCGCCGACCAGTTCATGCGGCTCATGGCGCGCCACCCGGCGCTGGCCGCCAAGATCAGCGTTCTCCTGGCACGGCAGCTCTTGCGGCTCGAGCAACAGCTGGCCCGGCTCGCATTCCAGGATGCGCCGACGCGCCTCGCGCAGGCATTGCTGGTGCTGGCAGAGGACAACGGCGGCGAGCTTCCCCCCAATCTGACCCACGAGGAGCTGGCCACGCTCATCGGGTCGACCCGGGCGACGGTCACCAAGACCCTCGCGGATTTCGCCCGAGATGGCGCGGTAGAGGTCGGTTATCGCCGTCTGATCATTCTCGATTCTGCGCACTTGCAGCGCTTGGCCGATTCCGACCGCCGCTGAAGAAGCTGCGGGTCACGGTCCAGGCGACGGACTCACCCGCATCGATTCGTTGGCGCGACAGCGGCAACCTAACCCGCGTGAGCCTCGTCTGCGTGGAAGGCGAGCTCTCCGGCTCGAATTGCTACCTGGAGCCAGTTCTCCACCGGCGGGATGGGGCAGGTCCAGCGGTCGTTGTAGGCACAATAGGGATTGTAGGCGTAGTTGAAATCGACCAGCAGCCCTCCACCGGGGCTCACCGTCAGGTCCAGGTAGCGGCCGGCCCCATAGGTCTCCTTCCCCGACGTGGTGTCGCGGAACGGGAGGAAGAGTCGCTCTGGCCGGCCCCGACTGTACAGGTAGAGGACACATTGTCGGCCTTCCACCTCGAAGTGGATCTTCGCGGCCCGCGTGTGCCGCTGCCGCTCGCCGGTGCTGGTGTCCATCTCGATGGCGGCGTGCTCCACATTCGGATCGAGCGTGAGCTGGAGCCGCATGCCGGCTACCTCCGGGAAGTAGCGCAGACCTGAGAAGTGCACCCGCTGGCTCGGTGTTAGAGGGGACTGGGAGTTGTCTCGAAAAAAAGCATCCTTCGCCGACCGAAAGTCGTCCAGCTCGCTCACCGGCCGCCCTCCGGACGCTGAGCCAGCCCAAACATGGTGCGCTGACTCGCGAGCCAGCGGCGCGTGATCTCCCCCGGGCTCCCGACCGCGTCGGCGGTGAGAAGCCGCTGGTCGATAAACCGGTCCGCCAGCATTCCCAGGGGAAAAACCTCCCGTAGGTCGTTCAGCGTCACGCCGTGTGGTTCCAGACCGCGACTGAACTCCGCCTGCCCACCCGCCGCCGCCGCCATGCGGGCCACCTCGGCCTCGACTTCGCTTGGGGTCGGATCGCTCATGCCCGCAGCCCGGGCTGCCCGGGTGAGCAGCTCTTCATCGATGATCTCCTCCAGCACGTGCGCCCGACGACGCTCCAGCTCCAGCCGTCCCTCCGCCAAACCGAGATCCAGGATCTCTCCCGTGCGTGCCCGCTCCAAAGCGAGCTGGAGGTCCAATCGACGGTCGACCTCCCCGCGGGTGATTCGCCGGCCGCCAACATCGACGGCGACTTCCCCCGCGGTCGGGAGTGCCCCAGCCGCGATGGACACGGGCGTGGGCATGGGTCGACCAGCGCCGGCGCGCGTCCGGTCGAGTCGCGTCTCCATCTCGGAGCGAGTCATGGAACCACCGAAGCGATCCCGGAGCACGCCGTCCCGATCGACCAGGTAGGTCACTGGTAGGCCCAACACCTGGTAGCTGACGGTCAACAGACCGTCCTGGTCCAGGGCGATGGGAAACGTGATGCCGAGGTCTCGCGCGAACGCAAGCGCAACGCTGGCCGGTTCGCCGCTGTTGATCCCGATCACCACCAGGTCACGTGCCTGTTGGCTGCGGTACACGGCCTCGAGCTCAGGCATCTCCTCCCGACACGGGACGCACCAGCTCGCCCAGAAATTGAGGAGGACCGTTTTCCCCCGATACTCGGCCAAGCGGACCGGCGTTCCATCTGGACTCCGGAGCTCGAACGCTGGCGCCAGGCGCCCGATGCGGACCACGCCGGGGGGTCCGCCGACATCTACTTCTCCCGGCGGCGGTATCTCCCGAGCGGCCGGCCCCAAGCAGCCGGCCATGGCCAGCGCGAGGAGACCGCCGACCAGAGCGCCAAGTGATCCCCGGTGGGAGCCTCGCCGGTGGCCGCTCCGGCGGAGGCCCGTCTTCCTGGCCGAGGGGCCTCCGGCTAGTCCCCGACAGGCTCCGTCGCTCAAGGCGCCGGTGTTGGGGCGGGCAGAGTTGGGGCGGTCGGTCCCGGTTGATCAGTGCTCTCGGCCTGGCTTGGTTCGCTGGCGGCGGACTCCGCGGGGGGAGGCGGTTCCGGCCCATGGAGGATCACATTGTGCGCCGGGAGGTAATGGCTGCGAAGGGGTAGTCGTCGCACCTCTTCCCCCTGCGTCACCGTGCGGACCACGGTGATGTCGAAGCCGTCCTGGGCAGCCTCCACCTGGAGAGCGCGGCCGGCGGGCATCGTGGGGTCGAGCTGTCGTCGTGGCGTCGGATCGGTGCGAGTCACATTCGCGATGATCGGCCCTTCGATCTTGACGTCCCACGCCGGCTTGGTCCCATACAGGCCAAAGATCAGGGTGGTCGCTTCGACCCTGGCCTGGATCAACAGGTGATCAGGCGTCGTATTGATGAACTGGAAGTCGAGTCCGGCCTCCTCGTCGACGGTCGCATCGAGGCCTTTCATACCGAGCGGTGGTTGCCCATAGGACTGGATCCAGTACAGGTGGGGCTGGCGCTGCTCGATCGCGTAGCCGGCGTGAAAGACCGGGTGGAAGAGGGTTGTCGCGACCTGGCAGATACCCCCGGCTACTGAGGGAATCGTTCGGGCTCCTGAATCCGAGAGGGTGATGCCCCAGCCGGTCTTGAAGCCAGCATCCAACGTCGTGGGACCAACCTCACGGTTGAAGGAGAAGATCTCCCCTGGCGGAACGATCGTGCCGTGGATACGAGAGGCTGCCAAGCGGATGTTGTGCTGCTTCTCCGGGGTTGCACCAGGGAACGCGGTGCTACCTTCACGGACGAGCTCCTTGATCCCCAACCGGGAGCCATCCCGGGCGGTGACGGCCGCGGGCACGGTCGTCAGGGGAAGCACAAACGTACGTTCGCCGGCGGGCAGTCGCTCGCTGAGCATTGCGGCCAGGGCCGGAACATCAATGGCGGCCCCATCCCGGTTATCACGGATGGCCCTGAGGTTTCCTCCGTTCCAGTCGAATCGCGCGTTCGTCGGAGCCTGCCCCACCTCCAAACTGAGTGGCTCTAGGACTCGATCGAGCGCATCCGCGTCTACCGCGACCCTAAGCTGATCGGTAGCTGAGCGCTCGAACACGAGCACTGGTGCCAGGTCCCGAGGACTGAGCGTCCAGCTGGTACCCGGTGAGGTCAGTCGCACATCCCCGCCGAGCATCCGCTCGGCCGCGGTCCGGGTTAGCTTCGCACTCGCCTCAGTCAGGACGGGCTGGTCAATGACAATAGCCAGGTCCACCTCGGCGGGCAGGCCTCGGGCGACCGCCAACCGGATCCACTCCGCGCTCTCCGACACTTGTAGTCTGGCTCCCGGCAGCTCCGGTACGACCACAACCGAGACCGCCCCGCTCTGGGGCGCCTCGATCTCGATGCTCGCGTCGACAGGCGGACGGTCGATGTTCGCGGCAATTCCGCGCAGCACGGTGTCGAGCTGGTGGGCGTCAAACTCGAGCAGAGGGCTGGCGAACCGTGTGCCGAAGAGGAGGGCGCCCCACTGGGCAGCTATCCGCTGGACCGGGTTACCGTTCCGTCCGATAGCATACGCTTGGTCCACCATGGCTTTGGCCTCCACCCGCATGCCCAGGGCGTCCGCGGTCAGCTGCCACTCCCGACGGTCAGATCTCAGGGTGACCAGCTGTTGGCCCAGGACAGAGGCGTTCCCCTCTAACAGGGCGCGGCTGGTGGCGACCGTCTGCCCTCCGACGTCGAGACCCAGCACGCGCACACCCGCCACGATCCGGCCCGCATAGGCAGCCTGCAACACCAACGTCGCTGCCGCCAAGAACACCGCCAGCGCGGCCAGGCCAGCGCCGGGCCCAGCCCACCTATGACTACCAATCCACTGTCCGAGCAGGCCAGTCGAAGAAGCTCTCACGTCACCCGGACTCGCCAGGGCTACCCGATTGCGAAGGATGGGAATAGGCTGATGCGAGCATATACGCCCTACCGAGTACGCAGAAGCTCGCCATGCCTACCCGGTTGCGAAGGATAGGAACAGGAGGGCGGAGATACCGCGCCTTGCCTTGATTGACTATCTTCTGCCCGAAGCGCATACCTCGTCTGTAATTCTGCTTACCGTGCGACAGAAGCGGGGCACCCATCGCGCGGCCGAGGCCTTCTAGTCCGGGGTGGCTCCCCTCCGCCAGCGTCCAAAGGGACCACTCGCCCTCCGTCGGCGGGCAGCCCAGGCCTTCGAGAGCCTGGGCAAGCGCTGGCGGATTGCTCTGGTGTGGGCCAACCATCCAATCTTCATGACCCGTCCCGCTTTCTAAGGCACCATAAACCCGCCGGTAGGGTGGAGAGTCAAGGGCTGACCTGCATGGCGCCCCGAGCGGCGACATCTTGCGTCGCACGCGCGCCCCTCGCGTTTGTGGTCGGGATCACAGACCGACCCGTGGCCGTGTGACAGACTCCGGGCGGCGCGTTGCCCGGGAAGCGTCGAGATCCACGGTCTGAGGGCGCCCGTTTTCCGGGGTACTCGCGGATGCTACATGGCGCGTCGGAGGATGGATGGCAAGTTAACGCACAAGTCTCGGTCCCATCGCCACAGAAGAACAAATCTGCTTGTCGGAGGATTGCCAATGGTCCTGCACTTGCCTTTAGTCGAGAAAGTGCTCAGGCACGGGGCGATGCTAATGGTTGGCGCTCTATTGGGCACCTCGTTCGTAATCGCTTCCCCGGCCAGAGCCCAAGACCAATCCCTGTCCGCCCGCTACTGGGAACAGCTCACGGGCCTGCTGGAGCCCGTCATGATGCCCACCATGACCGACCATCGAGCCTTCATGCTGCCGGGCGGTGCGGTGATTGCGCTTCATTTCGACAACCTGAACCTCAGCCGAGCGGAGAACCTCAACTGGGTGGCGCTCGGGGTCCCAGGCAGCTACTGCGCCTCCGACCAGGCACGCGTTGAGGCGGAGTTCGGGCCCGGCTTCACCCACTTCCACGACATGGTCAACGACATTCACGGCGGTGCCCCCGGAGCCTCCGGCGTCTGGTTCGTCCATTCCGCCGTTCGCGCGTTCGACTCGCCGATGAGTGGCGGTGCTGTCGAGCCTGGTGTGGACATGAACTTCATGCCGACGCCAGCGCCAGACTGCTAGCTTCCACTCTTCCCTGGCTTGATAGACGCCCGGACCTTGTCCGGGCGTCTACCAGGCCGACCCACTCCCACCGTCACCTGCCCGCGGAGATCCTCGCCGCCGGCGAGTGGGCCTGTATGTGGCGCCATGCCCTCGCGGTCTCGAAACGAATGATCAGGGAGCGACGATGATCCGGTTCCGGTTCCGCCCATTGATTCTCGGGAGCCTCGGGCTGCTCGCCGCCTTGGGGTGCGCTGGAGCGTCGCCGCCGACCGGTGCTGGCGTGCAGGCGCCAAGCCCGACGGCGCTCGTTCCGCCCGGAAATGACTCATTGCCCGACGTTCCATTCGCACAAGGTGACGCAGCTCGGGGTGAAGAGGCGTTCCGTCGCTCTCCCTGCATGGGATGCCATACCGTCCGCGGTAGCGGAGGAGTGATCGGCCCGGATCTGACCGCTGTTGGGGCTCGCGCCGAGTCTCGCGCACAAGCCACCGGACTCGCGCGCCCCGAGCTCTATCTCGTTCAGTCGATCGTCGACCCGCGAGCCTACGTCGTCGAAGGCTATGCCCCCGTCATGCCTAATTGGCAGGACATGTCGCTCGACGAACGAGCCCTTGCTGACGTGGTCGCGTATCTGCTCACCCTCACCGGACCCTGATCAGCCAGGCCAACCCGGGCTGGCCCTGTCTGGGGCTCACCCGGCTGCTTGCTACCCGGCGGTGGCGGCCTCGAGCAGCTTCCGGATCTCACTCTTGGGAAGGGCTCCAATGGTCCGTCGGACCGCTTTGCACCCTTGAAGATGATCAGGGTAGGGATGCTCTGGACCCCGTAGGCGACGGCAAGATCCGGCTGATCGTCGACGTTCACCTTGACGAAGCGAACTTGACCATCGTATTCGGATGCCGTTCTTCGATGGTGTGCATCGGCCGGCTATTGACACCGCTGGAAAGCGTTAAACGCGGGGCGAGCCCACGGCTTGCGCAGATTCAATGAGGAAGTGTGTGCCAAGTTACGGTCGTTCACCACGACTGCTCCGATACTGAAGCTGTCGAGACTATTCGAAACCAGGAGCGAAGATGGCTTTTCTGTCCCGCCCTACGAAAACGAAAGAATCCACCTGCACCCATGCGCCCCAAACAATCGCCGCGCCGAGCGGAGCGGTGTGCGAAGAGTGCGGCAGCCAGTTCAGCCTGCGGCTCTGCACCGAGTGCGGCCACGTCGGGTGCTGCGAATCGCAGGCCGGGCACGCGCGGCAGCACGCGCTCACCCACCATCACCCGGTGATCAAGTCCCTTCCGTTATCAGATGAGCACTTCACCTGGTGCTATGAGTGCAACCGCTACGTCTAACTAGCCGGCGACTACGACCATTGCCACGTATCCGACGGCTCCATCGGAAATTGCCCCTGACGCCGTCCCCAGGACGCGCCTGGCGGTCGCGAAATCGACCTCAGGAAGGCGCAGCACGCCCGCGTCCGTCGGAATTGCCAATGCGCTGGCTCAGAGTGGAATCTGACGCGATGGGCAAAGTATAAGGACATCGCCATGGATGGCCCCGTGGTGTTCAGGTTAACCAGCATCGGCTCGAAGGGGTGCTCCGCTGACTTTCCGCAGCCAATGGATGGTGGCCACACTGGCAGCATTTGCTATCGCGGCGGCCGTCAACACGGCTAGCGTGGCCGTCCAGCAGCGTTTTCATTTCCTCACCCGGACGTTCGGAAAGAATGGCTGGTACGTTCACATCGCACTGATTGCGCCGCCGTGGCTGGCATTCTTGGCGTTGCTTCGTGACCTCAACCAACGTGCGCGTTGGCCGCTCCCGGAGAGCATGCGTCCACTCGGTTCCTTCCTGCTGGTCATCGCGTCAGGGCTGTGGTTCGCGGCCTTCCGCGAGCTCGGTCCGGTCCGAGTAGCGAACGGGTATTTTTTCGGTCGGGGCCCCTCCGAACGCGTGTCTGGTAGTGTGTTCCGGTTGCGCCGAGATCCCATGTATGACGCTTACGCGCTGGCCCTGGTGGGAACGGCGTTCCGCCGCGCCAATGGCGTGTATCTGCTCCTCGCGGTGGAGTCCCTGCTCCTGCTCAATGGGCTGGAAGCCTCGGTTGAGAATCGCGCCTTCGCGAATTCGCAGCACACCCATTAGGTTGCAGCCCGCTTATCTGCCCCTGAGCGATGCCGAAGCTGTCAACCCTCGTGTTATGAGTGCGACCGCTACGTTTGACTAGCCGGCGACCGCGACGATTGCCACATATCCGATGGCTCCATCGGCAATTGCCCCTGATGCCGTCCCCAGAGCCTGTCTTGCCACCGCGAGGTCGATCTCGGGAAGACGAAGCACACCGAGCCCGCAGAGGAGATCGGCAGCGATCAGCTTGCCTTTGACATCGTCCAAGATGTCAATCAATCGACCCCGTTGGTCTTCGATCTGGAGGACGCGAAATCCACTCGCCTCGAGTAGCTCGGCGTACTCGACAGTGGGACGGGCCTCAGCGAGGCACAAGCCGTAGGTCAGTGGCCCCCGCAGTTCTTCAGGGAGCGGCCCGGATCGGGTGACGTCGCTGAATCCCAATCCGCCCCCGCGCTTCAGGACGCGGCGCAATTCCCGCGCGGCGCCGGGCTTGTCTCCGAAAGTGCTAAGGGCACATTCGCACAGGGCGGCGTCGAACGCGCCGTCGGCGAAGGGAAGCCGCTCGACGTCACCGCGCAGGAACCCTACGCGGTCTCTGGACTCCGATTTCCGGGCCGCCGCCAGCGCAGCCTCGATCTGCTGGGTTCCGTAGTCCAGACCGACCACTCGGCAGCCGAAGCGGTCCGCCACGGCGACGGAAGATGCGCCCGTCCCGCAAGCCGCGTCCAGCAGACGGGCGCTTCCGTCGAGTTCGAGCGCCTTTGCGAGGTGGAGCGTCAGGTCGAGCCCGCCCGGGTGGAGGGAGTCGCCGAGGAGGAACCGGGCCCAATCGCCGCCATAGAGATCGGCGCAGCATTGCTTCACCTGCTCGGCGAGTGATTCGCTCACGACGTGCCGGCCATCTTGGCGGGGTAGCGAAGTGGGGCCCCAAACGAAAAACTGAGGGGGGCCTCGGGCAATGGCGCGCCGAACCGTCGGGCTTCGGCGCGCGCTCGCTCCCGCGCGGAAAGCTGCGAGCGCGCTTGCTCGCGGTAGCCCACGCTGTTGTACGCGCAGAATGGAATCTGCTTCCCGTCCGGAAGGAGGATCTCCTTGCAGCACTTCATGACGTTCTTCTGGTTGAACGTCCAGGGGTCCATGAAGTCCTGGAGCATGATCATGAACATGTGGTCGCCGAGGTCACGCAGGCTGGCTGGACTGGCCAAATCGCACGCCGCACAGGCGGCCGCGAACTGCTCCAGGGCCGGTGGTGAGCCGGGCAAGGCCGAGGTCGACCACAGTCCCTGGAGGGCTTCGCGCACCAGGTCGGGGCCGAGATAGGCTCGATTCGCCAGCAGGTCGAGATAGTCTTCGACGGGGAGGAGGCGAGGAAGCGGGGTTACCTTTCCGTCGGCCACATGGGCGTAGGTGACCGAGTTGCAGGTGGGAAAGCAGCAGGGGACGGGCACGAAATCGCCGACCCGAAACACCTCGTCGGTCTGGGCCTCGATCAGCCGGAGGACATCGGGGTTGGTCATGCGCTGCATGGGATCGTGGGCACCGAACCGGCCGGCGTGGAACGCGGGCTGGAAGCTAATTCCGCGCACCGCCGCGTGTTCGAGCGCGAACTCGACGATGCGTCCGACTTCCTGCTCGTTCACCCCGCGCTCGACCACGGCAGCCAGGATCACGTCGCAGTGAGCTTCGGCGAGCCGGTCCAGCGCGCGGAGCTTCTCGCCGAGAAGCTCGGGCTCGGCGCGGAGCGCCTGGTAGGTCGCAGGTTCGAAGCCATCGAACTGGAAGTAGATCGAGGGCCGCAGCTCGGCCAGCTCCGCGACGAAGCGGTCGTCGTGGGCGATGCGTTTCCCGTTGGTGTTGATCATGACGTGGCGAATCGGGCGCACTTTCGCCGCTCGCAGCATGGCGAGAATCTCGGGGTGGATCGTCGGCTCCCCGCCGGAGAACTGCACGATCTCCGGCGAGCCCTCTGTCTCGACCAGGTGGTCGAGGATTCCCTCCACCTCTCCCAGCGTCAGGCTGAACCCCGGCCCCGCGTTCGCGAAACACAGTGGGCAGCTCATGTTGCAGGCGCTGTTGACTTCGATGATGCCCACACAGGCATGCTGGTGGTGCTCGGGGCAGAGCCCGCAGTCGTGAGGGCAGCCGAGCGCGGCGTCGGTTGAATACTGAAGTGGAATCGTGCCGGGTTTGTTGAAGCGGGCCGATCGCACGTAGGCGTCAGCGTCCGCATACACGAGCGCTTCAAAGGGGCCGTGCTCCGGGCACCGCTTGCGGAGGTACACCTTGCCATCTCTGAGCACGACCTGGGCGTCGAGGACGCGCCGGCAGGCCGGACAGATGCTCCGAGTCAGCTCGTAGAAGATGTAGTCGGCGTCGCGCTTCACCGCGGCCACCAGCCCACCAGCCGTCGGGCCAACGCTCCCCGCCAATCCGTCGCGAAGCTCCGCAGCGTCGCGTCGGCGCTCATCTCCTGAATCGCGAAGCCATACGTGGGGTAAACGTGGATCGTTTGTGCCAGATCGGAGAATCGGAGGCGGCACCTGATGGCAACCGCCAGTTCATTGGCGATCTCAGAGGCGTGCCGGGCGAGGATCGTCGCACCGAGCAGGGTACCGTCGGCTCGGGCGATGAGCTTCAGGAACCCACGCTCGTCGCCCATGGTGTGCGCGCGATCCACCTGATCGAGCGGCCACCGCTCGATCAGCAGGTCCGGATGCTGGGCCCGGGCCTGTTGCTCGGTCAGGCCGACCTGGGCGACCTCCGGATCGGTAAACACGGCCCAAGGAGTGAGGGCGCTGCCCGGCATTCTGCCGGGCAGCAGGGCGTTGCGGGCGGCCACGAAGCCCTGCCATCCGGCGTAGTGGGAGAACTGGGGGGAGCCGGCGACGTCACCGCATGCGTAGATGTGTGAGCGCGTCGTCCGCAGCCACCGGTCCACCTCAATACCCCTGTCGTTGTAGGCGACGCCAGTCTGATCCAGTCCCAGTCCCTCGACCCGGGGACGGCGGCCAGTCGCGACCAGGAGAGAATCGCCGACGTACGACCCGCCGGGCGCCACAAGCTCGATTTGGCCGTTGCATGCCTGGACCCGTTCCACAATGGTGCCAGTCACAACCCGGACGCCTTCAGCTGCAAGCGCGGAACGCAGCTCTTCGCTCGCCTCCGGGTCGGCCACCTGCAGGATGTGTTCGGACTGATCGATGAGGGTGACCTCGGAGCCCAGCCGGGCGAAGGCCTGGCCCAGCTCGAGTCCGACCGGTCCGGCGCCGAGCACCAGCAGCCGAGGCGGAAGTGCGTTCAGGCTGAAGATGTCCGCGTAGGTGCTGAAAGGGACGCTATCCAGACCGGGGATCGGGGGCACGACCGCCTTCGCACCGGTGGATAGCACGATGCGACGGCCATTCAGCCGCCTGCCGCCAACGTCGAGGACGTGGTCCTCGACAAAACGGGCTTCGCCACCGACGACTTCGACTCCCTGGCTGGAGAGGACCGCGGGAGTCTCCCGAACGGAGACTCCCTGGGATGCCGCGCGGACCTGCTTGAGGACGCTCAGCAGATCGGCCTTCGGGTTAGCGGGGGACAGCCCCAACCGGTCCGCTTCGCGCATCTGGTGAGCGAGGCCGGCGGCCGCGATCAGCGTTTTGCTCGGGACGCAGCCGTTCCAGGTGCAGTCTCCGCCGATCCGCTCTCGCTCGACCAGCGCGACTCGTGCGCCCAGCTGCGAGGCGGAGCGTGCGGCGGCAAGCCCCGCCGAGCCGGCCCCGACCACGACCAGGTCGTACCGCTCATCCATCCGGGGTCGCCGCGCGACGGAAGGTGATGGGCCCCGCGCCCCTCAACCGCTGCGCACCACGCGTTCGAGCCCCGGGCGGTCGCGCAGGTCGATCCGGGCCCGCCCCAGCTCCACCAGGGCGTCTCGCTGGAAGGCGTCGAGGGTCTTGGTCACCGTCTCTCGGTACGCCCCGATGACTTCCGCCAACTCCTGATGCGTCATGCGCACCGTGTCCCTCTCCGCCAGCCGCAGCAGCGTCGCGGCGAGCCGGGCCGGGACGTTCTGGAAAGCCAGGGTCTCCAGCCGTTCTTCGGCTTCCGACAGCCGGTCGCTGAGTACATTCAGCATGCGTAGCGCCACCTGAGGATGCTTCAGGATGAGCCGCTCGACGTCCGGACGGCTCATCACGCAGATCAGGCAGTCGGTCAGCGCCTCGGCGAATAGGTGCTGCATGCGCTGGCCCAGGATCGGCATGTCCCCGAAGAAGGTGCCCTTCTCCAGAACTGCAATGTCGAGCTTTTTCCCCTCGGGGGTGAGGCGGTAGAGCTGGACGCGCCCCCGCTTGAGGATGAAGAGCACTTCCGCCTGGTCCTGCTGCCCATAGATCATCTTTCCTTGAGGGCAGCTGACCATGGGGGTGACCTCACCTAGCCAGGTCATCTCCTCAGGGGTTAGATCGCAGAGAATGTCGACTTCAGTCAGCAGCCTCGCCTTCTGCTCGCTCATCGTCGCTGATGACAGGGGTGGCCCCGCGCGGCGACCGCGGGAAAGTGAGCGCAGAAGACTCTCGACCGTTGGGGCAATGCGGTTGGGCATGGTCTCCTCTCAGGCTGCCGGCGGGGCGGACCCGTTTCCCTCCAGTAGGCGCGCCGTGGAGCCTGCCGACGACGCGTCTCGCGGATCGTACCTTGTCTATCGGCATGACTCTGTAAGTTACATTACAAAGCGTGCCGGGTGCTGCGTTTTGACGACTTTGTCGGTTCTTGGTGACCTTCACTACAGAGGCGAGCCGGGCCGCGTGACAAACTCAGGGACGGGAGAAACAGGACACGGGAAGGAGTCGCTGGGTGCTTCTGGAAATCGTGGTCGCCTCCGACTGTCCGGGGTGCGATGAAGCCCGGGCGATTGCGGAAGAGATCCGGTCTCGCTTCCCAGACGTCGGAGTGGATCTGCTGGAGGTCGGACGCGGGCGGCCAATGCCGGCGACGGTATTCGCGACGCCTACCTACCTGCTCGACGGCGTGGTCGCGTGGCTCGGGAATCCCTCCCGTCAGCAGTTGGCCGAACTCATTTCTGCCAGGCTGGCGGCCAAGCCGGCCCGATCTCAGGGCCGGGAGCGCTGATTGGTCTCAGTAAGGAACCGCCTGGTGCCTATCCTGGGTCTCGTGGCTCTGACGGGGACGGCTTGCGGCCCCGCGGGCCTGGCTGGTGGGCCCCTGCTAGCCGAGCTCGACTCGCAAACGGAGGCAAACCCCTGCGATCGCTCACAAGCCAGGGTTAGTCTGTCGGGCTGGCGGACCGACTTCGACCGGTGCCTCGTTCCCTTACGCGAGTTTCGGGGTGGGGGACCGCCGCGGGATGGCATACCGCCCCTCGATTCGCCCAGGTTTGAGGGCGTCGCGCAGGCAGATAGGTGGCTCCGTCCGCCGGAGCCGGTGATCTTTCTCGAGCTCCATGGGGATGCGAGGGCTTACCCGCTCCAGGTCCTGATCTGGCACGAAATCGTGAACGACGAGGTAGGCGGACAACCCCTGGCCGTGACCTTCTGCCCCCTCTGCAACACGGCCATCGCGTTCGATCGTCGCGTGGGGGAGCGGACTCTGGACTTCGGGACGACGGGGAACCTGCGGCTTTCCGACCTGGTAATGTGGGACCGCCAGACCGAGTCGTGGTGGCAGCAGGCCAGCGGCGAGGCGCTGGTGGGCGAGCTGGCTGGCGCACGGCTGAGGATGGTTCCGGCCAGTGTCGTTGCCTGGGCCGATTTCAAGCGGCAGCGCCCGAACGGCCGAGTGCTATCCCGGGAGACCGGCTTCCAGCGCGATTACGGACGGAACCCCTACGTCGGTTATGACGACGCGGGGTCTGCGCCCTTCCTGTACGACGGGCCGATAGACGGCCGACTGCGACCGATGGAGCGGGTCGTAACGGTGAGCTTGGCGGGCGAGACGGTTGTGTACCCGGCCACAAGGCTGCTCGACCGACGCGCGATCAACGATACCGTCGGCGGACAACCCGTGATCGTGCTGCTGCAGCCGGGCACAGCGTCGGCCCTGGATCGCGGCCAGATCGCCGACTCCCGCGATGTCGGAGCGTCAGCGGTGTATCTCAGGCAGGTCGATGGTCGCGTGCTCAGCTTTGCCTGGGACGGGGGCGCCTTCGTGGATGCCGAGACCAGCAGCCGCTGGACGCTGCTGGGAGAAGCGGAGGCCGGCCCGCTCGCGGGCACTCGCCTCACCCCAGCGGTACACACTGATGCCTTCTGGTTCGCTTCTGCCGCCTTCTTTCCGAACGTTCGCATCTGGGCGCCCTGACCGATGTCGCCGCCAGCGGCCCCGCTCCACCGGTGGCTCGCCTGGAACGCCATCTCCCCCGCCCGAATCGGGATCTTGAGCCAGTTTTCGACGGGAGGAAGCGGGCAGGTCCAGCGATCGTTATAGGCGCAGTACGGGTTGTAGGCATAGTTGAAATCGGCCGTGACCGTGCCGTCGTCCGCCACCTCCACCTCCAGATAGCGGCCAGCCCCATAGGTCTCGCGCCCGGAAGTTTCATCGCGAAACGGCAAGAAGAGCTCACGGCTGCTGCCCGGACTCCGGTACAGATGAAGCTCGGCAGTCTCACCATCGATGGTGAGCCGGATCCGGCCGGGGACCATAGCCTATTCCCCTCCCGACGGAACACGTCGCAAGCGAATGATGTTCACGCTCAGGGCGCGGCGGATCTGTAATCCTGGTTACGGTTGGCGTGCCTCGTAACGGCTATCGTCGGTCTGCATCAATTACGAGAGAAAGGGTGACTGAGCCACGATAGCCAGGCTGGGCGCTCGGCACGGCGGGTGGCTTTTCTCCCGTGGTGCTTGGAAGTCGGGCTAACCAGTGTTCGCAGCTCGACGGAGCTTCTCGAAGTCAAGAACGGTAATCTGTCGGTAGCCGAGCTCTACCGCTCCATCCTTGGCGAGCATGTCCAGGGCCTTGGTCACCGTCTCGCGCGTCGCGCCAATCAGCCTTCCCAACTCCTCGTGGGTCAGGTTAGCCGGGAGTGGTCCATCGTTGTCCTCGGCAAGGACCAGTAGCGTCTGAGCCAGACGGGTCGGGGCGTCCTCGAACGCGAGGCGCTCCAGTTGCTGCTCGAGACGGAGCAGCTGGCGGGCGAGGATGACCGTGACCTTCGCCGCCATCGCGGGGTGGCGCGCCATCAGGCGCGTGAACTCCTCGGCGCTGGCATCGCAGATGTACGCGTCCTCGAGGGCTTCAGCGAACGCTCCGGATTCGGCCGAGCCAAACAGCGCCGAAGTGCCGAACAACTGACCCGGTCGCAAGATCGCGGTCGTCAGTTCCTTGCCCTCGGGGCTCAGACGATAAATGCGGACCGCGCCGCTTTTCACGAGATAGATGCGGTCGTCCCTGCCATCCGGGTAGAGCACCATCTGCCCCCGGGGACACGACCGGTCGTGGAGGCGCGTTGAGATCTCCTCGACTTCTTCCGGCGGCATGCCGGCGAAAAGATTGAGCCGCCGCAGATACCAGAGTTTCCGTTCCACTGGTGCCATGCTCCCAGGATGCCGGAACGAAATTCAAGAGATTGTGTCCGAACGCACATTCTCGCCGATTTTCCTGAGGAATACTGGACTCGGGACGCCGCAAGGTGGGCCCGACTCGAAGGAACAGAGGAGGAACCCATGAACCTGAAACGCACCATCGTCGCCGGACTGATCGCCAGCATGGTGATGGGCATGCTGGCTATGGGCTACGAAGCGGTCGCCGGGGCCGGTTTCTGGTCCCCGGTGGTGTTCATCGCGGCCACCGTGCTACGGGACCTGCAGACCGTCGCCGCGCCGGTGCCATTCCTCGGCCTCCCCGTCGTGCTCGGGTTGATGGGGCACATGATGAACTCCGTGATCCTTGCCATCGCGTTCGCCGCGATCCTTGGAACCCGGGTCCGGGGGACGGGCCAGCGCATCGTGGCTGGTGGCATCTACGGGATCACAGTGTTCGCGGTGATGTGGGCGGTGGTGCTTCCGTTGGTCGACCCCGCGATGCTCCGACTCAACCCCGCGGCGTTCGCGGTGGCGCACCTGATGTGGGGTGGCGTCCTCGGCCTCGGCGTTAGCTGGGGCCAGGAGACCGCGAACACGGAGACGGGGCTCTCTCCGGCACACTGATCTGTCCGAGGTGGCAAGGGCCTCGGTGTTCGTTACCAGTGGCGCCGAGCCCGCGCCGCCGCGATGTCGCATGAGGAGGGGCCCAGTGAAGCACTGGCGTTGGCCGGGGAAGTGACGGTCATCACAGAACAATCGAGCGAATCCGGATACTGAATGAGAGCCACGAGCACTATTTTCCTGCAGGAGTACGCCTGATGCCGGTGAAGTTGATCCAGGGAGACAAGCTACTGGGAGTCACTCTCAAACTCGCCGACGGAGGGGATCTTGTCATTCCGGACCAGATGAGCGGAAGGTATGTTGCCTTGCTCTTCTACCGGGGGAATTGGTGCCCGTACTGTGTGCGTCATCTGTTGAGCTACCAGGCTAAGCTGACCGAGCTGGAGCAGATCGGCGCCCAGGTGATTGCCGCTACCGCCGACACCCCGGAGAGCTCGCGCGTACTGGCGGCCGAGCGAGGCATCACCTTTCCGTTGCTCGGCGGCGTGACCGAGGAAACAGTGGCGGGCCTGGGTGCGCTGTGGACTGATGATAACCACGGCCACTATATGCAGCCGCTGGAGCTGCTCGTGCTGCGCGGCGGTACGATCTTTGGCTCAATGTACGCGTCGGGCCCCGTCGGTCGAATGGATGTCGACGAGGTGATCAATGCAATAAGAAGCCGTGAGCGGCGCAGGCTGGAGCAAGCAGGTCGAACCGCCGAGCCGGCCTAGTGCATGAGCGCAACAGCGCCGACGCAGCAAGCGATGGGGGGCGGCTAGCGGTTGGGGTTGAAGAGCCGGGAGGCGACGAGGCCGGCGAGCTCCGCCGTCGCGTCGATCGTGGCGTAGCCGGCCAGGCCGCCCAGGCTCACAATCGCAATGCCGTCACTCTGGACGAAGCCCACCGCGTAACCCTCGTAGAGCGCATCGCCCTCTTCGAGGCGGAGCGCGTACCAGTAGCTCCGCTCCCCAATCCGTGGCCCGTCGACCGGCACCGCGCCCTGGTCGGCATCGCCGAGCATCCCGCCCATGGTGGATTCCAGCAACCCGGCGATGGGGCCAACTCTGGAAAGACCGATGAGGTTCGTGACGGTGCTGGAGACCGGGTCTTCTCCTTCTCCCGAGTCACGCGTGAACGCGGCCTGGAAGTAGGAGACCGGGCCGTAGTCGGCCGAGCCGGTGTTGATCTCATCGAGCACGTAGCCCGGGAGGTCGCTCTCCGTGAGCGAGGCTGCCGCCGGCTCGAAAGGCTGCGCGGACGCGAGCCCGGGCGTCGCCAACAGGCTCAGGGCGGTAGTCAGGGTGAGCAGCCAACGCACGGAGGCTCCCCACTCCCGTTCACGTCTCATCTGCTCTGCTCGCATTACCAGCAAGTGTATCGCTTGTCGCCTGGAGATCCGCAGGAAGCAGGGTGAAGGTGCCCCCTTGCAGGGGAACAACGGCACGGAAGTCCCGCTCATTCAGTGTGGCGAGACGTCGAGTGCCGTAGCGCTGCGCCAAAACCACCAGGGACGCATCGGCCAATCCGAGCTGAAGATCCCGATAGCGCTCAGCCAGTTGCCTCGTAAGCTCGAACTCGTCGCGGGACATGCAGTCGGCGATGAACGTGCCGGCAGACAGGTCCTCCAAGAACGACAGCTCTACCTCGATACCCAGACGACTCATGACTAGATAGTCAGCCTCGGCCAACACGATCTGCGACGTCAATAGCGGCCCCGGTTCGTGTTGAATCAGGCGGACAACCTGATCATGAGCAGGGTCGTCGCGGTCCGCCTGAATAAAGAGGATTCCGGCGTCCACCAGTAGCATTACGGCCTGCGACCCATGACCTTTTCGTAAACGTCGTCGGTGTGCCAGCGGCGCGGCTCCTTGCCGCCGCTGCGACCCTTCCCCATGCTGTGAAATACACGAGCCGGCGCTTGGTCGATCACTCGCCGCACCCCTTCGCGGAGCAAATCGGCTTGCGAGCGACCTGTGAGGGCCGCAGTTCGCCGCAGCGCTTCGGCTTCGTCATCCGTAAGGTAGACGGTTGTCTTCTTCATATCTGCCCTACATATGGTACATGCTACGGTTCGCCGCCGGCTCGCGTCAACGCCTCTCCGATCTGCTCGGCCAACCGCTCCGCGGCATCGGCCCCCAGCCGCAGGCGCTCCAGCGTTTGCGCCGTCGTCTCGACCGAGTCGGGCGATTGTTTCGCTTTGAGCCATGCGGCCGCCTCGGCTTCGAGGTCGTGGGGAGTGAGCTGACCGACGGCGCTGATGATGCGATGCTTCCCGCCCCGGTCCAGCGTCTCGACCCCGGTCTCCCAGTGCTCCTGCACGATGGGCCAGGCGATGCGCCGCGAATGGCGGCCGCCCAGGAGCCCGAAAAGCATCAAGCCGCGATCCTGGGTCCGGATCAGCTCGCCGAAGCTCGCCTCGGCGGTCCGTTTGACCAGCCCCGGCTCCTCGAAGGCCACGAGCGCGTTCCGGAACCGGGCTTCTTCCTGGGGATCGGTGTCGGCCGTTTGCTTCATCCGCTGCACGTAGCGCTCGTAGAGAGCCTCGTCACCGCGGGCGGCCGCGACGCCCGCGAGGGCGGAGGCGATGTCCGGATCCAGCGGGCGGGAGCCATCGAGGTGGCCGATGATCTTGATTCGAGCCTCGGCCCGCACCGAGGGCAGGGCGGCGGTCCGGCCCAGGACGCCCAGGGCCAGGGCACGCTTCTCTTTCTCTTCCATGGTGTCGGTCGGCCGGACCTCCCACCCCAGCTCGGCCAGCACCGGGTCGAACACCGCCGCGACGAACTGTTCGAACCACGGGCGCTGGTCATCGGGGACCGCGTGGGTGGATAGCCAGGCGAAGGCGTCCGAGATGGAGCTGAGCACGGCACGGTCCGTCTCGCCCCGCATCCCGGCGATCAGCGCAAAGAGCTGGGGCAGGGAGGCCCGATCGGCCCGGGTGAGGGCCCACTGGTTGTCAATGAGCATCAGGCGCTCTTCCGGCTCCAGCTCGCCCACGTGAGTAGCCAGGGCGGTCACCGCGGCGTCGTCCATCGCGTAGCGATAGAAGCCGCGCCCGCCGGCGTTGGGGTACACCCACTGAGCTCCCGGCAGGCGCACCGTGGCGCGGTCCCCCTCGAACAGGATGCGCTCCTCGCGAGGACCGCCCGCCGTGCCGTACTTCAGCACGAGGGGCACGAGCCAACGCTGATCAGTGGCCGGAACCGCGGGATCGGCGAAGAACCGGGTCTGGCTCAGCTCAAGCTCAAGCGCGCCACCCTCTCCCGTGCTCGGCGCTTCGGCGCCGGCGGCAAGCCTCTCCCCCTGGGAGAGGCTCAAGGTAACGAGGGGGTGGCCAGGCTCGCGGATCCAGGCGTTGGCAATGCGGGAAACGTCGCGCTGCGAGGACTCGTCCAGCGCCCTCCAGAAATCGTCGGCGGTGGCGTTGCTCTCGGCGTGGCGGGTCAAATAGATGTGGACGCCGTCCTGGAACGGCTTCTCGCCGATGAAGCTCTCGATCATGCGGAGGACCGCCATTCCTTTCTGGTACGTGACGGCATCGAACCGCTCCGAGGCCTGGTCGGCGTTGCGCACTTCCATGTGAATCGCATGGGTCGACGCCAGCTGGTCCAGGTTGAACGCGGCGGTGGCCTGGGAGACGATGTCCCGCCGGTAGCCCCACTCGGGGTTGAGCGCGTCGGTGGCCTTCTCGCCGACGTGGGAGGCGAAGGACTCGTTGAGCCAGAGGTCATCCCACCAGGCCATGGTCACCAGGTCCCCCCACCACATGTGGGTCAGCTCGTGGGACACGACGCTGTGGATGCGCTTGTACGCGGCTGTGGACGCCGTGGCCGGGTCCGCGGCCAGGAGGGTCGTGCGATAGGTGATGGCGCCCGGGTTCTCCATGGCGCCGGCCTCGAAGTCCGGCAGACCGATGCCGTCGAGCTTGCCGTAGGGATAGGGGATCCCGGTGTAGTTCTCCAGCCAGTGGACGGATCGCACGTGCGCGTCGAGCGCGTAGCCGCCCTGGTGCGCCAGACCCGCGGGCAGCCAGATGCGCACCGGCAGGCCGGTCGGGGTTCGGGCCTCCGCGGTGCTCTCATAGGGCCCGACGGTGAAGGCCACCAGGTAGGTGGAGATGGGCGGGGTCTCGGCGAACCTGGTCCGCACCCGGCCGTCCTCCGCCGGCTCGGTGCTCTCGATGGTGCCGTTCGCGATGGCGGTGAGACCCGCGTCGTAGGTCAGTTCGAGGGCGAAGTGGGCCTTGAACTCCGGTTCGTCGAAGCAGGGGAAGGCGCGGCGGGCGTCGGTAGCCTCGAACTGGGTCGCGGCGAAGCGAGCGCCTCCGTGGGTCGAGCGGTACAGGCCGCGAAGGGCCTCGCGAATCTCGGCGACCCACTCGATCTCCAGCGAGTGGGCGCCGCGCGGGATCTCCTGATCGAAGCGGATCGTCGCGGTCTGCGACTCCCCCCGGTAGGCGACCTGTTCCATGGAGATGTCGGAGTCGATGCGAGCGGTCTTGATGTCGAGATCGAGGGCGTGCAGCACGATCTCGCGGCTGGGCTCGTCGAGCACCAGCTCGATGGTCTCGCGACCCGACGAGGTCCACGTCTGCAGGTCGAGGTCCAGGGAAATCTGGTAGCGGCGCGGTCGCACCGCTTTAGTCAGGCGGAAGTCGCGGGAGTCCACAGCTACCAAGGCACGCTCCTCCACCAGGTTCCGGTCGCGAGATTATGAGGCTCTGAGGGCTAATGCGCCGCGGCGAGGGCACCGGAGCGAATCAGCACCTCCTTCTTCCACCACGGACCGACCAGGAAGTAGCCGAACAGGATCGCCACCCGAACCCCCGACGCGGCGAGGATCGCGATCGGGATCCCCAGCACGCCGATGTTCCACAGTGTCGGTACGCCCAGCGACTGACCGGCCACGGCCCAGGTGACCCCGGTGAGCAAGATCGCGACGGGCTGCTGGACGCCCCAGAGCGTACCCAGGCTCGCGACCATCGGCACGACGGTGTCCCCCGCGGTGTTGAGGCACTGGACCAGCGCGTTTCCCAGGCCGAGCAGCAACAGGGAGAGCGCTTCGAGACGGAGCCAGGGAACTCCGATCTCGATCACCGCCGGGTCCCGGCTGAAGAGGAAGAGCACCGCTTCCGGAAAGAAGAACAACCCGGCGCAGATGACCATCTGGACCGAGGTCACGAAGCCCAGCGTCCACCACACCGTCGCCTTCGCCCGCGCCGGCTGCTTCGCCCCCAGGCTCTGTCCGACGATCACGCCGCCCGCCATCGAGGCCCCCTGGGCGCCGAGACTGCCAAAAATCTGGATCCGCTGGATGATGGAGTAGACCGCCAGCGCGGGGGCGCCGAAGGGCGCGGCGAGCCCGACCAGGATCAGCTGCGCGAAGGAGCGCTCGGCGCCGGTGATGGCGGCGGGCGTCCCGATGCGCACCATCTGGCGGATCACCGGCCAGTCCATGCTCCAGTTGTCGAGCGTGATGTGGATCTTGGACGTCCCGGTGAGGAGCGCGCGGCAGTTCATGGCTGTGCCCAGCGCCTGGGCGATGCTGGTGGCGATGGCGATCCCGGACACGCCCAGGGCCGGCAGCCCCAGCCAGCCGAACAGCAGCACCGGGCTCAAGACCATGTGCGACCCACGCGTCACCAGCTGGGACTTCATGGGCGTGAAGGTGTCGCCTCCCGCGTTCAGGAGGTTGCTGGTCAGCTGGTTCATCCCGAACCAGAAGAACCCCAGGAAGCGGAGCTGCGTGTAGGCGGTGCCCTCTTCTACCACCGCCTCGGTGACCCCGAGGATGCGCAGCAGGGACTCGCTCAGGAGGATTCCCAGCCCCATCACGGTGAGCGCGATGCTCGCATTGACGAACAGAGATTGCCGAGCGATGTGGTTCGCCTGAGCGAGGTCGCCGGCGCCGACCGCCCGAGCGATCATGGCGCGAGCGGAGGTGTCGAGCCCGCCGCGCGCCGTGTTGAAGAAGCTGACCCAGGTGAGCGCCACGCCGACGCTGGCGAGGGCGCGCGAGCCCAGGAAGCCGGCCCAGAATAGGTCCGCCAGTCCGTCTACGGCGTGCGCGGCGCCCGACACGGTCTGCGGCCAGCCCAGGAACCACAGGTTCCTCGGGATGCTGCCCTGGGTCAGATCGCGGGTCGCGTACTCACTGCGCCGGCGCTGCGCCAGACGTCACCTCGCCATGCCTTTTGGGGCGCCATTGTAAGGCGGCTGGTCGAGCGAAGAGACCCCGGCTTGGAAGGTTACGCATTGAGCCGCACCGGCCGCCAGCCACCGAAGGACGGAAAGACACCCTTGCTCCCTAATCCCCGCTGGGGCGGGGCAACCGATCAGGTCGACCGGGTCGACTCGGTGAACAGGCTTTCCACCGGCATAGGGGACTGGATGACCCCCTGCTCGTGGGCGTACTGGATGAAGCGCTCGAGGTTCGAGCGGTTGGCCGCCAGCCCAACGGGCCACAGGTCCGGGGCCAGCGCCCCCCGCTCGTCCTCCAGGGACTGCCGACCCCAGGCGAGGAGCGACCAGATGGGATCGTCGTAGCGGCGCACAATTTCCGCCTGGGCCCGCTGGAACGCTTGCAGGAGAGCCGGGGCCAACCACGAGTGCTGCTCGTCGACCTCGGGGTTCAAGGCCACCACGTGCATGATCGGGAAGTATCCGAGGCGGTGGAAGTACGCATGCTCCTCAGCGCGGGAATCGGCGAACAACCGCCCCACCCGAGGATCACCGTTCAGGAATGAGCTGGGTGGCCGGGGCGCCATGTAGGCATCGAGCTTCCCTTCCGCCAGGAGCGTGCCGGGATCGGCGCCCTGCGGAAGGCGCTCCACCTGCACGCCGGGAGGCCAACCGGTCTCGATGAGATCGTCGGCGGATCCGCACCAGACCATGGACCTCCAGTCCACTCCGTACTCGTGTTGCAGGTCTCCTTTGGCCAGCACCGAGAGGGTGGTCTGGTAGCTGTTCACTCCCACCCGACGGCCGACCAGGTCCGCGGGGGAGGTGATCCCGCTGGCCAGGTTGCGGTACATCTGGGACTGGCTGAAGAGGCGGCGGGGAAAGACGGGGATGGCCGTGAACGGCAGGCCCTGGTCTCTGGCCGCCAGATACGAGGCGAGTGACGTCTCGGCGGCATCGTACTCGCGGCGGCGGAGCATCCCCGAGTGCCGGACTCCGGTTTCGGCGCAGATGACATTGAGATCGACCCCGTCGATCTCAATGGTTCCGTCCAGGAAAGGAACGTGTCGGTCGTAGTGCGCGATGGCCAGAGTGATCGGGACGTTCGCCATTCCGTGTGCCCCCTTTTTGCTCGCCGCGGCGCTCCACATCGTACCCGACGCCTCGGATGCAAACGAACCGCGCGGTGGGATATGGGTAGGAGGCCTCTGCGTCTCGCACCGCGGCGCCTGACTCGGGGAGCTCAGTTTTCGACTACAACAAGACGCGCGGAGAGCGAGGAGGCCCGGAAACCGCGCGGCCATCAGAACTCGAGTTCCCAAATAGGCGTCAGGGAGGCCCCATGACGAACGGCTATGGCACTTTGCTGTCCATGGAGAAGAGCGACGGCGTTGCCCGCATCACCTTCAACCGGCAGGAGAAGCGCAACGCCATGAATTCCGCGATGATGGCGGAGTTCAGAGCGGCGCTGCGGGACTGTTGGGGTTGCACGGTGGTCACGATCAGCGGCGGAGACGGCCCCGGGTTCTGCTCGGGGATCGACCTGTCGGAAGGGCGGGCCGGGAGTACGGGGCGCGAGCGCAGCTACGAGGACTTCATGGGGACCTGGGAGCGGACCAATTACCTGATCTGGGAGCATCCGGCCGTCTGCATCGCCTCGGTAAACGGCTACGCCCTGGCCGGCGGGCTGTCGCTAGTGTGCTCGTGCGACCTCGCGGTGGCGTCCGAGAAGGCCCAGTTCGGCATGCCGGAGATGGGCTTTGGAACCTTCCCCGGACTGGTGGCCCCGCTAGCCTCCAAGATCGTGCTCAAGAAGCATCTGGCCGAGCTGGTGTTTACGGTGGAACGGATCGACGCCCAGGCCGCGCTGCGCATGGGGCTGGTCAACTACGTCGTGCCGCATGACGAGCTGAAGACGAAGACCGAAGAGGTGGCGCAGCGCATCGCGCAGCTTGATCCCGTCCGGGTCGAGCAGGCCAAGCGCGCCGTCAACCTGCTGCCGCAGCTGGACTGGACGGCGGCATCGCGGTTCGGGGGAACGATTGGCAGCGCCGGGCGGAACGCCACGGACCTCCGGGAGAGTCTGGACCGATTCCTGGCCGGACAGCCGGGCCTGGGCCAGGGCAGCCAACCGCGCTGAAGCCTATCAGTTCGCAGCGGAGCGTCCGCAGCTCGGAACGCAGTATCGGGAATCGGCCTGGCTGAGTCAGTTCGTCGTCAGCCCGGCGGGAAAGCGTATGTCGAGTACGGTCCCAAGCTCTTCGATCTTCCCGGCCTCACCGAGTCCGTCAAATTGCAGATGCTGGGAAGCCCGGGCATTCCTGGGCTTTTGACGCAGGTGGCTTTGGTGGCGGTCGAACTGCCCGATGGTCCCGCCCACCGCCTCGAGGTGAGACTCGCCCCCTGAAGATCGGGCGAGGGCTAGGGGTTATTGGGAACCAGTCTCGTTCCCAAAGGAACTACTCCCAGGCGCGAGTCGAAACTATCCGAACGGGTAGGGGTTTCCGGCAAATGCCTGACTATGCTGACAGTAGGGGGCACCCCCAATTCGGCCAGGAGGCCTCAAACAATTAGGACGTAGCGTGAGGTTGGTTCCAAGCGTACCTGGCTAAGGACGAAGCAGCGGCTGCCTAGTAAAAGAAGCAAGGTGGAGGGCGAAGATGTCCCCCCGAAACAAAGTACGCGCGGTCGTCCCGATCGACAAGCTCCCCGGTGAGAAGCGGAGCGTCCGGAGTTTGGAACGCAGTATTGGGAATCGGCCCGGGGTGAGTCAGTTCTTCGTGAGCCCAGCGCTCGGGAAAGCGTATGTTGAGTACGATCCCGTGCTCTCTAACCTCAGGAGCATCACTGAGGCTGTCCAGAGGTATGTTGAGTACGATCCCCTGCTCTCTAACCTCAGGAGCATCACTGAGGCTATCCAGGCGTATCGGCTCGACGCCGGCGGCACCCGAAGCCACGGCGGCGGGTCCGAGATAGCGGTTGATCGGCGCGCAGCACCGGAGAGTCAGGTCCGAATCCCTGCCGAGCGGCCAGCGATGGTGGCCGTCGAGGACCGGCCTGCGCTCCCTGGCGGCAAGCGCGGGCTCCCGGGCTGGGGCACCTTTCTGGCCATGTTCGTCATCACCAGCTTCGCATTAGCTTGTTACTTGAGCGTCCGCCCTCTGATCTAGCGCTCCAGAATGGCTCACTCGGCGGACCGACCTGAAACCGGGTCTCGCTCCGCCAGTTGACATATGCGGCGAACCCATTGCCGCTGCGGTCGCTGGCCACGGCAACCCAATGCAACCATCGGAGACCACGACATCGGTTCCGCGCAAGGTCACTCCGTGGCTGTCGTCCTGAACGAGCCCGACTACATCGGCGGTCATTGAAGGCAGAGCCCTGATGCGAACTGGGCTGCTCGCTGGCACAAGGGCAGCGCCCGTCTGCAAGCGTTCGATTTCGGAGCCATCCGCAGTTGTTGTGTTCGAATAATTCCGGCTACACGCTACAATTAGCCATGTTGTGGTGTTAGAATTAATTTCGATGGACGCTACAAACCCTGAGAGATTCTAGTGGCAGAGGCGCGTAGAGGAAGGCCTTCCCGAGCGGCGATCCATGTCCGGCTAGCGGCTGAAATCCGGGAGTTGCACGAGCGCTTTGGGGGGCTACCGAAGCCGGACGAAGCCGTGGGCATCTGGCGCGACATCTGGCATTTCGAGGCCCATCATTCCACGGCTATAGAAGGCAACACGCTCGTACTTCGAGAAGTTGAAGTATTGCTGAGCGAGGGGCGTGCGGTTGGCAACAAAGAGCTCAAAGAGTACCTCGAAGTGCAGGGTTATGCAGCGGCCTCCCAATGGGTCTATGGGCAGGCTCAAGGCGCGGGCGGGTGGACAGCGGATCAGCTCCTGACTCTCACGGAAGTCCGTCAGGTCCACAAGCGCGCAATGACGCCGGTCTGGGAGATTGCACCCCACCCCCAAGCGCTGGACACAGAAAAGCCTGGGAGCTTCCGCCAGCACGACATCCAGCCATTTGGTGGCGGGATGAGGCCTCCGCCATTCACCGATGTTCCTGCTCAAATGGCTGATTGGATCTCATCAGCCAACGAGTCGCCTGGCGACAAGCGACCGATCGCTGTCGTATTGGCGGAGCAGCACGCGGCTTTCGAGCGGATTCATCCCTTCCTCGACGGTAATGGCAGGGTCGGCCGGCTTCTCCTCAATCTCATGCTTGTCCGCCAGGGTTACCCTCCGGCCAGCGTCCAGAAACGCGAGAGGGTTTCTTACCTGCGCGCGCTCGCTCGGGCCGACCATGGGGATCCCGAACCGCTCGGGGAAGTCATTGCTCGGAGCGTCCTCGATAACCTCAATAGGTTCATCCTGCCGGCCGTCGCAGGCCCCGCAAAGCTAGTTCCGCTCGAAGTCCTGGCGGCACCAGGCCGCACTGTCTTGGCGTTGCGCGCCGCGGCGGAACGCGGCCGGCTGCGGGCAGCGCGTGGGACCGACGGTATTTGGCGGAGTAGCCGTGTCTGGCTCGATGAGTATGTTCGTTCGCTTCACCAACGGCGCCGGGCAAGCCGTAGCTAACAGTTGAGCGATCGCCTTATTTTCGAAATCGGCCCCGGACGAAAATAAGCGACTTCCGAAAGGGACAGCGTTTTCATTTCTGCAATCAAAGAAGCTGGGCAGGTGGGTGTTCGTATCATTCGATCCCTCGGAGATTCAGGAGTCCGGCCGCGGCTACCCCGAGGCTGCGCTCACCTAGGCGCACCGAGGCGATTGCCCCCGAGTGGATCAGTTCGTAGGTTCTCGACCGGCTCACCCCGATTCTTCCAGCCCGGCAGTGCGGAGGAGGCCGACATTCTGGCGTGCGTCGCGTATGGCGCGGAGATGTCGTGGGATCGGGTGGGACACGCAACGATGTCGAGAGAGGAGGTCGCCATGCGGAGGAGCATCGGCAGGCGCAAACCAGGACGAACGGCTATGGCAGTTTGCTGCTCATGGAGAAAAACGCCCGGATCGCCCGGATCACTTTCAATCGGCAGGACAAGCGCAACGCCATGAATTCCGCGATGATGGCTGAATTCAGAGTGGCGCTTCGAGACTCGTGGGACTACAGCGTCGTCACCATCAGCGGCGGCGACGGTCGCGGGTTCTGCTCGGGGATCGATTTGTCAGAAGGCCGTTCCGCCAATGCCGAGCGCCAGCGCAACTACGAGGACTTCATGGGAACGTGGGAGCGGACCAATTACCTGATCTGGGAGCATCCGGCGGTCTGCATCGCCTCGGTAAACGGCTACGCCCTGGCCGGCGGGCTGTCGCTCGTGTGCTCCTGCGACCTCACGGTGGCGTCCGAGAAGGCCCAGTTCGGCATGCCGGAGATGGGCTTTGGAACCTTCCCCGGACTGGTGGCCCCGCTAAACCAAAAAAACGCGCGCCCATTTTTGGCCGGGGTTTTCCCGTTGTAGCGGTGTGGGAATGCCACAGAAGAAGCGGGCTCATCCGAAGAAGTCACCGGAGCAGCGACACGGGCATCGAAAAGTTCCAACGCTCGCCCTCGTTCCGCCGGCTCCCGAAGAGGTACGGCAGGTTCGTGTGCCGTCGCTGCCAGCCGGCTATCGGACTGAGGTGAGGAGAGCGAGGATGCCCCTTCCTGATGGCTCGTCGCCACCAGGCCCAAAGGCCATCCGCGCCGCGCAAGTTGGGAGACAATCGTGAGACTCGGCCAGGCGCAACCAACTTCCGGAGGTCCGGCCGCAGCCAGTAGAATGGGGCGCGCACCACATCCCCTGTGATTCCTTTGTGACATACTGGGGATGTAGGTCGCCGTGAGTCGGCACGGGAGGAAAGGGCGTGGCCGTATCAGAAAAGGCCGAGGTCATCACCCAGGAAGAAGGAAGGCAGATCCTGGACCGGGAAGCTCAGCGTTCACTGCGGATCTCGGGTAAAGACTTCCTGGCCGCATGGGATGCGGGGGCCTACGAGGGGAAGGCTGACACCCCGGACATCATGAGGCTAGTCGAGCTCATTCCTCTCGCTCGGTAATGGCGGGCCGCGATCCCGAAGAGGCCACCGCCAATTTCATCGAGCCCCTTCAGAAGGCGATCAGCTGTGTTACCCGTGAGGTGTTCAGCACCACTGGGTACGAACGGAGGCTCGAACCCCACGCCCTGACGCTCGCCAGGGGTCAGAACGTGAGGCTCCAAGGAGCCGCGCGACTCTTCTTCCGCGCCGCACTGCACTTTGGGCACGCGCAAGCATCCGGCGTTCTGGGCCCCTGGAAAGTAAGCACCGCCGGCTATTACTACACGCTCTTGACCAACGAGGAAGAACTCCTCGCATTCCACTGGCACCCCACCGCTCGTGGCGAGATCAACTGGCCGCACCTGCATCTGGGCCCAAGTGCCCAGGTTGGACACGCGTCGCTGCAAAGGGCCCACGTGCCGACCGGCCGCGTTGCCCTGGAGGACATCCTGCGCCTCGCCATAGACGAACTCGGCGTCCAGCCGCTCAGAGACGACTGGCAGCAAGTGTTGGCTCAAGCTCAGGAGGGCTTCGAGCGAGCCCGCAGCTGGTAGTGCCGCACCCCCAAAAGGCACCATCTGCAAAAGAAGTGGCATCAGAAGTGGCATCGAACCACCACCCACGCCAAACGAGCGAGGATGCTATCTATCCATTGCCTGTCAATCTCTGCTATCGAACGTCCATAACCTGGTGGGCCCGGAGGGATTCGAACCCTCAACCAATGGATTAAAAGTCTGGCAGCCCAACCGTTTGATGCATGTTACCCCGTCCGTTACGTGCCAGTGCGTGCCTGGATTCGCCGAAGTCTCATGCTGGTCCGTCCATCAGGTGCCGTGTTCGACCACCCAGGTTGTCGTCAGACTTGTCGTCAAAATGCACTAGGAACCGGTGGCTTCGCGTTGGCCGCGCCCGACCGATCAGGCGCGAAGCGAAGCGCCACCTCATCGCACGTGCGGAGCGAGCTGATGCGGAGGAGCAGAGGCGAAGCCGACAGCGGGGGAGCATGAGCGAGCGACCGTGCAGCGTCTACCCACCTCCTACCCTGAGGGGGAACAAGAGTCGGGCGATGGTGAGCTGGCACCGCAGCGCGAGCGAGCCACGCAGAGTCATGGGAGCGAGCCAGTCCCATCAGCTCAGGGAGCAAGCGAACGCTTTACACCCGGCCCAGGCCAGCATATCGGCCCAAACGACCCCCCCGGAACCTCAGGGCCATACACAACTTGAAGACCTACTGTTAGGCCAGGTGGTTCTTCGCGAATTTTTTGCCTCGTGATTTCCGTTCAAGCATGGGTTCTGGCTGAGCGACGCTTGAAGGGAGGGGACGATTCGCTCGGCCCTGCTCTGAGTACGCTGGGCGTAGGGCAAGGGGGCTTCTAGTCGCCTTTGAATTCCACTGCAAGGTCGTAAAGGACGCGCGATCCATCCGAATGATCAGCAAACGCGAGGGCGCGGAGACGCTTACCGCGCAGATCATCTCGCGTGCGCCCGTTGAAGAATCTAGCCGTTCCTTGCGGCATAGGTGAAGGATCGGGCATCTCGCAAAGTTTGTAAACGGCCCAGACGGTCTCCCCGTTCGCTACCTTAAAAGAGCCAGTTAGCGTCCCTGCAAGTGTGTAAAAGCGCCGGTGGTTCTCGTCGTCCTCAGTTAGCTCGGCGCTAGTAACGCGGCGACGTGGTCTCCGACGTCCTCGGGGTTCAGTTTCGCGAGCGATTCCGCGCTGAAGTAGCGCCGGC
>JACQOR010000083.1 GCA_016202435.1 Chloroflexota bacterium
CGGGGGCTTCGCCCCCGGACCCCCTTTTGGGAACGCCTTCCGGCACCCCAGGGAGAGGAGGGAAGACCTCGGTAGGGAGGGTGAACCGGCCCCGCAGCTTTGAATGGGCACAAGAGATCCGGAGGAGAAGCACGTGGCCACAATGAAAGCGGTGGTGGTTGACCCCTCCGTCCCGGGGCGGCTGGCGATTCGGGAAGTCGAAACCCCGTCGCCATTACCGGCACAGGTGCTGGTCCGCGTGGCGGCAAGCTCGCTGAATCGAGGCGAGATTCGGAGCGCGGGGACCGCTGCCGACGGCCAGCGCATCGGCTGGGACGTAGCCGGGACCGTGGAGCAGGCAGCGGCCAACGGTTCGGGGCCGCGCGTGGGCGACCGAGTGGTGGGGCTCAGCTTCCCACCAATGGGCTGGGCGGAGCTCGTCGCGCTGCCCACCGAGTCCATCGCCGAGCTGCCGGGCTCGGTTACGTTCGCGGAGGCGGCGACGCTCCCGGTGGCGGGGTTGACGGCGATCCGCACGCTCGAGAAACGCGGGAGCCTGCTGGAGCGACGAGCGCTCATCACCGGTGCGTCGGGCGGCGTGGGTCACCTGGCGGTCCAGCTGGCCCGGGCTGAGGGCGCGCACGTCGTGGCGGTGGTCCGCCGCTCGGACGCCGTGCCGCTGGTGCGGGAAGCGGGCGCCCACGAGGTCATCGTCAGCGAAGATGCGTCCGGAGCGGCCGCGCTGGGGCCCTACGATGTCATCGTCGACAGCATCGGCGGGAAGGTGCTGGGAAACATCCTCACCATGGTCGCGCCGGGCGGCGTGTGTGTCACCTATGGTGCCACGGCGTCCCCGGAAGCCACCATCGACGTGGCCCGCTTCTACCGGGCGGGCCTTCCCACATTCGCTGGCTTCCAGATGTTCTCTGCGTTTCCGGAAGCGAGCGTCCCGCCGGCCGCGAGCGACCTCAAACGGTTGGCCAACCTGGTGGCCGATGGCCGACTCCGACCCCACATTGAAGTCGAGGCGCCCTGGACCGAGGTTGGAAAGCTCGCTGTGGATCTCACCGAACGCCGCTTCGACGGCAAGGCCGTCATCTACATCGGCTGAGCGTGGGTTCGAGGACCGTGGGTCAGGCCGGGGCCAGTGTTCCCAGTTTCGGTTTCGCTAGCCCAGGATGAGAAACTGGGCCCCGGCGATCACGAGAACGGTTTCGATGAGCGGAGGAAAGAACCTGGCGGGCATTCTGTCGAGGATCTTCTTCCCGAGATAGGAGCCGACTATCAGGACTGAACCAATCGTGAGCCCGAGGACCATCGTGTCCCAGCCCATGAGCGCATAGCCGCTGTAAACGGCGATCTTCACGACGTGCATCGTCACCGTCGCAAAGGCCTCGGTCCCAATGTAGGCGCCTTTCACGAGACCATAAGTGAGGAAGAAGGGGGCCATGAGCGGCCCCACGCTTCCAAGCAGCGCCGAAAGGAAGGCGAAAACCGCTCCCACCCCGGCGAAGCCGCGTAGACTCACCCGGGTCTCACGACCAACGCTCGTGTGCCGATAGGCGACCGTAAAGAGCAGGAATGCGCCGAGAACTCTGCGGAGAAAGGGAGCCGGCGCGGTTGCAAACACGACGCCGCCCACCACGGCGAGGGGCACGGCGCCGAGCGCGAACCAGCCGACGACGGGGAGGGCGAGCTCGCGACGATTGAACCAGACCCGCGATGCGTTTCCGATTAGCTGGGCCACGGTGAGGAGGGGCACAGCGTCCCGGACACCGAACGCCCACACCAGCACGGGCAGCATGATGGCGGCCCCACCGAACCCAGCCACGGCCGCCAGAGTGCCGGCGGCCAGCGCGGCCAGGGCGACTACGAGGGGAACCGCGAGCTCAGTCACCAGGCGTGGCCTGCCAGGCAGGGCCTGGAGGAGAGCGCGGAGGCGCCTGGCGCTCCCTCCGTGATGGCTACGCGGGACCGACCGGGTGTGGCCCGAAGCAAAGTGGAAACACCTTGAGCGACCCTAGTCGCGGACCGCGACGAGGTCGATTTCGAGCAGAGCCCCCGCGGGGAGCCTCGCGGCCTGAACTGTAGAGCGGACCGGAAAAGGCTCGGCGAACGTTGCTCCGTAGACCGCGTTCATGGCGGCGAAATCTCCCATATCAGCCAGGAAAATCGTGGCCTTCACCACGTCCGCCATACGGAAGCCGGCGGCGTCCAGGATCGCTTCCAGATTTGCCAGTACTCTCGCGGTCTGCACGCGGATATCGCCCTCGACGAGCTGCCCAGTAGCAGGATCGAGCGGGATCTGACCCGCAGTGTACAGCGTGTTCCCGGCCACGATGCCCTGCGAGTAGGGCCCGATGGGCAGCGGGGCGAGGTGGGTGCGAATGGTGTGCTTAGGCACTTCGAGAATCACCGGATCTCGCGGAATGGCGGGGCTGACTATAGGGGACCGGGGCGCTCGTCAAAGGTACCCGAGGGCAGCGGTGGCGAATCCATAGAGGCCCGCCACGTCTCGGATGGTTTCCCCGGTCAGCCCGCCTCTGATCCGGGCGTGCTGGAAAAGGTTGCTTAAGAGGAATGCGCCGACCTGTTGCTGCGGCAGTGCCTGCCTGAGCTTCAGTGACTCGCCGTAGGGCACGTACTGGTCACCCTGATCGTGCAGGATGAAGGTCCTGGCTCGGAACGCCGGGACGTGGGCGGCCGGATTGAAGCGGGAGAGCGCGGGCAGACGGACGGCGGCCAGCGACCGGAGCCGCGCCAAAGTCTCAGTATCCGCGGGAGCGGCCAGGATCGCCGCTGCCTCCGGCTGACCGACACCCGCTAGCACCTTGCGGGCCTGATCCAGGGCATCGTCACTCGGCTCCCAGGCGATCTCGCTGCCATTAGCGCGGGCGGTTCGGGTCGCCAGGCTGATCAGGTAGTCCCCGAGGTCGTGGTAGGGGCCGAAGGCGATGAGGGCTCGGAGCCGATCCGCAATCCGGGTGTCGGTGGCTCCGACGAGAGCGATCGATGCCCCGATAGAGACGCCGAAGATGGAGATCCGCGCGGGGTCGACTGAAGGCAACGTCTCCAGGTATTGGAAGCTCGCGACGAAAGTCTCCGGCTCCTCGAACTTCCATTCGACGGCGTCCAGGGACGTGCTCCGGGGCCAGAGGACGACGTAGCCCAGGCGGGCAAGCGTGTCCGCAAAGTCGAGAATGTAGTGGCGGTCGTCCACTCGAAGGGGAATCCCCAGCGCGAGCATCAGAGCCGGGCGACCAGCGGAGGGCGTTCCCAGCCCCGGGGCGCGGTCTGTGGGAGCAAACAGGTCGCCGACGACGGGCCCCAACGCGCTTTCGAAGTGCACCACATCGTGCGTGGGAGGCGCAGTGAAGGCGAGCAGCGGTTTGACCGGGGACTGGGGCAACTGCTGGGTGAGCAGGAGCCAGACCTGGGCGTGAGTCGCCAGGGACTCGCGGAGAAGGATGCCGGCCATAGCGACCGCGCCGGCTGCCAAGAGGAGTCTCTTCATTGCTTCACGGGTTGAGCAGGGAGGTCGCGCAGCGACTGGACGCCCGTGTAGACTGCCGCCCCGAGGAGGCCCGCCAGCAGGTCGTTGACGGTGTCCGAGACGCCGCGCACGTTGTGCGTGCCGAACAGAACGTCTGTGTAGTATTCCTGGACTTCCAGAAGCAAATGCAGCGCGTTCGCCAGGCCCAGCGCGCTCAGTGAAGGCAGGGCGAAGGTCCGTTTGAGAACCGCGGCCGTGGCCCCAGTCCCGTGAAAATGGGGGATCAAATCAAAATAGTAGTGCGTGTCGTACAGATCGAATGAGTTCCCGGCCATGTCGAGCCAGAAGATCGAGAGGTAGAGATTGTCGAGTCCCCAAGAGTAAGGCTTCGGCCGCCTGCCGGTGAGGTGGAGCCACGGGAAAAGGAAGCTCAGTACGCTCACGATGATGAAGTTGCGGATCGGGATGGCCTTGCCCGCGAAACGATGGTCGTCGCGGTGCAGCAGGACCTCGGCAACGAAATAGCTGAGGCTCAGGCGCAGAAGCGCGTTGAGCAGACGGGCCACGCGGCTATGCCTGGGGCGGGGCAGCTGGCAACTCAGGGCCTGCGCAGGTTTGGCTTGTCCAGCACCTGCTGGTTGATCACCCGGGTGGGATCGCCGGCCAGCCAGGTGGCGACGTTCTCCACGGCGTTAGAGAACATCGCCCGGTAGGCCTCCTGGGTGACGTAGCCGACGTGGGGTGTGATCACCGTGTTATCGAGCCGTCGGAACGGGTGGTCCAAAGGGAGGGGCTCGACGTCGAACACGTCGAGGCCGGCGCCGCCGATTCGCTTCTGCGTGAGGGCATCGACGAGGGCCGCCTCATTGACGATGGGCCCCCGCGAGGTGTTGACGAGGTAAGCGGTCGGCTTCATCAGTGCGAGGTCCTCGGCGCGAATGAGGTTCCGGCTCCGGTCGCTCAGTGGATAGTGAACCGAGATAAAGTCGGACTCGCGGAACAGCTGCTCTTTCGTCGCGTACTCGACTCCGGGCTCCTGGACCTTCTCGGGGGTCAAGTTCATGCTCCAGGCGATGACGCGCATCTGAAAGGCGACGCCCACGCGGGCGACGATGCTGCCGAGGCGGCCCAGGCCGACGACGCCGAGGGTCTTGCCGTACAGGCCCTCCCCGAGCGTCACTTGCCAGCCGCCCTGCCGCACGTTGGCGTCCTCCAAGGCGACTTTCCGCACCAAATTCAGGATGAGGGCCCAGGCCAGGTCGGCCGTGGGATGGCCGGGGGCCATGGACGTGCCGGAGACGGGAATCCCCAGCTCGGTGGCGGCTTCGAAATCGTAGGTGGCGTTGCCCCCGCCTGTCGTCATGAGGAGCTTGAGGTGCGGCAAGCGCTCAAGCAACGAGCGGCGGAACGGAGTGCGTTCCCTCATGCCAATGATGACCTCGAAGTCTTTGAGGCGTTGGACGAGGGCGTCCTCATCGGAGAGGTGCTCCTTGAAAGCCGTCACGTGCACGTCGGCGGGCAGCGCAGACCAATCTGCGCTCTCGAGCGCCTTTTGCTGGTAGTCGTCCAGGACCGCGATCTGCATTTGTCCCCTACCTCCCAAGAGAGCCAAGATGATCTGCAACAGCAGCCGAACCGAGTCTCATTGGCACCGGGCGACCTTTCGCGGGCTGCGCCATCGTTCGGGTGGCCTGTATTCTATCGAGCAATGGCCGGAACTCCCGCTCTCCCTTTTCCACCGCCGGCTCGGGGCGAAAGTCTCAGGGCCCAACCGCCTCTCCTGCCAGAGCTGGCAGGGGCTCCCTTCACTGGGGCTCCCTTCACTGATGAGACGGAAGGGACCGAAACCGGAACCGGCATTTACCCGTCGCAAATGCTGGAGGGGGCGCTCGCAGCGGGCTGGATCCTGACGGACGAGCCCGTCGCGTCGGACCAGGTCCAGCCGGCCAGCCTGGACCTTCGGCTCGGACCGGTCGCCTATCGCGTGCGGGCCAGCTTTCTCCCGGGCAAGCACCCGGTGCAGGAGCGGCTCGAGAGCCTGAAGACCCACGCGCTCGACCTCTCGGTGCCGGCGGTGCTCGAGAAAGGTTGCGTCTACATCGTCCCCCTGGTTGAGCGGCTGCAGCTCCCGGAAAATACTTCGGCTCGTGCCAACCCCAAGAGCTCGACCGGGCGCCTGGACGTGTTCACCCGCTTGATCACGGACTTCAGCCGGGAGTTCGACCAGGTCCGGTCCGGCTACAAGGGCAGCCTCTACCTCGAAGTCGTGCCCCAAACTTTCAGCATCCTGGTACGCGCGGGGACGCGGCTAACCCAACTGCGCCTGATGCGCGGAGCGCCCGCGTCGTCAGACGCGTTGCTCAGCGCTCTACACGAGGAACACGAGCTGGTTTTTGCAGAAGGCGAGACGCCGGCGGAGCCTTTCATCTCTCAGGGGCTGTGGCTATCGGTGGACCTCGCTGGTGCAGGGCCGGACGAGATCATCGGGTACCGGGCGAAGCCGCACACGCCACTGGTCGACGTTGATCGAGTGGGCGCTTACGATTGGAGGGACTTCTGGGATGCGATCGAGCGGCCGCGGGATGGCCAGCTCTTGCTGAACCCCGAGGACTTCTACATCCTTAGCTCAAAAGAACGGATCCGCGTGCCCATGACCGCTGCCGCCGAGATGGTGAGCTACGAGCCGTCAGTCGGGGAGTTTCGGAACCATTACGCTGGCTTCTTCGATCCGGGATTCGGGTTTCGGACTGACGATGTTCGCGGTACGCACGCGGTCCTCGAGGTTCGATCCCACGAGGTGCCCTTCATCCTCGAAGATGGCCAGCACGTGAGCCGGCTCGTATACCAGCGACTGATCGTGGCGGCCGAGAAGGCCTACGGGGCTGGCGTCGGATCCTCGTATCAGCATCAGCGCATCTCGCTGAGCAAGCATTTCCGATAGAGGCAAGCCTGCCTTCCCGGCCCCTATTGGCGGGAGAGCTTCGCCTCTCAGCCGTCGCCCGATGGCTAGCTCAGCGCCAACCGGCTCGCGATTCCTGCGCGACGTTAGTGGCTCAGTGAGATCGAGTACAGTTCTTGAGCCTGTCTCCAGACCATCGTCCACTCCACCAAAATGGGAGCAAACCACCATGCCTGAGATGATGCGCGTCGTTCGCTACAACGTCACCGGTCCCCCGAGCGTCCTCGTGATCGAAGAGCACCCGGTGCCGCAGCCGGGCGAAGGCCAGGTCCTGATCAAGGTGCACGCGGCGGGCGTCAACCCCACCGACACCAACCAGCGACGTGGAGAGCGGAACGTGGTTCCTCCGGCGACGCCCGGGTCCGACGTGTCGGGCATTGTCGCGGCGCTTGGCCCAGGGGTTGCGGAGTTCCAGGTTGGGGATGCCGTTTTCGGCAGCGCCCGGGGCAGCTACGCGGAGTATGCGGTGGCAGCGGTAGACGGACTCGCCCCGAAGCCCGACACCCTGAGCTTCGACGAGGCGGCCTCGGTGCCAATGGGCGCCCGAACCGCATGGGGCGGAATATTCACCACGGCGGATCTTCAGCCCGGCCAGCGCCTGCTGGTAACCGGCGCATCGGGCGGAGTGGGCATCTACGCCGTTCAGCTCGGCCACTGGAAAGGCGCGGAGGTCATCGGAACCACGTCGGCAGCCAACGCGGAACTGGTCCGATCGCTGGGAGCGGATACGGTCATCGACTACAACGCAACCCCGACCGAGCTTGCCGCTGAAGACGTCGACGTCGTGTTCGAAACCGTCAGCTACGAGACCCAGGAGCGAGCGTGGCAGGCGCTCAAGCCGGGCGGAATCATGATCGGGATCACCCACCAGCCCAGCGAGGAGACGCTTCCGCCCGAGGGTTTCCGCTTCGGACGACCGGGCCATACTCCGGGAGCCATGCGGCTCATCGCGGATCTCTTCGAGCAGGGTTTGCTCCGAACCATCATCCGCAAGGTTTTGCCCCTGGAGCAGGCCGCACAGGCGCACGAGCTGAGCGAGACGCATCACGGCGCGGGCCGCATCGTCCTCCGCGTCTCCTCCTAGAGGCGCAGTGAAACCGTTCGCTGAGAAGTTGGTTCACCCTCAGTCGCCGCGAGCCCTTATCCGCCCACGGCGGAACGGCCGGCGTCTCCCACCGGGCGAGGCGAAAGCGGGTCTGACCGGTGAATAAGCCTCCATCCCGCACTTACAAAGCCGCCGGGGTAAGTACCGACGAGGCCGAGCAGGGACTGCGGCGAATCCTGGCTCGGCTGCGGGGCACCTGGCCCGCCGCAGGCGCACCGGGCGCGGTCCAGCTCGACTTCGGCTACTTCGCCAACGTGATCGACCTCGGCGGCATCGGCCTGGCGATCTCCACCGACGGCGTGGGCAGCAAGGTCCTGATCGCCCAGATGCTCGGCAAGTACGACACCATCGGAATCGACTGCGTTGCCATGAACGTCAACGACGTGCTCTGCGTGGGAGCGACCCCGGTCTCGATGGTCGACTACGTAGCCGTCGACGAGGCCCACCCAGAGCTGCTGGATGACCTATCGATTGGGCTCGCCGAAGGGGCGCGACAGGCCGGCATATCGATCGTCGGCGGCGAGATCGCCCAGATGAAAGACGTGATCACCGGAGCGGTTCCCGGGCAGTCGTTCGACCTGGCGGGCACCGCGGTGGGCACGGTCCCGCTGGACCGGATTCTCGTGGGACAGGATCTGCAGCCGGGGGATGTGGTCGTTGGGATCGAGAGCAACGGCATTCACAGCAACGGGATGAGCCTGGCCCGCAGGGTGTTCTTCGAGGATTCAGGCTTCGCGGCGGATACCAAACTTCCGGAGCTGGACCGGCCCCTGGGCCAGGAATTGCTCCGCCCGACTCACATTTACGTCAGCGAGGTGCTCGAGCTACTCCGCCGAGCCATCCCGGTTAAAGCGCTAGCCCACATCACGAGCGATGGCTTGCTGAATCTGGCCCGGGTGGCGGGGCCCGTTGGCTTCGTGATCGACCAGCTACCGAGGACTCCGGAGATCTTCGCGGCGATCCAGGAGTACGGTGACGTGCCAGTAGAGGAGATGTTCCAGGTCTACAACATGGGCGTCGGCTTCTGCGTGACCGTCCCCGAGGCGTCGGCGGACCAGACGATCACCGTGATTACCGGCCACGGAAAGCGCGCCTTTCGCCTGGGCCACGTAATCGCAAATCCGGAGCGTCAGGTCCACATCCCCGCGCTGGGCTTGGTGGGACGGGGGAAGAGCTTCGCGAAGCAATAGGGACCGCGAACTACGCACCCGTTACTTCTCCGCCTCCAGCTCGGCCAGAAACTGCTTCAGCACGGGGTGTTGGACGTAATCCCGGGCGGACCTGAGAAAGCTCGCCACGTCGGACTCGTAGCCGAGCTGCTGGTATTTCAGGGCCTGGAGCAGCGCCTCCAGTTTGTCCAGCTCGGGTGCGAAGCGCGCCTCGGGGGTCCGCCGCGCGGCGTATTCTGCCCACAGGTCGATGGCCAGGCGGGCGAGCTGGGGATCGACGTCTCGCACGAGCTCCTGGATCGCGGCGCGTTCAGCTTCGAGTTTCTCGCCGTGGCCGGTTGCGAGATCATCTGCTGACAGCAGCTCGCGCCAGCGTGCGACTGCTTCGCCGGCATCCAGCCCGCCATCGATGAGCCGGGCATAGGGGGTCAGATCTCCGGCGAGCGCCTCGGGCAGGTCATGCAGGAGCACGAGCTTGATCAGATGCTCGGTGTCCAGTCCCGCTGCCTCGCCGAGCACCCAGGCCAGGAGGGCGGTTCGGTAGGTGTGGTCGGCCACGGACTCAGGCGCCGGAATGTCGCGGTCTACCCAGCCCTGCCGCTTGACCCGCTTCAGCCCGCCAGCTGCGCGAAGAAAGGCGACGGCGCCGTCCGGCAAGGTAGGGTGTGAATCACTCATGGTCTTGGGTCGGCCTCACTCGGGTCTCAGCGGGTAACCGAGGCTGTGGGCAGCCTGACGAAGATCGAGGTTCCAACCAGCGAATATGATCTCTGGGCCCCGGAGTGAGCTGAAATCCTAGAAGCGGCCGCGGAGGGCGCGGACGAGATCCCAGGCGCTCGGTACCAGGACGGCGGCCGCCAACAGCTTGAGCGCGTCGCCGACGAGGAAGGGCACCAGGCCTGCTTGCCACACCGACGTAGCGACTCCGTGAGCGGTGAGCCAGAAACTTAGCCACAGCAGGCCCGGTCCGTAGATCGCCGCGTTGCCGATGACCAGCATGAGTACCGTGCTCCACGGCGCGCGATCGGCGCCGAAGCGCTCGGCGAGCCAACCCACGACGAAAGCGGCGACGATGAACCCGACGAGGTAGCCGGCGGTGCTACCGGTGAAATACGGCTCGCCAAAGCGGTTCGGCGTCCAAGCCGTGTTCGCGTTCTGGAAGACCGGCAGGTTCGCGAACCCTTCCCCGAGATAGGCGAGGAGCGCCAGCCCGCCGCGTTTGCTCCCCAAAGCAATGCCGACCAGTAGCACGCCGAAAGTCTGGCCGGTGATGGGCACCGGATCGATCTGGATGGTGAGCTGGGCAAAAGCGGCGACGACAGCGCTCCCCAGCAGCACCAGGACCACGTCGGCGATGAGGCCACGTTCGGGCACGATGGCCTGGGACAGGGTCAGGGCGCCTACTCGCTGCACAGGTACACCTCACTGTGGGTGCTTTGGCGTGGAATTCCGCGATATTAGCACGGGCGAGACGGTGAGGAGAGATAGAATCCGTGGTGCTGGACTCCACTCCTCGGGCAATTCATGTGGCGATCGCGCCCCGGCCAATCGAACCCTCATGTGGCTGCCAGCCGTGGCGCTGACGTGAAGCAGCGGCCTCCGGAGCGAGACTACAGCCACCGAGGCGTGCTGGATAAGCTGGGCATCAAGCCGGGGCACGCGGTAGCGGTCGACGCGCTCGCCGGACCACTGGACGCGGCGGCTCGGGAGGGCTTGTTGGAGCAAACCGGCCGGCCGCTCGCTCGAGAGGACGAGCCTGCGGACGTCGTGCTGGCCGTCGTGGACGCGACGGTTGACCTGGCCGCGGTGCTGCGGAGATGGAGGGGCCGGCTGGACCCTGGCGGCGGAATCTGGCTGCTGACGCCGAAGAGAAGATTCTCCGGCTACGTGGCCGAAGGGGAACTCATCGCTGCGGGCAGGGTCGCGGGCCTCGTGGACAACAAAGTCTGCTCGGTGTCAGACGCGACCAGCGCCATGCGTTTCGTTGTCCGCAAGGAGGACCGCCCCAAGAAGAACGTGTAGGGCCCAGGAGTTCCTTGCGGGGTCCCTGACGGGTGAAGAGTGCCTAGAAGGCCCGTCCAACGCACTTGGCCGCGGGCCCTGCCCGCTAACCGACTAACGAGAAAAGCGCGCCCGGCGCGAAGTCCGCCGACCTTCGAGCCCATCCGTCCGGCACCAGCCGCGAGTGGAAGCCGGGGTCAGCATTCGGAGCCCGGTCCGGGATCCCAGCCACGGGTTGGGGCTGCGCTTGGGCCGGCTGGAGCCAGGCATCCAGCAGGTCCGCCGGGCTCACGCCGAGCTCGCCGGCGAGGGCGCGGAGAAAGGCGGCCTCCCCCGAGGCCACGGGAACGCCGTCGCCGCGTCGATGGCCGGGCCTCGGCCATTGCTTTGCTTCCGCACGCGTAGCGGCGCTGATTGACCGCAAGGCACGCCCCCGCAGATGTTCTTTCTGCCTGGGACTATCGGCAACGCGCTGCAGGCGTTAAGGGCGGGCATGGCCCGCTGCACGAGGCGGATCGGCTTGGGTCTCATCTCGCAGTTGTGGGCGCGGGGACTGGGAGCGGGCATGGCCCGCTGCACGAGGCGGATCGGCTTGGGTCTCATCTCGCAGTTGTGGGCGCGGGGACTGGGAGCGGGCATGGCCCCGCTGCAAACGCGTGCTCACCGGTGGCCCGCCTCCACGATGACCAGGCAGCGAACCCTTTTGGCCCACAGAGCGTTGAAGTCAGGCAGAACGGCTCGGGATAATAGTGTGCACCCATTCTGGGGCCGGGTTCGGCCAGCAACGTCGAGTCGGGGTGAATTCTGCTCTATTGGAGTATTTTTCCGTGAGTGCGGACATCGATGCGAAAGGTGGGTCGCTCCGGTGGAAGCATGTGATTGGCATTCTGGGTGGGATGGGGCCGTACGCGCACATTGAACTGGAGAAGCAGCTACTTCAGGCCACGGCGGAGCTCATCGGACGTCCGCCCGTCGATCAGGATTACCCGTCCTGGCTACTGGCATCCTTTCCCGAGACGCCGGATCGAACCCTGGCGCTTCTTGGCCGGGGGCCGTCTCCGCTGCCGTGGCTGGAGCGCGGCGTCCGCAGCATTACGGCGGGGCAGCCCGGCCTCCGGGCGGAGTTTGTTGTGATCGCTTGCATCACGGCCCATGCGTATCTGGAGCAACTGCAGCGCCGAGTGGCCGTCCCGGTGGTCGACACGATTGTAGAGACCGTAAGAAGGGCGGCCGACCTGGGAGCGCGCCGGGTCGGGGTGCTGGCCACCACCGGCGCGCTCCAGGCGCGGGTTTACCAGGATGCGGCGGAGCGGCTCGCCGACGGCATGGAGATCGTGTCACTTTTGGACCTCGAGCACGGCGGCCGATCCGGGGTCGACCTCCAGGAGCTGCTGCTCATGGAGCCGGTCTACGGTCCCTGGACCTCGTCTGGGCGGGCCGGAGGTGGCCTGAAGTCCGGCCTAGTTGAAGATCCAGCGGGCGAGATCTCCGGGCGGGTCGCCGAAGGGGTGCGCTTGCTCAAAGAAGCGCGGGCTGAGCTGGTGGTGTTGGGCTGTACCGAGCTTCCGATGGTGATCCGTGATCAAGCGCACGGGATCCCGCTTCTCGATCCGCTGGCGATCGTCGCCAGGTCCGCGGTAGAGATGGCCTCCGGAATTCGGCCGCTCCCCTAGACTAGGCCCCCGCTGGAATTGGTCGTCGCACCTCTTCGACCGGGGTGCCCACCGAGGAGGGGACCGGGACGGCGGCCGGAGGCGGGATCGTCGGGAGCCAGACGCTGAACGTGCTCCCGCGTCCGGGTTCGCTGTCCACCTCGATCCTCCCCTGGTGCTCGTGGATCAGCCAGTCCGCGATGGCGAGGCCCAGGCCGGCCCCGCCCGGCCCCCGCGCGCGGTCCACCCGATAAAAGCGCTCGAAGATGCGGCCCTGTTCGTCCCGAGGAATCCCCGGACCGGTGTCTCGCACGCGGATGAACACTCCGGGTGGATCGAGGCCGAACACCTTCTCGGCCTCGATGGTGACGCGTCCGCCATCAGGCGTGTACTTCAGCGCGTTGTCCAGAAGAATCAGCAAGAGTTGTTTCAGCCGATCGCCGTCGCCCGACACCCAGGTGTCCCGCGGCACCTCATCGACGCGCAGCTCTACACCTTCGCGCAAGAAGCGGGCAGCCCGGAAGGCGTCGTAAATGACGGAACTGACTTCGAGCGGGACGAGGAGCAAATGCTGGCCCGCGTCGGCTCGGTCGAGCAGGAGCAGGTCACCCACGAGCCGCGAGAGGCGCTCCGTCTCGGCGGCAAGATCCGCCAGGACCTGGGCCTGTTCCTCCGGATCCCCGTCGACGTGAGCGATCCACGCCATTCGGCGCAGCAGCTCCACATTGCCGCGGATGGAAGTGAGCGGGGTACGGAGCTCGTGGCTCGCGTCGGCCACGAAGCGGCGCTGCGCCGACAGCGCGGCTTCGACCTGCTCGTAGGCTGCTTGCAGCTGCTCCAGCATCTGATTGAACTCGACGCCCAGACGGCCCACCTCGTCGCGGTGCGGCTTCCCGCTGAGCGGAACGCGACGGCCGAAGTCGCGCGCTTCGCCGATCGCATGAGCAGTGGCCGCAAGCCGATGAATGGGCCGCAACGCTGCCCAGGAGAGCAACCAGCCCAGGATCAAAGACGCGAGGACGCCGACCGCTCCCACGGAGATGAAGGTCGTCTGCAGGGATCGGATGTCTGCGTAGAGCGGATCGAGCGGGCGCGCCACCTGGATCAGACCAATCGGGCCGGAATCGCGGAATCGTCCGGGACCGGCGAGCATGGGCGCCACAAACATGCGCAGCGGGTGCCCGTCGACCTCCACCCGGGCGAAAATCTCGCCCTGGCGCAGGGCTTCCTCAAGCAGGGGGGGCTCGGTAGGGAGCGTCGCCCCTTCCAGGTTGCGGGTACGGCCTACGATTTCACCGTCCGTCGTCGTGATCTGGATGAAGACGTCTGGCGAGGCGAGCCCCCTGGGACTGGCGAGCACGACCACTCTGGAGCCGCCGGCGAAGCGCTGGAACAGCTCGCTGCCCGCGGTGAAGGTGCGGGCCTGTTCTCGCAGGGAGACATCAAGGCTGTCCTCGAGGGTTTGGCGCTGGTAGGCGTAGGCAACGGCGGCAAAGGCGCTCAGAGTCAGCAAGAGTACCAGCCCATTGAGCAAGGTGAGACGCAGGCCCAGGCTCAAGCTGCCGTCTCCTCTCGGAGCACGTAGCCCACCGACCGTACCGTGTAGACCAAGCGCGGCTCACCGTTGGCCTCAAGTTTCTGGCGGAGGTGTCCCAGCGTGACCTCGATGACGTTGGAGTCGCCCAGGAAATCGAAGCCCCAGACTTCTTCGAAGATCTCCATCCGGCTCAAGACCCGGCCCGGGTGTCTCAAGAAGAAGGCGAGCAGCTCGTATTCCATGTTGCGCAGCTCGAGCCGTCGCCCACCGCGAGTCACTTCGTGGGTGTCCTGGTCCAGGACCACGTCCGAAAAGGCGAGCACTCCCCGTCGCCGCTCGGCGGCGTTCACGTCGCGTCTCCGCAGCAACGCGCGCAGCCGGGCGAGGAGCTCCTCCAGGGCAAAGGGTTTGACCAGGTAGTCGTCAGCCCCCGCGTCCAGACCCTCGACTCGATCCTCCACCGCGTCCCGGGCGGTAAGCATCAGGATGGGCGTGCCGCCCCCAGCGCGCAGCTGGCGAGCGACCTCCAGCCCATCCAAGCCGGGCAGCATCACGTCCAGTACGACCACGTCCGGAGGCTCACTGCCCGCGGCCGCGAGGGCGGCGTTGCCATCGGCGGCGAGCTTCACCTGATAGCCCGCCTGGGCCAGCGCGCGTTGAATGAACGCCGCGATCCGATAGTCGTCTTCCACTATCAACACGCGTGGCGATCCGGAGACTGCTGCAGGGCTCGTCAGAACCGAATCCCCTTATCGAGACGGTGGGACCCTGATGCCGCCGGGATCAGGGTCCCATTGGCTGAGGCTCAGAATGCCTCCAGAGTCTGGCCTTTGCTGATGCTAGGTATGTTAAGTCTAACTTCTCGATCTGAATACGAGCGAAGGGGAGCGCCCCGACTGTGGCCGAAGCACTGCCCTGGTTCGGGCCCGTCGCTATTAGCTCTGCCGGGTCCGGGATCGAGATCCAGGGGCCCAGTGGCCTCGAGCGCCAGGAGCCGCGGGCATGACGCGATTCAGCATACTGTCAATCGCCTCGGATATGCGCCGCTTTACCTGGTTCGGATCGAAGCGGCCCTGAGCGACCCGCGCGTCGAGGCGCTGGTTCGCCTCAGCCTTGAGAGCGTTGGCGACGTCCGCTGGGTTCTTCCCGTGCGCCTGGGCTACGTCGGCGAGCGACTTGCCGGGCAACTCTTGCCGCAACTGCTCTACCGTGATGCCGATGGCGTTTGCGGCGGCGGAAAGCCCGGGGATCGAACCAAGTCCGTGGCTGGGGACGCCGGAACGGTGGGCCCCAGGTCCGCGGCCGGGAATCCCGGGCCTCACACCGTGACCCGCGCCGCGAGCCGGAACGCCGAGCTCGGCTCGGGTGTCGGTCATGGCCTGCTGGAGACGCTCCGTCGTTATGCCGAGTCGTTTGGCTAGCGCCTCGAGGTAGGCCTGCATCCGGGACTGTCCGGTTGCCGGGGTTGGCGTCGGCGCCTGCTGGGCGAAAACGACGCCCAGGCTGGCGGCCGCTAGGACCAGGGCGGCCCCCGACGCTGCGAGCGTTCTTCGAGTCAAGAAGGGTGGCATGAATGAATCTCCTGCTCCCGTAGTCGCACGCCGCCAGCGAATTGGTTCGAGCCGCTCGGGATGGCGCCTTGCGGGGCGGTCGCTCGCTGCTCGCGGTATGCCTGGTCCAACCATAGCAACCGCGACCATCCGAGAAATGTTCCGGCCGTGAAATCTCTGTAAAAAGCGGACTACATTTGCGCGTCATGCACGTGACCCCGGATACGCGTGCGGAGGACCAGTGCGAGGTTGCACGCGCCACAACCAGCGCCACGCGGTTCTCTCGTGAGCCCCCCACCAGATCCCGGACCCGAGGGCGTGCCCGAGCCGTATCAGTACCGGGCGATCTGGGGAGTTCCCGCGCACAGCCGCTACGCGTTCGACCTGCTGGTGGCCCGACAGCTGATCTGGCTTGCACATGCCAAGGCTGCGGTTCGACAACTCCTGTTCACCGAGGACGAGCAACCGATCTGCCCCGCCTGCTCACGACCAGTCACCACGGGAACACCCTCTGTGATGTGTGTTGCGCTCCTGGCGGATCGGGAGCTGCAGCAGCTCTTGGCGCGGGACCCGGCGGCATTCGCCAGCAAAGAGCCGAGCAGCGAGGAGGCGTGGTGGCTGACCCACGGGTCGTGTTTCGACCAACTCACCCCCGAGCGCAGACAGCGGCTAGACCAGCGCATCGAGCTCGCCCTGCGCGCGGACACCCGCACGAACTAGCGAGGTCCGCTCGGGGCCCGCGCCCAGGCGTGACTCATCGCGGGTGGGCACGCGAAATCTCTCTGAGGGGCCGGCTCATCCGCCAGGAAGCGACGGAGGTTGGCGAGGGCGTTGTGTTGCAGGACCTTGACGTTGCCTATGTGCTTGTCGAGGACTGCCGCGGTTTCGGCCAGAGACAGACTGGCGGCAAAGCGCAGCGTAATCACGTCTCTTTGAGCGGCGCTCAGCCGCTGGACGGCATCGATCAGATCCTGCCGATCCCACCCCGGTGCCGACTCCGGGCCTCCGGTGATCTCACAGTGATCCAGGGACGTCCTGAGCAGCGTGAAAGCAGTCTCCTGACAGGACCGATGCCGAAAGCGGTCAACCAACAGGTTATGAGCGATTTGGAACAGCCAGGACGCGAATCCCAGCGCCTCGCCGCTCGGGCTGGGTCGGAACCCGGTGAGGGATCGCAGCATGCGGAAGAACGTCTCCTCAGTCACATCCTCGGCCTCGGCGACATCACCGATCCGAGCGAGCACATAGCGGTAGATGCGATCGAAAAAGCTCTCGTAGAGAACAGCGAGCGCTGCCTGATCGCCCCCCTGCGCGCGGAGCACCAGGGTGGCATAGGTATCCGCGTGAGGCGCGCTGGTGATCCCGGGGACGGTTTCCACCGCGGCAGTCATCGCGCATCAAACGCGCGCTCCGAGGCAGCCGTTACAGGGTCTTGGTCAGCCCGGAAAGCCGCCGGTGACGAAGGGGCTCCCTTCGGGTGCTCGCTGCTTGGAGATTCTCTTCGACCCGGGATTCTTCGCCGCGCTCAGGATGTGAGCGCGCTTCTCAGGTTCGCCGCCACCCCATGCAGCGTCTCCCATCGTTTGCAGAAGGCGAAGCGCACCTGGTTTCTGCCCATCTCCGGCCGGGAGTAGAACGAGGAGCCCGGTACGACGGCCACGCCAAACTGCTTCAGGAAGCGATGGCTAAACGCAACGTCGTCCGCCACGGCAAACTTGCTCATGAGTCGAGAGGAATCGGCCAGGACGTAGTAGGCCCCGGGGGGCCGAGCACAATCGAACCCGACCTCCAGGAGCAGGTCCACGAGGAACTCACGCGCGGCGGCGTAGTGCGCGACGAGGCCCGCGTAGTAGGACCGGGGCAACCCCAGTGCCGTGACCGCCGCGTGCTGAAAGGGGGTTGGCGCGCCGACGGTGAGGAAATCGTGGGCCTTGCGGATTTGCCGCGTGATGGGATCCGGAGCAATGGCCCAGCCAACGCGCCATCCGGTGACCGAATAGGTTTTGGAGATCGAGTTGATCGTGACCGAGCGGTGCCACATTCCCGGTAGCGAGGCCATCGAGACGTGCTCCGCCTCGTCGTACAGGATGTGCTCGTAGATCTCGTCAGTCACCGCGTAGGCCCCCCACCGCTGGCACAGCTCGGCGATCTGTTCGAGCTCTGCGCGCGAGAAGACTTTTCCGGTGGGATTGTTGGGAGTGTTGATCAGGATCGCCTTGGTGCGGTCGTTGAAGGTGGCTGCCAGCTCACCGGAATCGAAGCTCCAGTCAGGGGGCTGCAGCGTCACATAGCGCGGGGTAGCCCCCGAAAGGATGCTGTCCGGTCCGTAGTTCTCGTAGAAGGGCTCGAACAAGATGATCTCATCATCCGGGTTTATCAGCGCCAGGAGCGTGGCCATCATCGCTTCGGTGGCGCCGCAGGTAACGGTGATCTCGCTTTCGGGAGCCGCCGCGATGCCGTTGTAAGCCTCTGCCTTTCGGGCAATGGCCGCACGCAGCTCGGGCTCTCCAAACGTCACCGGATACTGGTTGAGTCCTTGACGGATGGCGGCGATCGCAGCCGCTTTTACCTCGGCGGGGCTATCGAAGTCAGGGAAGCCTTGAGCCAGGTTGTATCCGCCTGCCGCGTCGCACAGCCGGGTCATCTCACGGATCACCGACTCGGTGAACAGCTCGGTCCGGAAGGAGAGAGCCTTCATTCCTGGCCCGTCGCTCACAGGTGGTAGAAGGATCGGACCACCGCGATCACTTCATCGACCTCTTCATCGGTGAGCTCCGGATAAATGGGGAGGGAGCAGACCTCCGCGCTCAGCGCCTCGGTTTCCGGGAAGCCTCGGTCAACGAGCTTCAGGTCCTCGTAGCGGTAGTACGGTTTTCGAAACTGCACGAGGACCTCGATACCCTGGGAGGTGAGGTAGTTGCTAAAGGCATCTCCCGCCGTGGACCGCACCACGTAGTTCTGGAAGACGTCCTCGTAGCCGGGAAGGTCGTAGTGGGGCAAGCGCAGTCCGGGGATGCCCTCCATACCCCGGCGGTAGCGTTCGGCAATCTCGCGGCGGCGCTCGATCCCGGCCGGGAGCTGTCGGAGTTTGACGTCGAGGAAGGCCGCCTGGAGATTATCGAGGAGGCAAGTAAACCCATGACCGTGGTAGGCACCTGTCTGTCGGTCCTCGCCGTTGTAGCGCATGCGTCGGGCGAAGGTGGCAAGCCCGGCATCGTCGGTAGTAATGGCGCCGCCATCGCCGTATCCGCCCAGGATCTTGAATGGATAGAAACTCCAGCAACCGGTAAGCCCCCAGGCGCCCGCCGCCCTGCCGTTCAGCTTCCCACCCAGGGTCTGGCACGCGTCCTCGATCACCGGAAGCCGGTGTCGAGCCGCGATATCCATGACTGCCACCATGTCCGCCATGTGACCGTTCAAATGGACTGGCAGCAGGGCTCGAGTGCGCGGAGTAATGGCGTCTTCGATCAAATCCACGTTGATATTGAAGTCGCCCCCCACGTCCACCAGGACAGGAGTGGCGCCCACGTTGACCACGGCCGACGCGGTCGCCACGAACGTGTGGGCAGGCACGATCACCTCGCCGCCCGGGCCAATGCCCGCCGCGCGCAGAGACATCTGGAGCGCGTCGTAGCCGCTATTCAAGCCGACCGCGTAGCGGGTACCGACGAGCGCGGCCAGGTGCTCCTCGAATGCAGCGAGTTGGTGACGATCGATGAAGTCGCCGCCCTCCATGACCTCGAAGTAGGCGGCATCCAGCTGCGGCTTGAGGTTCTGGTAGACGCGCTGCGGATTGACGAATCGAACGCGGTAGTGGGGCACTAGCCGTCCTTTGCTGCCACGCGATCATAGGGCACAAGGATCAGTTCCCGCGTAGACGTCTCCACCAGTGAGGTGCGTACGGCCGGCCGGGGACTCTCAAACAACCACAGTTAGCGTCTGGGCTTGCGTCCGATTTGCTCGGCGTGATCTACTGTGCCCTGCCCGTGGCTTCACGTATGGGTGGAGCTGCGTGGCGGTGACGACTGGTCCGGGGCCAGCGCGCGGTGCAGCGAACATGGTGATTCCAAGCGGTTAGCGGCTGCCTGAGAATCTTTCGGAAGGGGCTCCTCTCGCTGATGGAACTTCATTTTCCGGTGGCGGGCGTGGTGGTCGCCTGGCCCTTGCTCGTTATCCTCGGATTCCTCGTGGGCGTCTTGCAGGGGTTTTTTGGCGTAGGAGGCGGATGGCTCACGACGCCCACGCTCAACATGCTGGGATTTCCCTTCGTGTATGCGATCGGCACGGATCTGGCCTTTACGGCCGTCTCTGCACTCATGGGAGCCCTGCGCCACTTGCGGCTCGGGCATCTTGATTTTCGTCTCGCATTGCCGCTGGGCATCGCAGGAATGGTTGGACTCGAAGGAGCGAGAAGGCTGGTGCTCTTCCTGGAAGGGCAAGGTGTCGCGGGGCTGTATTTGCGCCTGACGTATATCGTTCTGCTGTGCGGCGTCGGTGTGTTCATCCTGTGGCGAGAGATGGTATCGAACGCGCCGCTCACTCCTTCAGGGGCGGGGAGGAGCATAGGCTCGCGTTGGCTCAAGCCGCTTGCCATTGGTCCCGAAATACGCGTCCTGGGCGGCGAGATGTCCGTACCTATCACGGTGCTCGGGATCGCCGGTCTGCTCACCGGCTTGCTGGCAGGACTCCTGGGCACGGGCGGAGGTTTTGTACTGGTGCCCATCCTGGTCTACGCTCTACGTGTCCCCGGCCGGGTGGCGGTGGCTACGAGCCTGCTCGCCATCGTCCTGACGAATGGGTTTGGCTCTCTGGGCTATGGGGTGGTCGGCAGAGTCGAGCTGCTGGCAGCCGGCCTCATGTTTGGTGGCGCTTTTCTAGGCACGCAACTGGGCGCCCTGGCCACGGCCGTGGTGCCGCAGCGCGATCTGCAGAGGCTGCTGGGGGTCATGCTCGTAATCGCCGGTTTGGCCGTGGCAATGCGCCAGGCGAGCCTCTACGTACCGTCAGCCAGCGTCATGTTTCTCGCGGCCTCAGGAATGACGACCATAATCGTCGCCCTTCTCTGGAGAGGCCGATTGCAGGGTCCCGGCTTTCGGCCGTTCTGAACCGGTGGCGAACCAGGTGGGATTTGAGTAAAAGACTCGACGAGGATCCGATCCGGCCCCCGTCTTGGGTGGCGGGCCGCATAAGGCGAGGCGGCTCTAGCTGGTGGAGCATATTCTTGGCCACAGCTTGAGGTGAAGGTGGAGAAGTTTCTTTCGCCAGGAAACCGGCTCGGGCGCTTGCCGCTGGGGGCGGCGCTGTTGCTGTCAGTGATCTTGAGCGCCTGCGCGTCAAATCAAGGGACCGGAGGGGTTGGCCAGCCGATCACGGCGGGCGACTACGTGCTCACTGTGACCGCGATGGACAACCCGGCTCAATCTCCGGATCGGTTCACCAATCCCAAAACGGGGAATCGTTTCGTGAAGTTCGACTTCACGATGAGCAATCGGGGGAATCTCGTCCTACCCGTGTGGGCGAGCTACTTTACGCTGCGGAGCTCCGGAGGCAGCGACAATCGCGTCCGCACGGATGTGTCCGGGGAACAGTACCTCAAGCAGCGCGTCGTCCAGCCGGGCGGATCGACTCAGGCAACGATTTACTTCGAGATGGCTGCCAATGAGCGTCCCGAGCGGCTGATCTTCGCTCCGGCGATCGCCGGATGGCGCACTGAGATTGCCGTGAACCTTTCCTAGAGGCGGACCGGCTGGGGTTCATCTCAGCAGCCGCTGACGGGGAGCCAAGGTTCCGGGGGCCACGGGTAGCTTGGCCCCTGATGGGCAAGCGCTAGACTGGGAACTGTGGAGCGGCAGTTTCTCGTCGATCTCAGGGAAGCCAGCCTCGCCGTGGCATTCCTCGGCGTGACGGTGCTGGGTCTGTACTGGCTGATCGCCGGAGAAGTGCCCTGGAGCTTCCTCATCGGGGAGGTCATCGGCCTCGGTCTCGGCATTGGTCTGCTGATGGTTGCCGGGCCGCGGCGCCGCCGGCCGTAACCCGAGCCTCTCCCCGACCCTAAACCCACCTGAACGTGCGCGCGGCCGCCAGGTAGCTCACGGCGCCCCAGGCCACGAGCGCCAGCAAGGAGGGAAGCAGGTCCACAAAGCCAGCGCCTTCAATCGTAAGCTGGCGCATCGCCGCATTGAGGTGGGAAAGCGGCAGACTGTCGGCAATGAGGCGCAGCCAGGACGGAAACACGTCCGTCGGGAAGAACACCCCGCTGAGGAGAAACTGCGGAAGGGTCACGAGGTTCGCAATGGGACCAGCGGCGTTCTCGTTCGCGGTGCGCCCGGCGATGAACAGGCCGAAACCCAGGAAAACGAGGAGCCCCAGGGTGGCCAGCGCGAGCATTCCGGCGAAGGTTACCCAGCCGTTGGCCAGCTGGAATCCAAAGGCGAACACGCCGATCACGAGAATCACCACGGCCTGGAAGATGGCCATGACCAGACGGGCGATCCCCTGCCCCACCAGAATGGTCACGCCGCGCACCGGCGACGCAAAGAGACGCTTCAGCACCAGGGCCTTCTTGAGGTAGAGGAGCCCGAAGACGGTGCCGAATACCGCCGTGGAAATCAGAGCCATCCCAATCTGGCCAGGCAGTGCGAAGTCGATGTAGCGATTGCGCCGGCCCGCCACTTCGTGGACCTGCGAGTCGTAGCTCGGCGGCACGCCCGCCGCTGCCAGGTTGAGCTTATCGATGGTGTCTTCGATCCACAGCTGGGCGAGTCGCCCGTCGGGGTTGGCTGAGTTCAACACGATCTCAATGCCGCTGCTCTTCAGCTCCATCAGGGCCTCGATTTTCCCGAGTCTGAGCTTTCGCTCCAGTTCGGTCCGGTCGTCTGTGATCAACGTGAGCGCGCCGTTCTGTTCCAGGGCCGCGTACAGCGTCCCGCTCGCCGTGCCGCTGGGGATTCCGACCCGGAGGGCAGATCCGGCACCCCCGATGAATCCGAACACGAGGACGAAAGCCAGTGGGAACAGAAAGCTGAACGCCACGGTCGCCAGGTTGTTGAGCATGGCCAGCAGCGGATAGAGCGTCAGGGCCCAGAGGGCGCGAAGCTGGCTGGGCTCTGAGAGCTGGCGCTCCACCCGCGCCGGAACGCGTGACTCACTCATCACGAAGCGTCCGGCCGGTGAGCCAGAGGAACACGTCTTCCAGGGTCGCTTCGTGCCGAATCACCGGTTTCTGGAAACCGGTGCTGAGCAACTCGTCGATGAGACTGTGGGGGGTGCCGATCTTGATGATGCGACCGTGGTCCATGATGGCCACCCGGTCGCAGAGCTGTTCAGCCTCATCCATGTAGTGGGTGGTCATGACGACGGTCGTGCCCTCACCTCTGACCTGGCGGATCAGGTCCCAGAGATGGAGCCGGGCCTGGGGATCGAGGCCGGTGGTCGGCTCATCCAGGAAGACCACGACCGGCCGATGCAACAGCGTCGTGGCGAGCGCAAACCGCTGCTTCTGCCCTCCGGAGAGCTTGTCGTAGAAAGTGCCCGCTTTGTCTTCCAGCTGGAAGCGGCGCAGCTCGGCCAGGGGGTCGACGTGCACGTTGTACAGCGCCGCGAACAGCTTCAAAAGGTGAACGAGGGTCAGCTCCGGGTAGAACCCCGCGGACTGCAGCTGTACTCCGATACGCTGCTTGACCGCCCAGGCTTCGCGCTCGACGTCGAGGCCATCGACCTCGACGCGCCCGCTGGTGGGCGGCTGCAGGGTTTCCATGATCTCGAGCGTCGTCGTCTTGCCGGCCCCGTTGGGGCCCAGGATGCCGAAGACCTCGCCGCGCTTTACCTCGAACGAGATGCCGTCAACCGCCACCAGGGCGCCGAAGGCCTTGCGGAGCGAAGCGACCCGGATCACCGCGTCAGTTTCGCTCCGGGGCAGATTCTCAGGATTCGCGGAGGCGGTTTCAGTGATGACACGCACTTCAGCTCACCGGCCGGCACAAAAGCTTGCCCCCTCGAGCCTGGACCCGAGGGGGCAAGCGCCGGGTACTGGCTCAGTCTAGCGGAAGGTGGCCACCGACTCCACCGGATAGTCCTCTTCTTCCAGGACTGACTTCACCTGGTCCAGGGTGAGCTGCCCTTCGTCGAATTCCAGGTGCACCAGCTTCGCCTCGATGTCCACCTTGACAGACTGCACACCTGCGAGCGGATTGAGCGCCGTCGTCACCGTATGCTCGCAGTGCTCACAATCGATCGCCGGGACGCTCAGCACAACCTTGGTCATTGCGCATCTCCTGTTCTCGCTGGTTATACCCTGGCCGCTAGTTGGCTATCGGCAAGCCGGCGGTACGGAGCTCGGTCCGGAGCCGCGCGGCGTCGATCGTCGCCGCGTCATACTGGACGTGGATTCCCTCTTCGCTGACTCTGGCGCTGATCACGCCCGGGACACTCTCCGCCTGGAATGCCAGTCCCAGGCCCTCATTCACCATCAGATTCGGGTCCATCGGGCCCCATTTGAGCTCCAGCTCAGCCACCTGCCTCGCGGCCGTGGGCGTCGGAGCCACGCGGGTCGGGGCAGGGCTGGGGGCCGCGGTTGGGTTGCTGGGGGCCGGCGCGGCCGTCGGAGCCACAGTGGGCTGGGACGCGCCACACCCGGCGGTGATCAGGGCGACAAGAGCTAGCGACAGAAATCTGGGCATTCAGCCTCCAAAGATTGATTTGCGGGCCATTCTCGAACCGAGGGTTCCCGACGAGCTCCGATTCGACACCGGCTCCGGCAGGTCTCTGAGTTTAGAGCAAGACGCGGCCAAGCCTCGCACGCCGCACGAAACCTAGGGGGATTAGAGCCAATTCCTTCTTGGCGGTGAGCATTCCCCTGCGGCAGCTACGGAAATGCCCCAATTAACGGCAAGGCCCAATCCGCCGATAACAAACTCGGCGAAGCCCTAATCCGCTACGGTCGGCCCGGAGGCCGATCCATTCGGCCGCAGTCGGCACGGAGGCCGATCTCTTCAGTGCAGATAAACACCAACGTGGCCGCCCTCACGACGGTGAGGAACCTCAGCTCCGCGCACACCGCATTCGGTAAATCCGTGGAGCGGCTGTCCAGCGGCTTGCGCATCAATCGGGCTGGCGATGATGCCGCCGGGCTCTCGCTCAACGAGAAGCTGCGCGCCCAGCTGGTCGGCACCAACCAGTCCGTCCGGGACGCCCAGGACGCCATCTCCATGATCCAGACCGCCGAGGGTGCCCTGACCGAGGTCCACGCCATGCTCCAACGCATGCGGGAGCTCGCGGTGCAGTTCCTCAACGACACCCTGACCTCGAATGACCGGAACGCCATCATCACCGAGCTGAACCAGCTCGATGCCGAGATCGACGCAATCGCCGGCCGCACCACGTTTAACGGGCAGTTCCTCCTGAAGGGCGCCCTGGATGGCGGGGCCGCCGCGATTGGCGTGCACCAGGGCAGCGAGCTCCGGAAGGGCAGCTTCAACGCCGATATCCTGGTCACCGACGTTACGTTCACCCTTGCCGCTGACGGCACGGACGCGGCCGATACCTATTTCTTCAGCTGGGACGCGGCGACAGGGTTGCTCACCGCGACTCGACAGAGCGAAGGCGCGACCGCCACCTACGACACGGATTCCAGCCTGCTGACCGCCGCCGGCGATGCGGATAGCTTCACCCTCGACTTCACCACGGGCAGTGACGTCACTCTTGAAGTCCAGGCGCTGTCAGGATTTGCTGATTCCGATGATATCGGTCTCTTCCTGACGGCCACCGGCACCGGGAGCCTGAGGACGACGCTCACGGGCGGCAACAAGAGTGCCCAGTATCAGCTTGGGCCCGACTCCGGGCAGGTCATGAGGGTGGACTTCGAGGAAGTCACCGCGAGCTCGCTCAGCTACAACATCGCTCCCCTCGAACCAGCCCTCGGGAGCTCGGCGGTGGCATTCATGGTCGAGCTGGACGCTGATATTCAGGAAGTCTCCGAGATCCGTTCGAACCTGGGCGCAGCCGCGAACCGACTTGCGGGCGCCATCAATGCGAACAACATCGCGGCGGAAAACACGTCGGCGGCCGAGTCGCGCATCCTGGATGTCGACGTTTCCTCTGAAAGCGTCAACCTCGGTCGGCTCCGGATCCTGGAGCAAGCTGGTGTGGCGGTCCTTGCCCAGGCGAACCTCGCGCCACAGACGGTGTTGCGGCTGCTGATCTGACGACCCTCAGAGAGGCCCACCCAAGTGAAGGCGGATACGTTTGGTGGTCAGGTAACGGTCAGGCGTGCAGGCCGCGGCTGGTGAAACCCCTTCACGATCAGTACCAGCTGGTCCTACCGAATGCGTAGAATCGGTCCTGCGCATGTTGGGCTTTTCAGGCTATGAGGCGAATCGCCCTATTCCGTCGTCTGCTCGCCATCGGTACCGCGGTGACGATGCTGCCCCAACCCGTTTTCGGCGCGCCCGCCCAGCCGACAGCGACGCCAGCGCAGCCGTCTGCCACCACGAGCAGTTCCGCGTCGGGCGCTTTGGTCCCGATCATCGTGAAATTTCGATCCGGGGCAGACGCCGACGTCACCGCGCGCCGCGTCGCGGGTAGATCGGGCCGCAAGCTCGACCAACTTCGCACTCGGGTCATCGAGGTGCCGGTCGCTTCCCGCGATGCCGTCATTGCTTCGTTCTCGCGCGAGCGCTCCGTCGAGCGCGTCGCACCCGCGGTCAAGATGGCCAAAGCCAGTATTCCCAACGACCCAACCTATCCGGACCAATGGGCCCTCCCATGGATCGCCTGGGACCAGGCGTACGGGGTGGTCCCCATCCCGGGCGCTGCGACCATTGCCGTGCTCGATACGGGGATAGATGCCACCCATCCGGACCTCGCGGCTCGGATGACGACTGGGCAGAGCTTCGTCGGGAGCAACCCCAGCCTGGATCCCAACGGGCACGGCACGGCACTGGCGGGTATCGCCGCCGCCGTCACGGGCAACGCCACCGGCGTCGCCGGCGTCGCTTACGCCGGCGCGTCGCTTTCGTCCGTGCAGGTCCTACGGCCGGACGGAACGGGCTGGGATTCGGACGTCGTGTCCGGCGTCATCTGGGCGGCCGACCGGGGCGCCAGGGTCATCCTCATGGGCTTCAGCAGCCTCGGCTACTCGGCCGCGCTGGCCGATGCCGTGACCTATGCGAGGAGCAAGGGAGCGGTCCTGGTGGCGGCCACCGGCAACGACGGCTCCAGCGCGGCCAGCTACCCGGCCGGCCTTTCGGGCGTCATTGGCGTGGCCGCCACGGACCAGAGCGACGGCCTGGTTCCTGGCAGCAACACGGGCAGCGCCGTCGTGGGGGCGCCGGGCGTCGGCATCCGCACCAGCCAGCCGGGCGGCGGCTATGGGGCAATCAGCGGCACCTCCGCCGCGGCAGCTCACACGGCGGGCTTGGCGGCGCTCCTCGTGGCCAGCGGCAAGAGCAGCAGCGCGACGGCCAGCCAGATCAAGGGCGCCACCGACCCGATCACCGGCCGCACGTTCGGCCGCATCAACGTCTCGAAGGCGTTGGGCGCGGCGGTTGCACCTCCACCGAGCCCAACGCCAGCACCTACGCCCACTCCGGGCAGTACACCGACTTATGTCACAGCGGCGGCAGCGACCTTTTCGACCGCCATCTCGCCCGGCACAGCCGCAATCAGTACCTCCACAACCTACACGCTCACGGTTACGGTCTTCGGCGGCTCTTCTGATCAGATCCAGTGCGTGCAGGTGACCGTGCCCACCGGCATGAGCACTGCAACTGGCCTGAGCGTACTGGCTACCGACGGTGGTGGTCAGGTGCGCAACTGGAGCATCTCGGAGAGTGGTGGGGTCATCACCACCAGCGCCATTGGTGCCGAAGACCGGATCAACCCGGGCACGCCGCCCAACGGAACCGTGGCGATCACGTTTACATCGACGGCCTTATCCACCGGCACCAAGTCGTATTCGACCAGCGCCTGGAACTCTAGCGGCTGTTCCGCCCAGGCCTCCTCCAGCAATCCACAAACGTCCAGCGTCGTCGTTCCCCCTACGGTCACCGTCAGCGCCACTGATTCCAGCGCAACGGAAGGAGCGGACACCGGTACGTTCACGGTCACCCGCAGCACTCCGGGCGCCAGTGACACGCTCACGGTCAACTACAGCCTGAGTGGCACCGCCACGAACGGGTCCGACTACTCGCTACCGGGCTCAGTCAACATCTCCGGCGTCAGCACCACGGCCACGATTGCGCTCACGCCGACCGACGACAGCAGCGACGAGACGGCTGAGACGGTCATTCTCACGCTGACTTCCTGCTCGACAACGTGCACCATCGGGTCGCCCAGCAGCGATACCGCCACGATCAACGACAACGACCCGCCCGAGGTGAGCGTCTCCGCGTCTGACGCGACGGCGACCGAGGCCGGCACGACCACGGGCGCCTTCACTATCACCCGCAGTCAGGGGGATACGTTCAGTAGCTCTTTAACGGTGAGCTACAGTTTTTCGGGGACCGCGACACTCGGGTCGTCCTGCACCGCTGGCGTGGACTACACGGTGAGCCCGAGCAGCACGTCGGTCACCCTGCTTGCCAGCACCGCGACAGCCACGATTACCGTTACGCCTTGCGACGACACGAGCCAGGAATCCACCGAGAGCGCGACCCTCACCCTCACCGCCAACACCGGCGTCTACACCATCACCGCGGCCAGCGCCACGGTGAACATCACCGACGACGACACGAGCGTGAGCGTCACCGCGAGTAACGGGAGCGAGTCCGGGCCCAGCAACGGCAGTTTCACCATCTCCCGGGTCGGCGATACGAGCGGCGCCCTCAACGTCAGCTACACCGTGTCCGGCAGCAGCACCGCCACCAGCGGCGCCAGCTGCACCGGATCGGCGGACTACGTGCAGCTCTCGGGGTCAGCCACCATAGGGGCCGGCTCGAGCTCCACCACGGTGACTGTTACTGTGTGCCAGGACACGCTGGACGAGGACGCGGAAACGGCGATCCTGGACCTCGCGCCGGGGGCTGGCTACCAGATCGTAAGCCCCAGCAGCGCCACGGTGACGATCAGCGACGACGATCCGGAGCCGACGCTAGCGATCAACAGCCCCTCAGCCGCAGAGGGCAATAGCGGCACGTCCCCACTGACCTTCACCGTCTCCCTCTCGGCCGTGAGCGGCCGGACCGTGACCGTCGACTACGCGCCAGCGACGGCACGGCCACGGGCGGCGGGTCTTGCATCGGAAGCGTCGACTACGTCTCAGTGTCGACCATCACGCTCACCATCTCGGCCGGAGCCGCGTCCGGCAGCATCGCCGTCACCCTCTGCGGCGACACCATCTACGAGGCCGGCGAAACCTTCACGGTCACCCTGTCCAGCCCCGGCAACGCCACCATCAGCAGCGGCACCGGGACGGGCACGATCACCAACGACGACACCGCCCCCGGCCTCTCGATCAACGACGTGACCCAGGACGAAGGCGACAGCGGCAGCTCGACGTTCACATTCACCGTTACCAAGTCCGGATCCACCGCCGTTGACGCCACCGCTGACTACGCCACCGCGAACGGCACGACCAACCCGGCCACGGCGGGCAGCGATTACACCGCCGCGAGCGGGTCACTGACGTTCCAATCCTCGGACACGACGAAGACGATCAGCGTCACCGTGAGCGGGGATACGGCCTTCGAGCTGGACGAGACGTTTTTCGTCAACCTCAGCAACGCCGGGGACGCCACGCTCAGCGATAGCCAGGGTCTCGGCACCATCAGCAACGACGATCCGGCTCCGACAACCACCAACATCACCTCCGACGCGCCCGACCCTTCGGTGGTCAACCAGTCCTACACGGTCGCGTTCACGGTGACCATCGATTCGCCCGGCAGCGGCTCGCCGCCCGGATCCGTGACTGTCTCCGACGGAAGCGCCACCTGTTCTGCCACGATCGCTGTCGGCAGCTGCTCACTTACCTCCACCTTGGCCGGGACCAAGACCCTCACGGCTACGTATGCGGGCGACGCTTCGTACATCGGCAGCTCCGACACCGAGACGCACACGGTCGCCGTGCGTTTCACGACGGCGGCGGTCTCGTGCTCCACGCCGGTGGACGTGAACCAGGGCTCGACCTGTACGGCCGCGGTGACCGACGGCGATAGCGGCCCCCAGTCGGCCCCGGCGGGCACGGTGGCGTTCTCGGTGGCTTCTGGGTCAGGGAGCTTCAGCTCCGGCTCCTGCACGCTGGGAAGTCCGACGGCGAACAGCCAGTCCTGCTCGGTCACCTTCACGCCGGATACCACCGGCACCCATTCCGTGTCGGGGTCTTACACCCAGAGTGGGGCCAGCTCCGGCGTGCATGCTGCGAGCTCCGGGAC